>JBEKIA010000001.1:0-51361 GCA_050011995.1 Verrucomicrobiota bacterium
CTTCTCGAAAACACCCTCGGAGGCAGCCTGAAAGTCCTCTCCGAAATCCTGGCCCTGGCCGAGCCAAAGATTTTCGGCCAGGCCGAGGCCCTGCGCAACGCTGTCCGCCTGCTGGCCGCTTCGCTGAACGTGACCGCGGCGTGGGACTTGGAAGCCGCGGCGCTGCTCTCCCAAATCGGCTCGGTGACCATCCCGCCCGAACTGATTCTCAAATCCCGCCTGGGCCATGCCTTGAGCGACGGCGAAAACGAGATTTTTAACCAAGTCCCGGCCGTGGGCAGCAGCCTGCTCGCCCACATTCCGCGCCTGGATGGCGTGGCCCGCATCATCCTCTACCAGAACAAGAACTTCGACGGCAGCGGGTTCCCCGAGGACGCCGTGGCCGGCGAAGCCATCCCCCTGGGTGCGCGCATGTTGAAACTCCTCGTGGACCTGGCGCGGCTGGAGTCCGACGGCTTGGCGCGCCCGGCCGCGCTGGCACAACTGCGCGCCCGCCCCGGTTGGTATGATCCGCGCCTGCTGGAAGCCGTGGCGCCCAGCCCGGTCGCCGTCGCGGCCCCGCCGGCGGACGCGGCCCTCTCCGCCGCCTCCATTGCCTTTGCCGATCTGCGGGTGGGCCATGTCCTGCGCAGAAATTTGGAAACCAAGGGCAACATGCTGCTGGTGACGGCGGGCAACAAGATCACACCCATGCTGATGCATCGTCTGCGCAACTTCTCCTCCCTTTACGGCATCCAGGAACCCATTTACATCGAAGACACCGGCTCCCCCTTCTTCAACCACTTCGAGCGAAGGCCCGTGGCCGCGTAGCGCGGCAGGGCCACAACCAGGGCGCTGAGCATGAATGGAAAATCTGTCATCGGGAATTTCTCATTGGTCATTTGGAAAGACGGTTCGGAAAATTCTGCCAGGAGCGCGCAATTCTCAGGCATGGAACCGCGGAAGCGGGCGGAAGAACGCCGCCCGAAGCGCCCCGGCTTGTCAAGCATCCGGTGAAAACGTGTTCCGCAGCAACATCTCCACGATGGGCACATCTTCGGGCCGGGTGACCTTCGGATTCGGCTCGGCGCGGCAGACCAGCCGCACCGCCTGGCCGATCCACTCGCAGGCTGCCGTGTCGTCGGTCACCAGCAAGTTCCTCTCCCGAACGGCGGCCAGCGCGCGCCGGATCACCTCCACGCGAAAGGCCTGCGGAGTTTGCACCGCCCAGAGCCGCGAACGGTCCAAATGCCGCGCGATGAAACGCCCGTCATCCGAGTGTTTGATCGTGTCCGAAACCGGCTGGGCGGCCGCCGCCGCGCCCTCCTGGCGGGCCGCCGTGATCGTCGCCTCAATCAGCGCCGCGCTCGTGCAAGGCCGCGCCGCGTCCTGAATGGCCACAATATCCGTCCCCGGCGCCAGATTCTGCAATCCGTTCCAAACCGAGTCCTGGCGCTCCGCTCCGCCGGCCACCAGGCGGAAAGGTTTCCGAAAACCGCAGGCGGCGGCCAACTCCGCAAACGCCCCCTGCCGGCCATTGCGCACCACCAGGACAATCTCAGAAATAAAACTGGCGCAATCAAACCGCTGCCAGGTATGCGCCACCAGCGGCCGTCCCGCCAGCGGCAGAAACAACTTGTCCGTCTGCCCTCCCATCCGGGAGCTTAATCCTGCGGCGACAATAATGGCGGAAGTCACCCCCCAGCAATACCACTTCGCCGACGAAATGCCCATTCCTAATTCCAAAACGCCCCGGGCGCATTCAGTCTTTTGGGTATCCTCTCCTCATCACATTGATCACAAAAATCTTCCAAAAAAGGCTTGTCAAAACCAGTAAAATCCGCTACAATTATCCATAATGTCGCAGACCCGGATTAAATCGGATTAAATACCAACGGATGACCGTTCCGTTGGTCGTTGACAATCAAGAACTTAAACCATCGTTCCTATGAAGCGAATCACACTTCCTGCGCGCGCGCTTTTTATGGCGCTCTTATTTTGGGCGGTCTTGCCCGGATATGCGAACAACATCGCCTGGACCAATACGGCGGGGGGAAATTGGAGTGGCGTCTCCAATTGGAATCCCAATGAAGTTCCTGGGGTGTCTGACACTGCCATCATCACCAATGGCGGCATTTACGTCGTCACCCTGGATGTCAGCCCCGTCATCGCCAGTTTGAAGCTGGGTGGAAGCAGCGGACAACAAACGCTGGCAATGGCGGGGTACAGCCTGACCATCACCAACGCCAGCCAGGTGCAGTCCAACGGGATTCTTCAATTGGCGGGCGGGATATTGGGCGGCACAGGGCCGCTGGCCGTGAATGGCCAACTGGAATGGACGGGCGGACGAATTGACGCCAACACCGTGTTGACGGTGGCGACGAATGGCTTGGTGTTGGTCAATGGCGACGGCAGTTACCTGGATCTCTCGGGGGAGTTGACCAATGCCGGAACCATCGTGCTGACCAACGGGGGCATTCGCTGTCTTGATTACAACGGTTACGGCGGGGGTTATGGTTTATTGATCAATGCTCCGGGCGGGCTGATTAACCTCCAAGGCGGCGCGCTCATTGATTTTTACAATGACAACAGCGGCATCGGCGCGCCGGCCGTGACCAATTATGGAACCATCCGCAAATCGAGCGGCGGCGATACAACTCCGATCAATGCGCCGTTTTACAATTACGGGACGCTGGACGTGCAGTCGGGGATCGTTAGTGTGGCCGGTGGCGGCAGCGGCAGCGGGGTGTTTCTGGCCGAGGCCGGGGCCACGCTGGATTTCCCTGGTGACTATGAAGTGGACAGCGCGCTCACTGGCGCAGGCACAAATACCTTTGCCTATAATGGCACATTCGAATTGAACGGCCAGTTGAACACATCCTATGCGCTTCTTGCCGGCAACGCGATACTGGGAGGCACCAATGGGGTCATCGCCTCACAACTCGCCTGGAATGCCAGCGCCCGGATTGGCGCGGGCAGCGTGTTGACGGTGGCGACGAATGGCTTGGTGTTGGTCAATGGCGGCGAAAGTTTCGTGGATTTCTCGGGGGAGTTGACCAATGCCGGAACCATCGTGCTGACCAACGGCGGCATTCGCTGTCTTGATTACAACGGTTACGGCGGGGGTTATGGTTTGCTGATCAATGCTCCGGGCGGGCTGATTAACCTCCAAGGCGGCGCGCTCATTGATTTTTACAATGACGGCAGTGGCATCGGCACGCCGGTCGTGACCAATTATGGAACCGTCCGCAAAACGAGCGGCACCGACACCGCTGCGATCAATGCGCCGTTTTACAACTTCGGGACGCTGGACGCGCAGACTGGAGTGATTAGTCTGGAAGGCCCTTACGGCCTCACCGGCGGCACGCTGAATGTCGGGATCAGCGGCCCGGCCAACTTTGGCGTCATCAACCTGACGGGCAGTCCCGGGCTGACCGGCACGATCAGCGCCAACTTGAACAGCAATTATGTCCCGCTCCTGGGCAGTGTCTTCCCTGTGGTTACCTACACCACGTATTCTGGCGCTTTCACCAGCGCGAATCTCCCCGCCCTGGCCGTTTGGCAAACCGCTTACAACGCCGCCGATGTGACTCTCACCGTATTGAAATGGGTGCCGCAGTTGAAGTGGGCCAACCCCGCCGGCATCGTCTATGGCACTGTTCTCAGCGGCGCGCAACTCGACGCCACCGCCGCCAGCCCCACCAATCTGAGCGGGAGTCTCTTAGGCACGCTCACCTATACTCCCCCGACGAATTCGGCGCTTTTCGCCAGCAACAACCAAACCCTTTCCGTCACCTTTGCGCCGAACGACACAGCCAATTACATTAGTGTCACCACCAACGTGACGATCAACGTCCTCAAAGCGCCGCTGACGGTTACGGCAACTAACCAGAGCAAGACTTACGGGCAGACCAAGACCTTTGCGGGGACGGAATTCACGACCAGCGGACTTAAGTACAGCGACAGCGTGGCCAGCGTAAGCCTGGTCAGTCCGGGCGCGGCAGCGACGGCGTTGGTGGCGGGTTCGCCTTACACCATTACCAACAGCGCGGCGGCGGGCAGCGGACTCGTCAACTATACCATCAGCTATGTGAACGGATTGCTGACCGTCAACCCTGCGGCGCTGACGGTCACAGCCAACACCCAGAGCAAGACGTATGGGCAGACGGTGGTCTTCGGCAGCGGCAGCACTCTGTTCACTCCCAATGGTTTGCAAAACGGCGAATCCATTGGCACGGTGACGCTGGCTGTCAGCGGCAATGGCGGAGCGGGGTCAGCGCCTGTGGCAGGCTCGCCTTACACGATAACCCCCAGTGCGGCAACCGGCGGGACGTTCACGGCGGGCAACTACGCGATCACCTACGCGACCAACGCCCTGACGGTCAACGCAGCGGCCCTGACCGTGGCCGCCAACGCGCAGAGTAAAACGTATGGGCAGACGGTGGTCTTCGGCAGCGGCAGCACTCTATTCACCCCCAGTGGCTTGCAAAACAGCGAATCCATCGGCACGGTGACCTTGGCCGTCACCGGCAGCGGCGGGGCGGCGACGGCATCCGTGGCAGGCTCGCCTTACACGATAACCCCCAGCGCGGCGACCGGCGGGACGTTCACGGCGGGCAACTACGCGATCACGTACGCGACCAACGCCCTGACGGTCAACGCAGCGGCCCTGACCGTGACCGCCAACGCGCAGAGTAAAACGTATGGGCAGACGCTCCTCTTTGGCAGCGGCAGCACTCTGTTCACCCCCAGCGGCTTGCAAAACAGCGAATCCATCGGCACGGTGACGCTGGCTGTCAGCGGCAATGGCGGGGCGGCGGCGGCCTCCGTGGCAAACTCGCCCTACACTATTACACCCAGCGCGGCGACCGGCGGGACGTTCACGGCGGGCAACTACGCGATCACTTACGATCCCGGCCTGCTATCCGTCAACAAGGCGACGGTGACCATCACCTCCGGAATTACTGCCAACAATAAATTCTATGACCACACGACGACCGCGACGCTGAGTTCCAACAATGTCGTGTTCTTGGGAGTCCTCAACGGGGACACCGTGAACCTGAACACCAACGGCTACACCGCCAGCTTTGCCGGCTTTAGCCCGGGCAGCGGCATCGCGGTCACGGTCAGCGGTCTGAGTTTGAGCGGCGCCGCCGCCGGCAATTACGCCCTCACCCAACCGGCGGGCCTGACAGCCAACATCAATGCGCCATCTTTGCAGGTCCAGCGCAGCCTGCCAAACATGGTGCTTTCCTGGCCCGCCGCTGCCAGCACTTCTGTGTTGAACGGGACTCCCAGCCTGAGTTCGCCAATCCACTGGACGCCGGTGACGAGCGGCATCACCGTCCTCGGAACCAACAACACGATCACCCTCAACGCCACCAACGGAATTCAATTCTACTCGCTGATTGCGCCGTAAGGTCACCCCGGTTCCTGCTGCCTGGGGTCAGGAAGGGGTCCCGCATAATCGCGCATGATGATTTTTGCCCATGGAGCAAAACTTGCCCGCATTTTTCTTTTGATGCGGGGCTTGACAAAAATTAGAAACTATGGTTGAATGATCAGCGTGAGAAACGTAGGCACAGGCCGGCGTCGCCTCCGGGAGGAGGCGGCCGGCGCCGGCGCGGCGGGCGGGGAGCGGTGGAGGAGGAAGGAAAGCGAGGATGGAGGACGGAGAATGGAAAAGAGAGGAAACAAGGCGGCTCGCCGAGACTGGACTCAGACGGACTGCAGGGCGGCGATACGCCAAGTTGGATGGCTCCAGCACGCCCTTGTCGCGCCACAGCCAAGCGACGGCGGAAGCAATCTGTTCCCGGTACATTCGGCGTCCGCCACATCTGCGACGGTCATAGACCGCCGCTACAGGAGGAGGAGCATCCGTCCCGGCCGTCACCCATCGCAATGAAGGTTAATGAAGGTTAATGAAGCCAAAAGAATAAGTTTTTTGTTGCGGCATGGCAAAAAATGGTTAGTTCAGCCTGGGTTGCGGTCCTGCCGCGCTGGAATAGTGATGAAAGGTGCGATTCCAACGAGATTTTTGCCGCAAAGGAACGCATCCCCCTTCGCACAGGCTTCCGCCAAGAAACTGTCAACCCCGAAAGCTTTCGGGGCAAGGAGGCGCTACAAATGCGGAGTGGATCACCGCGAAATACGCGAAATACGCGAAAGCAGATTTGCCTTTGTTCGCGTTTTTCGCGTGGTTCGCGGTGAACAAGCCTTACTCTTGCGCCTTTTCGCGCCTTTTCGCGGAAAATCAATCGAAATGACTTGCCATGAACCATTTACATCGCGCAGCGGGCCGCATGCAGCCCAGGTCAATCAAGCCGAATCAACCCTAATCAAGTTATTTTCATGTTCCCCCTCATTCCAAAACCGCCTTGCCAATCTGCCCTTTGGAGGCTATGTTGATGGGCAGTTGAAATGTTGTGATCTTTATTGAATGCTTATGAAACGCCGCGTTCTTTACGCCTTGCTGCTCGCCCTTCTCGCCGCCAACCTCCTGCTGGGCGCGCGCATTTATTTCTATTCCGCCCAGGCCGCCCCCGCCAGCGACAATCCTTATGAAAATTACAAGCTGCTGGCCGACGTCATGGAAAAAGTGCGCTTGGAATACGTGGACGGCGACAAAGTCAGCTATCAGGACCTGGTTCACTCCGCCCTCAAAGGCATGCTCGGCTCGCTGGATCCCCATAGCGAATACATGGACGCGCGCCGCTTTGAGGATCTGAAAAAGGACACGGAGGGCGAGTTTGGCGGCATCGGCATCGTGGTGGAATTAAGCAGGGACAAATTGCTGACCGTGGTCACGCCGATGGACGGTTCCCCGGGTTACGTTGCCGGCATCCGGCGGTTGGACCAAATCATCAGAATTAACGACAAAAGCACCGAGAAAATGGGGTTGGAAGACGCCGTCGGGGTCTTGCGGGGCGAACCGGGCACCCATGTCTCCATCACCATCCACCGTCCCTCCACCGGCGAAGTCACCAATTTCAATCTGGTCCGCGCCATCGTCAAGGTGCCCACCGTGGAGGACATCAACGACCAGCAGAAGTTTCCGCTGGGCGAAAACAGCATCGGCTACGTCCGCATCAACCAATTCGGCGAGAAAACGTCCGACGATTTGCGCGCGGCCCTGGGCCTATTGGCCAAGGAGGGGATGAAGGCGCTGATCCTGGATCTGCGCAACAACCCCGGCGGCTTGCTCGATCAGGCCGAGCATGTCTGCGAACAGTTTCTCCCCGGCGGCCAGTTGATCGTCTCCACGGAGGGCCGCGGCCCAACCCCCAAATACGAGTACCACGCCCGCAGCCGCGGCCAGCCCGTGGATGTGCCCATGGTTGTGCTGGTCAACCCGGGCAGCGCCAGCGCCGCCGAGATCGTCACCGGCTGCCTCCAGGATGAGCAGCAGTTTTCCCACGCCATCGTCATCGGCGAACAAACTTTTGGCAAAGGCTCCGTGCAAAGCATCCTGCCCCTGGACGACGGCTCGGCCTTGAAGCTGACCACCGCCAAGTATTACACCCCCAGCCACAAAGTCATCCACGAGCACGGCATCACCCCGGACATCATTGTGCCGCAGACGCCGCAGGAGGACGAGGACTTGCGCCTGAAACACATGGCCGGCGCGCTGGACATGCTGGAGGAGAAGGACCGCGAGCGAGTCAATAATACACAGGACCGCCAGTTGGAACGGGCGGTGGACCTGCTCAAAGGGGTTCAGCTTTACGCCCAGCGCACCGCGCCCGCCAAAGTGGCCGCCGCGGCCAAATAATCCCATGGCGCCTGCCTGGCCTGGCGGGACCGGGAATTGGAACCGGCGCCCCGCCCGGCGCGCCCCCTGAACGTTGAACTTGTTCGCTTTGGAGACCTCGTGCGACGAAACCAGCGCGGCGGTCGTGTCCGGCGGCTGCGTCCTCTCCAACGTCATCGCCAGCCAGACCCGTCTGCACGCCGCCTACGGGGGGGTCGTCCCTGAACTGGCCACGCGCGAGCATCTGCGCAATCTCCTGCCCGTCGCCCGCCAGGCCTTGCGCGACGCCGGCTTGACCGCGGGGGACCTGGATGCCGTGGCCGCCACCCAGGGGCCTGGTTTGCCCGGAGCGTTGCTGATCGGTTTGAAAGCCGCCCAAGCCCTTGCCTTCAGCCTCGGCAAGCCCTTTCTCGGAATCCACCATCACGAAGCCCATCTCTATTCCCCGTGGATTTCCAGCGCGCCCAATCCTAATCCTAATCTTAATCCTAATCTTAATCCTAATCCTCCTCCTCCCCAGGCGGATTTTGCCCAATTCCAGCCCTCCGTCTCTCTGATCGTCAGCGGCGGCCACACCTTGCTGGTGCAGGTCAAGGGTGAATTCCAGCATGGCGTGCTTGGCTCGACAGTGGACGACGCCGCCGGCGAATGTTTCGACAAAGTCGGCAAGCTCCTCGGTTTGGCCTATCCCGCCGGCCCGGAGATGGACCGTCTGGCCGGGCAAGGCAACCCGCGCGCCCATTGCTTTCCACGCCCCATGCTGCACGATCCGGGCGATGATTTCAGCTTCTCCGGTCTCAAAACGTCCGTCCGCTACTTTCTGGAAAAGAACCCGGCCTTGCCCGACGATCCGGCGCGGCTGCGCGATCTGTGCGCCAGCGTCCAGGCTGCCATAGTGGACGTTCTGGTCGCCAAGACCATCCGGGCCGCGTTGCGCTTGGGGGCGCCCTGTGTCACCGTCTCCGGCGGTGTCGCGTGCAACAGCGCCCTGCGCCGCGACTTGGCCCGGGCCTGCCGGCGCGAGGGATTGGTCCTGCGACTGGCCGAAAAGAAATACTCGACCGACAACGCCGCCATGATCGGCATCCTGGCCGAGCGCAAACTTCTCGCCCGCCTGCCTTCCACCTCCCTGGACGCGGAAATCGAACCCAGTTGGGCGCTGTGAGTTTGTGCCTGTGTTCCGAAGCCTGGCTGGCTCCTATGTCCTATTTTTCCTATCCGTCCTGTCTGTCCCATCTGACTAAACTTTTTCCAGGGTATGCCGATATGATTTCAAGCACTCGCGGATGCATTGCGGGCGGTTCGCCAGATGAGGAACCAGGGCGCAAGGCAAAGGCGCTTTTGGACCGTTATGCCTCACGGAGGGAATGAGGGTCCAAAGGCGCTTTTTTTTGCGCGGCGGCATTCGTTGAGCAAATCGAACGACAGGACTGAAAATGTCAACAACCTTGGAAAAGAACGGGCCGGCCCTCGAGGCCAAGGGGGCCAAGCACCTCATTTTCAACCTGGGCGATGAATTCTATGGCGTCCCGGTGCTCCAGGTCCGCGAGATCATCCGTCTGATGGAAATCACGCCGGTCCCGAGGATGCCGCCGTATATCCGCGGTGTGATCAACCTGCGGGGGAAAATTGTTCCCGTGCTCGACCTTCGCCTGCGCTTGGAATTGGCGGCGGCCGAACCGACCCGAACCACCTGCATTGTCGTGGCCCAAGTCATCACCCCTTCGGGCAGCAGCAGCCAGATGGGCCTGGTGGTGGACGGAGTGGAGGAGGTTGCGAACATTTCTCCCGCCGATATTGAAGAAATCCCCGAGTTCGGGACAAAGCCCGGCCTCCGGTTCCTTTGCGGCATCACCAAGGCCAAAGGAAAGGTCCTGGCGCTGCTGGACATTGACCGCGTGCTGGCCGCCGATTCGGTCGAAAAAACCACCTCAAGCACCCCCCCCCGTTGTTCGCAAACCCATCCCGCAAATTATGAAGAACTGGACCATCAAGAAACGCGTCATCTTCGGGTTCGCTTCCGTGCTGATTCTTGGCGCGGTCGTGGGCCTGACCGCCATCCTTTCCCTCCACAACATCCGTGCCGCTTCCGGCGGCGCTTCCGATGCAGCCTTCCAAAAAACCACGCGCGCCGCGGAAATAGAGGTGACCGCGCTGACGCTGGCCGACCTGCTGGCCGGGATTGGTTTTGCCATCGTGATCATTACCGGCCTGGGCCGTGTGCTCAAGCTCATGGCCGCCTCCCTTGACCAAGGCTCGGATGAAATTGTGGCTGCATCCGGCCAGGTTTCAGCGTCCAGCCTTGCCCTGGCGGAAGGCGCCAGCGAGCAGGCCGCTTCCTTGCAGGAAACCAGCGCGTCGCTGGAAGAAATCTCCAGCATGACCAAAAAGAACGCGGCCAACGCGCAAACCGCCAAAGAACTGGCCAACAAGACCCGCCTTGCGGCCGATGCCGGGGCCGGCGACATGCAACGGATGAGCCAGGCCGTGCAGGAAATCAAATCCTCCGGCGACGACATCGGCAAGATCATCAAAACCATTGATGAGATCGCCTTTCAAACCAATATCCTCGCTCTCAACGCCGCGGTCGAGGCCGCCCGGGCCGGCGAGGCGGGAGTGGGCTTCGCCGTGGTTGCCGACGAGGTGCGCCACCTGGCCCAGCGCAGCGCCCAAGCCGCCAAGGAAACCGCCATGAGAATTGAAACCGCCATCGCCAAGACCTCCCAAGGCGTGCAGGTCAGCCGCAAGGTGTCAGAAAGTCTGGTGGAGATTGTCACCCATGTGCGCCAGGTGGATGAGTTGGTGGCTCAAATCGCCTCGGCCTCCCAGGAACAAAGTGAAGGCATCGGCCAGGTCAGAATAGCGGTCACTCAACTGGAGAAGGTCGTCCAGAGCAACGCCGCCACCGCCCAACTCAGCGCCAGCGCCGCCGAGGAACTCAATGCCCAGGCCCAGTCTTTGCAGGGGATTGTGGATAAATTGCTGGTTCTGACCGGAACCGCCCAGCTTGACTCCGCCCAAACCTTCCCCGCCGCCGCGGTCGCAAAATCACGCAGTCTTGCGGCTCCTGGCTCCGTATTCAACCGGCACAATGGCCAAGGCCGGATCGGTCCCGCGCCGGCTCTGGCGGGCGCCTGGCCGCGCAAATCCTCCGAACTGCCGCTGGAAGGCGATTTCAAGGACTTCTAATGTTGCCGCCTGAAAAGATCGCCCAATGGCAGAACCTTGGAGAAAAGATCGCACGGGAACTGGTCTTTGCCGAGGCCGGCAAGGACTCCGGTCTCCTGCCGATAAACCATTTGCTCGGACTGATCGAAGATAAAATCCGCGAGGACGGGACGCCGGAGCCGCTCGTTCTGGGAGCCCGACAGGCGCGACGCTGGCTGGACAAAATCTTTGATTCCTCCGGCCTGTTCAGTCAAGAGGAGATTGACCGTTTTGGAGCGTGGGCCGGCTGGTGGGAGGAGGCTCTCCAGGCCCTCGCAGGCCAGCGCCCCCCCCCCGCGCCGCCATCAGACCGGGACGCTGACATCGCCCCGCTCCCGGCCCCATCCGCCCCGGTTCCCCCGCTCCAACCGGCCGCCGGGGAGGAACCGGTCCTGACGCTGGATTTGGGAAAGGACCGCGAGTTGTTGGGGGAGTTTGTCAGCGAATCATTGGAACACTTGCAGAACATCGAGCAAGGCGCGCTCGTGCTGGAAGCCAACCCCTCCGACGCGGAGACGCTCCATTGCATCTTCCGCGCCTTTCACACCTTCAAAAGCAGCGCCGGGTTCCTCAACCTTCCCGCCATGCAAATTCTGGCGCATGAATTGGAATCTTTGCTGGAGCTGGCCCGGCAACAAAAACTGGCGATAACACGCGCTGCCATTGACCTTATTCTGGCCGGCGCGGACACGCTCAAACAGTTCATCAGGGAAATCAGCGCCCAACTGGCCAGCCGCCAGCCGTCCGGCCCGATTCTCATTCCCACTTTGGATTTGTTGGCGCGCCTTCGCGCCGCCTTGGCCGATCCATCCGTCCTCCAGCCCGAATGGGTTCCAACGGCCGGGCTTCCCCCGTCTCCCATGCCCCCGGAAACCCCCAAAGGAAACAGGGAGAGCGCGGCAGTCAAGGTGGACACCGCCAAGCTTGACAGCCTGGTGGATTTGGTTGGCGAGATGATCATCGCCCAATCCATGGTGATGCAGAACGGGGACTTGGCCGCATTGCGCAACGAGCCATTGAACCGGAATCTGGCCCGGCTCCGGCACATCAGCAAGGAATTGAAGCACACGGCCCTGTCCCTGCGCATGGTGCCCATCCGCGACACGTTTCAAAAGATGAATCGGCTGGTGCGGGATCTGGCGGGCAAGGCCGGCAAGCCGCTGCATCTGCTCACCCAGGGCGAAAACACGGAACTGGACCGCGCACTCGTGGAGGAAATCAACGATCCCCTGATCCACATGATTCGCAATTCAGTGGATCATGGCATCGAGAACGCCCAACTGCGGCAACAGCGCGGCAAGCCGCCCCACGGAACGATCTGGCTCAACGCCTTTCACCAGGGCGGCAGCATCGTCATTGAAGTCCGCGACGATGGCAACGGCCTGGATCGCGAACGCATCCTCGCCAAGGCCGTCCAGAACAAGATCGTCAAAACCGGAGATCATCTCCAGGAGAACGAAGTCTTCCGCCTCATCATGGCCCCGGGCTTCTCCACCGCCGAGAAAGTGACCGATCTATCCGGGCGCGGGGTGGGACTGGACGTGGTGCAGCGCAACGTTGAAAAACTTCGCGGCAAGATCGAAATCCAATCCGCCGCCGGGCAAGGCTCGACTTTCCGCATCCATCTTCCGCTGACCCTGGCCATCATGGACGGCCTGATTGTCGGAGCCGGAGGCCAGCGGTACATTGTGCCCGCCTCGAGCGTTTGCCAGTCTTTCTCCCTGTCCGCCGGCAGGATCCAGACCGTTCAAGGGCGCGGAGAAATGATCGAAGTGCGGGGGAAACTCCACCCCTTGCTCCGGCTTTGCTCCCACTTTGGAATCCAGCCGGCTTCGACGGACCCGGCTGCTTCCATTGCCGTCCTGGTTGCATCGGGCAGCCGCTCGCGCTGCCTGGTGGTGGATCAATTGTTGGGCAAGCAGGAAGTGGTCATCAAGAGCCTGGGCGAAACCTTTCGCGGCCCAAGCTGTGTCGTGGGCGCCGCCATCATGGGGGACGGGCGCGCGGCCCTGATTCTGGATGCTCATGCGCTGGTGGATCTGGAATCCGTCCCCCTGGAGGCAGCGGCTTGAACTTATGAGAACCCCCATCGCAGAGCGGCAAGCCTGCCGGCTCATCAGCCAACTGGTCTGCGACCGCTACGGCATCCAGATGCGCGACGGCAAGGAAGCGCTGATCCAGGCGCGTTTGGGCAAACGAATCCGGAATTTGGGCTTGGCCGGCGTGGCGGCTTACTGCGATTTGTTGCGCAAGCGCGATGACCCGGAAGAGTGGACGCTCGTGGTGGATGCGCTGACCACCAATTGCACCCAATTCCTGCGCGAGGCGGATCACTTCTCCTGGATGGTGGAACAGGCGGTGCCGTCGGCGCCGAAACAGAACGGAAAGCCCTTCCGGGTCTGGAGCGCCGCTTGCTCCTCGGGTGAGGAGGCCTGTTCCATTGGGATGTGCTTGGCCGAACACGGCCCGGCCGTCCCCGGCTGGGACTGGGAAGTGACCGCTTCGGACATCTCCACCAAGGTGTTGGGAAGGGCCAAATTGGGCATTTACGCCGAAGACTCCTTGAAAGAACTGCCGCGACCGTGGTTGCAAAAGTATTTTCAGAAAGGCCTCGGCCAATGGGAGGGGTATTACCGCGTGAAACGCATCATTGCCGACCGCATCCACTTCCAGCAGATCAACCTGATGGCAGACTACAGTCATCCGCACCCCTTCCAGATCATCTTCTTGCGCAATGTCATGATTTACTTCGACCACGCCAGCCGGGAGCAAATAGTCAACCGTCTTTGCCGCTTCCTGGTCCCGCAAGGGTATCTTCTGACCGGCCATTCCGAAAGTCTTAACGGGTTGAACGTCCCCCTGCGGTATCTGCGGCCCAGCATCTACCAAAGCACCCTTCCTTGAACATGCCATCCCCTTGCCTTAACGAAATTGCCGGTATTGAAAACAAGCTGATCGTCCAGATCGGCTGCCTGGCCGTTTCCAACCATCCCAAGGCCTTGCTCACCACCTATTCGCTCGGCTCCTGCCTCGGAGTGGCCATTTATGATCCCGTCGCCCGGGCCGGCGGATTGCTTCACGCCATGCTGCCCGACTCCTCCATCAATCCCGCCCGGGCCGCCGAGCGGCCCGGCATGTTTGTGGACACGGGTGTGGCCGCCTTGTTCCGGGCCTGCTACCAATTGCGGGCGGACAAGCGCCGGCTGCGCATCTGCCTGGCGGGGGGAGCCCAGTTCATGGACAAAACCAACTTCTTCAACATCGGCCTGCGCAATTACCAGCAGTGCAAGGACATTCTCCGCCAACACGGCCTGCCCATTGCCGCCGAGCAAGTGGGCGGATGGGTCAGCCGCACCATCCAGTTGAACATCAAGACCGGCGAGGTTCGTTTGAAAACCTCCGGCCAAACCTCGGAATTAGTTCTTTGAAGGAGCTTGCGATGCAAATCCTGGACGACTACATCAACAAAGTAAAATCACTCCCCCCGGCCCCGCGCCTTCTGCCGCAGTTGCTCCGGCTGTTGAACGAGGACGATGTGGACGCCGGGCAGGTCGTGGACCTGATCACCTACGATCCCGGCCTGACCGCCAAACTGCTGCAACGCTGCAACAGCGCCGCCTTGGGACTCTCCTCCCCGGTGCATGAACTCTCCCAGGCAGTGGCGATCCTCGGCTTCAATAAAATCTACCGTCTGGTCGCCGTGGTCATTGGCGAAGGCATGCTGGGGAACGCCCAACACGGCTATGGCATTGACAGCGGCGAATTGTGGGAGCATTCCGCCACCACCGCCATTGCCGCCAAGGTCATCGCGGAACGATTAGGCGCCGACGAGGACCTGGCTTTCACTGCCGCCTTGCTGCACGACATCGGGAAAGTCGTTCTCAACGGTTTCCTGGAGGGCGCCTACGAGCCGGTGCTGGAACAAACCGGCGCCTCCGGAAAATCTTTCGTGGAAACCGAGAAAACCATTCTGGGCGTGGAACACTCCGAAGTCGGCGGCCGCGTCCTGGCGCGCTGGCATTTTCCTGAAAACCTGGTGCAGGCGGTTTGGCATCACCATGATCCGGCCGAGGCCTGCCCTCATCAGCAACTGGCCGGGTACGTCTATTTGGCCGACCTCGTCGCCCACTGCCTCGGCCAGGCCCAGGGCATTCAATCCTTTGCCGTGCGCGGCAGGCCGGAAGTGCTCGAAATGCTCGAAATCACCCCCAGGGAAATCGAGCGCTTTATCCTGCAAACTTCCGCAGCCGTGGAAGAGGCGCATGGGGTCATCCCCATCCACCCGTGAACCCCAAACCCATTCGCCTTTTGGTCGTGGATGATTCGGCGCTGGCCCGCCGGCTCACCACCGACAGCCTGGCTCCGTTTCCCGAGATCGAAATCGTCGGCACCGCCCAGGATGCCTATGCCGCCAGGGACAAAATTCTCCAACTCAAGCCGGATGTGATGACGCTGGATATTGAAATGCCCCGCATGGATGGCGTCACGTTCTTGAAGGCCGTCATGAAACATCACCCCATGCCGGTCATCATCCTCAGTTCTCTCACTTCCGCCACATCGGACAAGCCGTGGGAAGCCCTCCAGGCCGGAGCGGTGGAGGTGGTGGAAAAACCGGCCGGCGGGGTTTCCGCGCGCGCTCATGGCCTCCATTTGGCCGAACTGATCAAAGCCGCCGCCGGCGCAAGGCTGCGCCCCGCCCCGCCGGAGGCCGCGCTCCCGCAAACCCGCCAACTCCACCCCCCGCGAACCTTCTCCGAGCGCGGCATTATCCTGATGGGTTCGTCCACCGGCGGAACCGAAGCGCTCAAAACCGTCCTGACCTCCATGCGGGGCGACCTCCCCGGCGTGTGCATCGTCCAGCATATCCCCCCTCTTTTTAGCAAAACATTCGCGGAGCGGATGAACAAGCTTTGCGCCATGGAAGTCCGCGAAGCCAGGGACCGCGATGTGGTCCAACCCGGATTGGCCCTGGTGGCGCCGGGCGGTTATCACATGCTGCTCCAATGGCAGGGCCGCCATTATCAGGTCCACCTGAACCAAGGCCCTCCCATTCACCACCAGCGTCCGGCGGTTGACATCCTTTTCGATTCGGCGGTTAATGCAGGAGCGGCGCCCCACGCGGCCGCGGCGCTGCTCACGGGAATGGGGACTGATGGCGCAGCCGGTTTGCTCCGTCTGCGCAATGAAGGGGCCGCCACTATCGCGCAAAATGAAGAAACATGCGTTGTTTTTGGCATGCCGCGGGAGGCCATCCGCCAAGGGGCGGCCCAGCATGTTGTCCCTTTGGAGCGGATTGGACCCCTCCTGGACCAGCTCATCTCAAACCCATCGGCCATGACCAGAAAAGGCGCTGCCGCCGACCCAGCATTATGAGCATCAAAATATTAGTTGTGGATGACAGTAAGATCATTCGCAGGATCATCGCCAATGCGTTCCAGCCCTATGACTGCGCCATCCTGGAATCCACCAACGGAGCGGACGGCCTGGCGGCCGCCAGCCGCGAGAAACCCGACCTCATGCTGCTGGATTACAACATGCCGATCATGGACGGCTTCGAGGTCCTCACCAGGCTCCGGGCCGACGCGGACCTCAAAGCAACGCCCGTCATTGTGCTCACGACCCTGTCGGACCGGGACACGGTGGTGAGAATTGCCCGCCTGGGCGTGCGCGATTACCTCATCAAGCCTTTCAAAGAGGAAGTCCTGGTCGAACGGGTGGGACGCGTGGTGGCCCTCAAATCCAAATCGGAAAGCGGCGTCAGAGCCAAGCGCGAAGACGACCCGATCCATATACTGGTGGTGGACGACAAGCCGGCCATCGCGGAACAAATTCGCGCCGGATTGGCCGGCACAACCTGGAAGGTGACCAGCGCCAGCCAGCCCGCCCAGGCCCTGGAACTGTGCCAGGCCCAAGGGATTGACCTCGTCCTGGCCAGCTTCTCCCTTCCGGCCAATGGAGCACAACGGGTCCTCCAAGATCTGCGCGCCAGCGCCGGCACCGCCTCCATTCCCGTCTTTGGCCTCTGTGTCAAAACCGCCGCCGCCGAACACGCGCGCTTCGCCGAGGCTGGTTTTGCCGGCCTCCTCACCAAACCGATTGACTGCGAGGACCTCAAGGCAAAAGTTTCCCGGGCGCTCAAGCTGGAAACTTTCTACAAGTACTTTCGCCAGCACGAGGGGGCGCTGGTCTTGTGCCTGCCCAACAAATACAATCCGGAAATCCGCGAGGCGGTCCTGGCCGACCTCAACAGCCGGTTGTCCGCCATCGTGGATGCCGGCGGCGACAAGCTCATCGTGGATCTGAGCGCCGTCGCGGAGCCTACCCTTCCGATCATGGAACTGGTTCTCGCTGCCATCCAGGCCGCCGCCGACCTGTCCATCAAACACATCATGGTGGGGCCCGAAAGCCTGCGCGCCAAATTCCGGAACTACCAGGAATCCCAAGCCTGGAATTTCGCCGGCACCGTGGAAGCCGCCGCCGCCTTGTTGAAATAAGCCGGAACGGACGCTTTGGTCAAATCCTCTCTTGCTCCCATGCTCGCAGGGGCTTTGATGTTCTTGACGCGGAGATTTCGCGCCTTAATCTTCCCTTAAGGTTTGTTGTGGCAGGGTGGGGCGTGAAAAGAGGGCCGTGGCGCGGTTGCGGACGGGCGTTGCAAGCCGTCCAGCCACAAGAAGCGAAAACATAAACTTACGAACTTAATGAGAGGAGAATGATCCATGAAACTGAAAACAATGTTAGGCGTTTGGGGGGCGGCCGCCGCCCTGGGCCTGTGCGCGGGAAGCCTCCTCGCTCAGAATGACGACGGCGGCGCCGCGGGCGGCCCGGGCGGGTTTGGCGGTCCCGGCGGTTTTGGCGGCGGCAATTTCGATCCCGCCCAGTTCCAGCAACAGATGCAACAACGCATCCTGCTCCAAGACCGGCAAAGTCTGGCCATCACCAATGACGATGAATGGGCCGTGATTCAACCGCTCATTCAGAAGGTGATGGACGCGCAACAGGCGCTGGGCACCGGCGGCATGGGGATGCGCGGCGGCGGGCGGGGAGGCCGCGGAGGAGCGGGCGGGGTTGGGGCGCAAGCCAGCGCGGAACAGCTCACGTTGCAACAGGCCCTGGCCAATGGCGCGCCCATCGCGCAGAT
Organism: Verrucomicrobiota bacterium; assembly: GCA_050011995.1. Classification (GTDB taxonomy): domain Bacteria; phylum Verrucomicrobiota; class Verrucomicrobiia; order Limisphaerales; family Palsa-1400; genus JBEKOF01. Next base: position 18,078 of record JBEKIA010000001.1, read on the forward strand.
CAAGGACCTGCTCGCCAAGTACCGCGCCGCCCGCAAAGTCAAGCAAGACAACCTGGAAGCCGCCCAAGCCAACCTCAAGAAGCTCCTCACCGTCAGACAAGAGGCGCAGGCGGTTCTGCTGGGGCTTCTTCCATGACCTGTTGCAGCCGCCGCATAATTTCCAGGCAGGCGCGCGAACCGTGGTAAGGGCCTTTCCATTCGCTGACCTTGGGCGCCGTCGGATCCACCCGCCCGTCGGGGCCAATGCGCCAGAACCATTCGCCGTGGACCCGGTCCACCAGGTGCTCCTCGATGTAATCCCAGGCGCGGCGGGCCGCGCTGTAATACCGGGCGTCCCTGGAAATTTGCCAGGCGTTGAGGAAGCCCACCGCCGCCTCGGCCTGGGGCCACCATTCCCGGCCTGCGTCAATCACTTTGCCTGATTTGCCCTCGTAAAACAGCCCGCCGCCGGGGCCAACGCCCTCCCGCAGGGCCGTCTCCGCCAGGCGCAGGGCCGCGGACTCGATGCGGCGCAGCAGCGGCGGATCCGCCAGGGCTTCCGCCGCTTCGCAAAGCAGCCAGCTTCCTTCGATGTCGTGGCCGAAGGTGCAGGTGTCCGAGCGCACATTCCAGTGCTCGTCAAAGAAGTGGTGGAAGTGGCCGGCGCGAACATCCACAATGCGCTCTTCAAAGAGGGAGATCAGTTCCCGCAACCGCTGGAAAACGCGCGGGTCATCCCACACCCGGCTCAGGCTGGTGAAGGCTTCCAGAACGTGCAGGTGGTTGTTCATGGACTTCTTTTCGCTCATGTCCTTGTCGCTGAGCCGCGCCTCGGGGCCGGCCTCGGACCAATCGCGCCGGCGGACTTCCCAGTAACCGCCGCCGCGGGCGTCGCGGGCGTGCCGCTCCAATAAGTCAAATATATTTTTCGCCCGGTCCAGGGCCTCCGCCTCCCCGAAGGCCCGGTAATGCTCCGCCAGCGCGTATATGCAAAAGGCCTGGCCGTAGGTCTTCTTCGAGTCGTCCAGCACACGGCCGCCGCCGTCCAGGCGCCAGAACGCCCCGCCGTGTTGCGGGTCCCAGAACCCGTGGAGCAGCCCGTCCAGCGCGCGGCCGGCCATTTGGCGGAAAAGCGGTTGCGGATGGGCGCGGTGGACGGCGGAAAAGGTCCAGAGAATGCGGCTGTTGAGGATCAGGCCCTTGGGCTGGGCGCGGTCCGGTTTCAGGTCGTTGGAGAGCCAGGCCATCCAGCCGCCCTGATCGGGGTCCAGCGCCGGGCCGCACCAGAACGGGAGAATGTGCCCGTAGAGCTGGGCGGCGGCCTTGCGCGAAAACTCCTTCAACTCGGTCAGATCCATGTTGGGGGCGGCTGGCCGGCCCGTCAGGCCTTTTCCAATTTGTCGTACCAATTAAACTTGAGAAAGATCGAAGTGACGATCACCGACCCGAGCATCGCGCCGACCAGTGTCCAATTGCGGAGGACGGTGTAAATCGCCAGCGCGGTCAGGGAGACCTGCCAGACGATGCCGACGGCGACGTTGAGGAGGTCGCGGCCCATGTTGAAATTGGGCTTGAAGGCGGGGTCCTCCTTCATCACTTTTTCGCGGATCGGTCCCCACGCGCCCCAGGGGTTGACGGTCTTGTAGAATTTCTTGAGGATTTCGTCGTCCTCCGCCTTGGTCAACAGCGTGCCCAACAGGCTGCCGACGACCGACGCCGCGAAGATGGCGGGGAAAAGATAGAGATCGTTGCTGACCGGGTGGCCGAGGATCAATTTGGCGGCGCCGGGGGCAACCATTGCGCTGACGATGCCGCTGATCAATCCCCAGAAATATCCGTAGCCGTTAAAGCGCCACCAATACCACTTGAGCACGTTGGCCATGACGAAGCCGCCGTAAAGCGCCCCCACCAGCCACATCATCACTTCGGTGATATTTTTGGTCATCAATCCGAAGGCAATGCCGATGACCAGAAACACCAGGGAAACTATCCGGCTCATGCGCACTTCGGCCTTGCCGCCCGAGTTGGGATTGATGAACCGCTTGTAAACATCGTTGACCAAATACGCGGGGGCGACGTTGAGGGTGGCGGCAAAGTTGGACATGAACGCGGCCATGAGTCCCGCCAGGAGGAAACCGACCACGCCCGCCGGCAGGTATTGGCCGAAAAGAACCTTGGGCATGATCTGTTCAAAATTGAAGGTGCTCATCCCGCGCAAGTCCGGCATGCAAAAGGCCAGGGCCAGGACGGTGATGCCGGCAATCATCAGGTAGCGCGGGAAGTAAAGCACCACGTTGACGAACCCGTTCATCATGCAGGCCTCGCGCGGGTTGCGCGTGGCCAGGATGCGCTGCATGTCGTAAGTCGGCGCCGGGCCGGCCAGGCTGGCCAGCACCCCCTTGAAAAACATCATCCCGAAGATCAGCCCGAACAATTCATTGCCGTCGTCGTGAATCGCGTTGTTCACCTTGTCCAGGATGCCCGTCCAATCCAGATTCAGCTTCCAGCCAAAAAACGGGTTCATCCAGCCGGCCGGAATGGCGTGGCTGATCATGTCCGGAGACACTTTGTAAATGGCGATGCAGCCGATGGCCAGCGCCGAGAGCGTGAGGATGGTAAACTGCATCACCTCCGTGATGACCACGCTGATCATTCCCCCTTTGATGACGTAAAGCGACGTCACCCCCATAATAAGTATCGCGTAGATATTCTCATCGGTAAACAGCCCCGCCACCGACGCCGGCAGGAACAGTCCCACAAAATGGCGCGCGCCCTCAAAACGCCACGGCAGGAGCAGGACGATGAATTCCCCGATCCCCTTGAAGGCGTAAGCCAGCAGGCCGATGGTGTTGACCAGCGCGAAAAAGACCACGCTCAAATGCGCCAGATTCGCCCCGGTGTCGCGCCCGAAGCGGGTTTGAATCCACTCCGCGCCGGTCAGCACATTGGAGCGGCGCACCCAGCCGCTCAGGAACATCATCAGGAAAATCTGGTTGAACGTCGGCCACAACCACGGCAGCCAGAGGCTTTTCAGCCCATAGACAAACAAAATATACACCAGCCACATCGTCCCGCTGATGTCGAACATGCCCGAGGCGTCGGAAATCCCCAGCAGGTACCACGGCAGCGATTTGCTGCCCAGAAAGTAGGAATCCATGTCCTTGGTCCCGCGCCGAGAGACCCAGAGGCCGACCAGGACGACCGTCAGGAAATACCCGACGATGATGACAATATCCAGACTATGAAGGTTCATATTCCTCCTGGTTTTTTGTTTGCATCCGGCGAAACTACACACCCCCGCCGCCGCTTGCCAGAAAAAAAAGACCGCGTTTTATGCCCCGGCAGGCTCGCTTCATGAAGCCAAGTGGCAGAGCCGTCCCGGCTCTGTCAAAAAAGAAGCCCGGATGGGGATGGCTGTTCCTGGTCATGGCGAAATAATAACTTGATTAGCCTTGATTAGGCTTGATCGGGAAAACTCAATGCCGCGTGGAAATGGTTCATGGACAGTCACTTCGATTGATTTTCAGCGAAAAGGCTCAAAAGGCTCAAAAAAGAAGCTTTTTCACCGCGAAATACGCGAAATACGCGAACAATCGGGAATCCTTTTTCGCGTATTTCGCGGTGATCCGCTCCGGATTGTTGCGACTTCCTATCCCGAGAGCTTCCGGGGTTGACAGCCTCTTGGCGGCTCAAGTTCATGGCCGATTGCCTGCGGTTTCTTTCATGGTTTTTGCACCCATCTTTTTGGTTTGATTTGCTTGAATCCACTTGAATCTGCTCGAATTCGGTCGGATGGGGGGGGTGGCGGCTTTAACGTTAAATCCGCAAAATTTGTAGATATACGCCGGAAAACCGGACCTCCGGAAGAGTCCCGGCAGGCCGGGATCTTCGTCCCGCCTCCGCCCGGCCCTATATGCCGTGTTGTCACGCGCAAAAGATTAGCATATAAGCTCTAATCGTCAAGGGAAAAACGCCGATTCTTGCGGATTTTTGCAAAGCTCTCATCGTTAGCCACTTGCGCAGATTGCCAACCTCTTAGCAAGCAGGAAAACGCCCGGAGCGGCCCGCCGCAGCCAAATTCGGAACTGCCCGCGGATCCCGCGGATGCGCGCGGATACAGAAAAAAGGCCTTCATCCGCGTAATTCTGCCTGATCTGCGGGCGCACGCCTTCCGCCCGTTCGACGCCGAGAAAGGCCGGGGCGCCGCGCTCGGGGAATAACCGCCAGGATGGTGAACCAGCGGATGCGCTTGCCTGTAGCGGCGGTCTGTGACCGCCGCTGGGCGCCGCCACCGCCGCCTCCCCCGGCCACCGCGTCGGAGGACCCGCGACTGGCCCCCGCCGTGCTTTTAACTGCCTGCTGGGAATGCAGTCTTGCCGGATTACCTCCCCTTCCGCGTTCAGAAAAAGTGTCACGCCCTGCCGTGCCGCCGGCCAATAACCAGGCCGAACGAAGTTTGCGGCCGGTTGTCATCATGCGCAAGGTGATCCAAGCCGCTCGCCCGGAGAACGGGTTGGAGAATCACAGCGTCCTGCCGGCATGCCAGCTAAACTGTTACGAGAGTGTTTGGAGCCTACGGCACCGAGATGATACTTTTCAAGTCGGGGGCGAATACTTGAAAGTGCCGGACGTTCATGGTGAGAATGCGTTTCGCGGCGCCCCGGCGCGCAGCCTGCAAATGCAACAGGTCAAAGATCGCGCCGCCGCGGGCCCCAACCGTTTGGCTGTTCCGCATCGCCTGCTGATAGTCACTCAGCTCAAGATCAACGACTTGTCAAAATAAGTGTTCAGAATCGCTCCTGGCGCATGGCCTCCACCTCGACAGGGAAGGCTTCAATACCATTGAGCGCAGCCGACAAAACACGGGCCAGCATGGCCGGATGTTGGGCCAAAGCCGCCGCAAGGGCAATGCGGTTTTTTTCGCAAGGCGTCAGTGAACGCGGGTGAGGCAGGGCGAGACTCTGTCGAACCGTGACTTCTTCCGAGGAAATCGAGCGTCTTTTTTCGCAATGCGTCGGTGAAGGAGGGGAAAAAGGTAGGGCGGGCAGTCCTCTGCCCGCCGCGGCGCGCACGGAGTGCGCGCCCTACCACCCAAGACCGAGAAGCTGTGAAAAAATTGAAAATCGTCAGAAATCGCTTGCGCAAGTCGTTGATTATCAATGGGCACATTTTGTGTTTTAAGCCTTTTGCCAATTTTTTCACAGCTCCTGACGCATTCCCAATCCAGTCCTTGGGGCGTCGCGGATGTTGCTCTTTTGGGGCGGGGGGACGGCGCCATCAGCGATGGGCAATTGATTCTATTGATGCTGCGCCATGTTTTTTCAATTAACACCCTGAAGACGCCGGGCCTTACCCTGCCAGAAGATGAGTTCGGTCCAACTGCAACTCGAATGCGCGGCGCTCTTGCGGCTTGTCTCCAAGCCGGCACTGGAGGCAGACTGCGCGCCATCAAGCCGCAGAGGCCGTTGAAAGGCAATTTATGGAATTTATACCCGTAGTTGTGCTGGCGGTTCTGGCAATTCCAATCGCTTTGGCCATCTGGCTCATTGCCAGGGCCATTCAAGCCAAACAGCGCGCCGAGGAACTTTCCTGCCGCCTCAGCACGGTTGAATTGGAGATTCTCCGGCTGAAACAGGACCGGGAATCAGCGCGCGCGGATCAGCCGGCGCCCGCGCCGCAAACCACCATGGCCGCGCCTCTGCTCGCGCCGCGGGAACCAGTCGCCGCTCCGCCACCGGCCATTCCGGCGCCAGTTCAGCCTGCGGTTGCGAGGGTGGTTTCGGTCCCGGCGGCCCCGCCGACTCCGCCAAAGCTGCCGCCCGCCCCCGCGCCGCCTTCGCTGCCAAAGCGGGAGCAAGCTCCCGCACTCCAAACGACGCCAATGCCGCCGCCCGCGCCGCCACGGCCCGCCGCGCCGGCTTTCGATTGGGAACAGTTTATGGGCGTCAAAGGGTTTGCGTGGATTGGCGGATTCACTCTTTTTCTCGGCATCGCTTTCGCCATTCAATATGCCTACGCCCGCCATCTCATCCCGCGCGAAGTGCAGGCGGGGTTCGGTTTCCTCATTGGTCTTGGCGTGCTGGCCGGCGGCGTGGTCATGTCGCGCAAAAATCTGTCGGCGCTTTCGCAAACTTTGTGCGCGACCGGCGTGGTGATTCTTTACACGGTGACGTTCGCCTGCCGCTCGATTTATCAATTTGAATTCTTCGGGCCGATTCCGACGTTTCTGCTGATGGCGCTCATCACGGCCACGGCCTTCCTGCTGGCGGTCCGGCTCGAGGCCCTGGTCGTGGCCATCCTCGGGATGCTCGGCGGTTTTCTCACGCCCGTTCTGGTTTCCACGGGCCAGGACAACCCGCTCGGCCTGTTCGGCTACATTGCCATTCTTGACACAGGGCTGATCCTGGTGGCGCTGCGCCGCCGCTGGTTTTTTCTCGCCGCGCTTGCCGCGCCGGGCACGGCAATCCTGCAAATCCTCTGGGCGGGCGCATTTTTTGTTGACAAAAGGTATTTTGAAGGAAACAAAATCCTGGTCGCGCTGGCCGTGCTGCTGGGCTTCATCGCGCTTTATCTTGCGGCAACCTGGCGGGCGAAAAATTGGAAGTCCGCGGACGGCGAAAAAGCGGCGGGCGGTTCTTTGGCTGGAATTCCCGCGAAAACGTGGCTCTCCGGCTCCACGCTCGGCCTGGCGGCTGTGGCGCTGGCGTTCAGCGCGTGGTTCTTAAGTTTCGAGCCGCTGGCACAGCGTCCGGCGCTGATGTTTGGCTTCGTCTTTCTTGTGGATCTCGCCGTGGTGGCGCTGGCGCTGGCCGATGGGACCATCGCCCCCGCCCAATCCATCGCGGGATTCGCCATTTTCGGATTGCTGGCCTATTGGACGCAAAAATGGCTGAACAATGCGAACAATGAATTGCTCCATGCCGCGCTGGCATTTTATTTTGTCTTCGCGGTGATGCACTCGGCCCTGCCGGCGCTCCTCCAGCGGCGGCGCGGGGAAAAGGCGCGGGGCTGGGCGGGCCAAGTTTTTCCGGTCCTGGCGCTGCTGCTGGTCCTGGCGCCGATTTTCAACCTGCCGGAAGTTTCGTTCCTCGTCTGGCCGTTTATTTTGCTGGTGGATTTGCTGGCCATCGCGCTGGCCGTGCTCACGGCCGCCTTGTGGCCGGTTCTGGCGGTGCTGTTGCTGACGCTGGCCGCCACCGGCGCGCTCCTCTTTAAAATCCCGTCCGACCTGACGGGGCTGCCGGCTTCTTTTTTCCTGCTCGGCGCGTTCGCAGTGTTCTTCGTCGCCGCGAGCATCTGGCTGGTGCGCAAATTCAAGCCCGGCGCTTTCCAAACCGGGATCCAGTTCGATGACAACCCGGCCACACCGGAAGAGATGGCCGCGATCCTGCCCGCCTGCTCGGTGGCGCTGCCGTTCCTGCTGCTCATCATGGCCACGCTGCGGCTGCAGTTGGCCAACCCCGCGCCGGTCTTCGGCTTGGCCCTGTTGCTGGCAGTTTTGCTGCTGGGTGTGACAAGACTATTTTTGATGGACTGGATGCCGGCCGTCGGCCTGGCGTGCGTGACCGCGCTGGAATGCGCCTGGCAATTCAACGATTTCCATCCCGGCAACCCAAATCAGCCGCCGACTTTCGCCCCGGGGTGGTATCTGGTCTTCTTCGCCGTGTTCGCGCTGTTTCCGTTTTTGTTCCTGCGGAAGTTCGAGAACAAAGCCGCTCCGTGGGCCGCCGCGGCGATGGCCGGGCCGCTGCAGTTTTTTCTCATCCACCGCTTCATCAAAGCCGTTTATCCGAACGATTTCATGGGCCTGCTGCCGGCCGCGTTCGCGGTTCCCGGATTGTTGAGCCTGGCCGTCGTCCTGAAGAAAATTCCCGCCCAAAATAAATCCCGCCTGGCGCAACTTGCCTGGTTCGGCGGGGTGGCGCTGTTTTTCATTACGCTGATTTTTCCGGTTCAATTTAAGCAACAATGGATCACCATCGGCTGGGCGCTGGAAGGGGCGGCGTTGCTCTGGCTGTTTCATCGCGTGCCGCACCCGGGCTTGCGGCTCGCGGGCCTGGGCCTCCTGGCCGTCGCGTTTGCGCGGCTGGCCCTGAATCCCGCCGTGCTCGGATATTATCCGCGCGCCGCGGCGATCTTCAACTGGTATCTCTACGCCTACGGCATCGTGACCGTTTGCCTGTTCGCCGGGGCAAAACTGCTTGCGCCGCCGCGCAACGCCGTCTTGAACTCCAATGCGCCGCCCATTCTTTGCGGGCTGGGGACCGTGCTGGCGTTTCTTTTGTTGAACATCGAAATCGCCGATTATTTCAGCGCCGCCGGCTCGGCGCTGACGTTTCAATTCGGCGACAAATTTGGGCGCGACATGACCTATTCCATCGCCTGGGGGTTGTTCGCGCTCGCGCTGCTGGCCGCCGGCATTGTCAAGAGAATTCGCGCCGCCCGCTACGCCGCCATCGGTTTGCTGTGCGTGACGCTGCTCAAGCTCTTCTTCTACGATCTGGCGCAACTGCCCCAGCTTTACCGCATCGGCGCGTTTCTCGGCGTGGCGGTCATCGCCATGATCGCCTCCTTCGCCTACCACAAATTCTTCTTCGCCGCCAAAAAGAAGGGATAGAAAAATGAAACACTTCCATGCCTTTCCAGCCAGCCTGTTCCGCCTGGGCGCCCTCGTGGCCGGCATTTCCGCCGCCGCCGCGAATTGGCCCCCCGACTGGCAGCGCGTGCAATCGTTCGACGTTTCGGTTGCCGGCCTTGTGAGAATAAGTTTGCCGATTCAAACCCTCGAAAGCGCGCGCTCCGCCCTCGAAGATTTGCGCCTCCGGGACGATGCGGGAAATGAAATTCCTTATTGGATCGAACGCCCGGCGCCCGCTCCGAAAGCCGTTCAAAACGCGAAATCATTTCGCGCAACGCTCAACCCGGACAATACGGTTCTCACGCTGGAAACCGGACTGGCGCAGGCGCTGGACGGCGTCACGCTGGAAACTCCGGCCAATAATTTCATCAAAGCCGCGCGTGTCGAGAGTTCCGACGACGGAGACCGCTGGCAGGTGGTCGCGCAAGGCCAGCCGCTGTTTCGCCAGCCGGACGGCGCGGGCCGCTTGCAAATTCCGTTCCCGCCCATCGTTTCCAAATGGCTGCGGCTGACGGTGGATGACCGGCGCTCGCAGGCGGTTCCCTTCACCGGCGCGCGCGTTCATGCGGCCACCGGCGAGCCGGCGCCAACCGAATGGATTCCAGCAAGAATTTCCGGCCGCAACGAGAACCCAGGGGAAACGCGGCTGGCGCTCGATCTTGGCGCGGCCAATCTGGACCTGGCCGCCATTGAGATTGTCACGACTGAGCCGCTTTTCATGCGGCAAGTCGTGTTGGCCGTTCCGCAAATTGCCGGGGATTCCATCCAGGAACAAACCGCCGGACAAGGCGTGATTTACCGCGTGAACGTGGAAGGGCAGACGCCTTCGGAAAATCTTTCCGTGCCGCTGGAAACCCGAATCCGTTCGCGCGAGCTGTTTCTGTTCGTCAACAACGGCGACAGCGCGCCGCTGGCGGTGGCGGAAGTGCGCGTGGAGCGGCGTCCGGTTTGGCTCATTTTTCTCGCGCGGCAGCCGGGAACGTTTCATTTGCTGACCGGCAACAGCCGTTGCGCCGCGCCGCGCTACGACCTGGCGGCTTTGAATATCAACCTGAAATCCGTGGCGGTTTCGCCGGTGAAAATTCCGCCGCCGTCGAACAATCCCAATTATCGCGCGCCGGAGGTTTTGCCGGGAACCGAGCTGGGCAGCGCGGCGCTGGACGTTTCGGCATGGAAATTCCGCAAGGCGGTGAAAATCTCCGGGGCGGGCGCGCAACAAGTGGAATTGGATCTGGACGCGCTGGCGCACGCGCAGCCGGATTTCGCGGATGTGCGCCTGCTGCGCGGCAGCAACCAAGTGCCTTGCCTCATCGAACGCGCGTCCATCAGCCGCGCGCTCACGCCGGTGGTGGCCGCTGCGAATGATTCCAAAGACCCAAAGTTGAGCCGCTGGACCATCCAATTGCCACGCGCCGGTCTGCCGCTCGCCCGGCTGACGTGCGTCGCGCGAACGCCGCTGTTTGAGCGCTCCCTGTCGCTTTACGAGGAAGTTGCCGGCGAGCGCGGCGACACTTATCGCCATGTGCTGGGCGGCGGCTCGTGGCGGCAAACGCCGGATCGCAAATCGAAGGAGTTTGCCCTGACGCTGGACAGCGCCCCGCGGAGCGGCACATTGTGCCTGGAAACAGGGAACGGCGACAATCCGCCGGTGGAACTGGAAAAATTTCAGGTGTTTTACCCCGCGACGCGCATTTTGTTCAAAGGCAAACCGGGCGATGAAGTTTTCCTTTACTATGGCAATCCGCGGGTCGCGCCGCCGCGCTATGACTTGAGCCTGGTGGCTGATCAATTGCTGGCGGCCGAAAAAAATGCCGCGTCCTTGTCCGCCGAGGAGCAACTCAGGAAGACCTCGTGGGGTGAAAATCCGATGCCGGGCCGGGGCGGCATGCTCTTCTGGGGGATTCTGGCGGTGGTCGTCGTGGCGCTGCTCCTGATTATTTCGCGCCTGTTGCCCCAATCGCCGCCGGCGGGGAAGTGAGAGATTTGGGCGGCGCTCCCATTAAAGGATTAAGATTAAGAGGAGGCGCTCAGAGGGCGCAGCGCTCAGATGGGCGTGGCGATTGATATGGACGGATGCGGGCGGGCTTGCTAAAGAATGGGGCGAAAACCATCAAGAATGAAATCACGACGCTGGCTCCGCATCATCCCCGTGGCGCTGATCATGTACACGATTTCGTACGTGGACCGGACGAACATCTCCATCGCGCTGACCCCGGACACTTCCATTTCCACCATGGTGAAGGATCTGGGGATGAACAAGGTTATGATGGGGGAGGCCGCCGGGATTTTCTTTATTGGTTATGTCCTGCTGCAAGTTCCCGGCGGATTCTGGGCGTCGCGGTGGAGCGCCCGAAAACTCATCAGTATTTGCCTGATCGGCTGGGGCCTCTGCGCGATCGGCTGCGGTTTGGCGCGGACGTTCCGGCAGTTTGAGGCGGCGCGATTTCTCCTCGGGGCGGCGGAGAGCGCGGTGTTTCCCGCCATGCTGGTGCTGCTGGCCAATTGGTTTCCCCGATCCGAACGCGCGCAGGCCAACGCCTACTGGAATCTTTGCCAGCCTCTGGCGGTGGTGGTGGCGGCGCTCTCCACGGGCGCGCTCCTGGGGCATTTCGGCTGGCGCCCGGTCATTGTGCTGGAGGGGATGCTGCCGTTTCTCTGGCTGCCCATCTGGTGGTTTCTTATCCGGGATCGCCCGCGGGATGCGAAATGGATTTCCGCGGAGGAACGGGATTATCTGGAAACGACCTTGCGCCTGGAGGCGGCCGCCGTGGAGCCGCCCCGGGCGCTCTCGTTGGTGGAAAAATTTTGCCAGCCTTTGGTCCTGGTCCTGATTGTCATAGATTTTTTTCACAATTGCCTGGCCTACGGTTGCATGACCTTCTTTACCAGCACCCTGAAAGGCGAGGGATTCACCTCGTGGCAATACGGCATGTTGTTTGCCCTCCCCTATACGTTCACCGCCGTGCTCATGATCCTGGTTTCCCGCCACTCGGACAAGGTCAATGAGCGCCGAATGCATTTGGCTGCGACCTACCTTGTCAGCGGCCTGAGCCTGATCCTCAGTGTCAGTTTGAGGCATCATTTTTGGTGGTCTTATGCCTTCCTTTGTCTCTCCATCCCCGGCCCGTCGGTGGCCCTGGCGCCGTTGTGGACCATCGCCAGCGAGACGCTGCCCACCAGCACCCGGGGCGCCGTGATGGGTCTCATCAACGCCTGCGGCAATTTGGGCGGTTTTGTAGGACCGTTTATTGCGGGGTGGCTCTCCGAAGTGTCGGGCAATCTGAACCTTTCTTTCGACGCGTTGGGCCTGGGAATCTTGTTCGCCGCCGCCCTGGCCTTCCTGTTGCCCAAAGCGGCTCCCGTGCAGCGGGCGTGATTCCGTTCTTGCGGTTCCTCGGCGATTGCGGATTGGAATTTCTTGCTGGCGCGGGAAGGAAATTCCGCCCAATATCGGGCGGCGCAAAATGTCCAGTTATGAAAGCCCTGGTTCTCACAGATTACAAACAGTTCTCATACGAAGAAAGGCCGGCGCCGCAACCCGGCCCGGAAGAAGTGCTCGTCGCGGTCAAGGCCTGCGGGATATGCGGCAGCGACGTGCATGGGATGGACGGCAGCACGGGCCGGCGGCGTCCGCCCATTATCATGGGGCACGAAGCCTCCGGCATCATTGCCGGGACCGGGGCGGCGGCGCGGGGCTGGGCGGCCGGCGACCGCGTCACCTTCGATTCCACGATTTTCTGCGGGCATTGTGATTTTTGCCGGCGCGGCGAGATCAACTTGTGCGACAACCGCCGCGTGCTGGGCGTCTCCTGCGAAGAGTACCGGCAACCGGGCGCTTTCGCCGATTTTGTGGCCGTTCCGCAGCGCATTTTGTACCGGCTGCCGGACGGCTTGCCCTTCGAACATGCCGCTTTGGCCGAACCTTTTGCCGTGGCCTTGCACGCCATTCGCCGCGCCCCGGTGACGCTGAACGACGCCGTGGCCGTGGTGGGCGCCGGGATGATTGGCCTGGCGCTGGTGCAAGCGTTGCGTCTGGCGGGCTGCGGCCGGCTCCTGGTGGCGGACGTGGCGGACGGGCGGCTGGCCCTGGCCAAAAAGCTGGGCGCGACCCACACCATTAACTCCGCCGGGGGAAAGGCCGCCGCAGCGATCCTGGAGTGGACACAAGGGCGCGGCGCCGATGTGGCCTTCGAGGCGGCGGGAGTGGCGGCCACGGTGGATTTGGCCCTGGGCTGCCTGCGCAAAGGCGGCACGGCGGCGCTGGTGGGCAATGTCTCGCCCCGGGTCGAGTTCCCGCTGCAAACCGCGGTGACCCGCGAACTGGCCGTCCACGGCTCGTGCGCGTCGCGGGGCGAGTATCCGGCCGTCCTGGACCTGCTGGGGCGCGGCGCGCTGCAATGCGGCCCGCTCCTCAGCGCCACGGCGCCGCTGGCGGAAGGGGCCGCCTGGTTTGACCGGCTCTACCGCAAGGAACCGGGCCTGCTCAAGGTCGTTCTGAAGCCCTGAAAAAACCCGCGTCGCGTCAATACTATTTATCCATGAATCCCAACCCCTTCGATCTCGCAGGCAAAACCGCCCTGGTCACCGGCGCCAGCCGCGGTCTGGGCCAGTGTTTCGGGCGCGCCCTGGCCCGGGCGGGCGCGGATCTGGTCATCACCAGCCGCGACCCCGCCACACTCGGTCCCTTTCAAAAGGAGATCCAAACCCTGGGCCGCAAGGCCTGGCCGCTGGCGCTGGATGTGCGCGACCCCGGCAGCATCCGGCAAATGGCGCAAGCCGCCGTGGAGCACTATGGCAAAATAGACATCCTGGTCAACAATGCCGGATGCAACGTGCGCAAGCCGGCGCTGGACATCACCTGGGACGACTGGAACCTGGTGCTCGACACCAATCTGCGCGGCACGTTCTTTGTCGCGCAGGCGGTGGCGCGATATATGGTTGACAGAAAATACGGCCGCATTATCAACATCGGCTCCGTCACCTGCGTGGCGGGCTACGCCGGGCTGGGCCCTTACGGGGCGAGCCGCGGCGGGGTCAAACAACTCACCATGAGCCTGGCCGACGACTGGGGAATCCACGGGATCACGGTGAATTGCTTGGCGCCCGGGTGGTTTCAGACGCGGCAAAACGCGGTGATGTACGAGGACCGGGAGTGGGTGGAATATCTTTGCGACCGCATTCCGCTGAAGCGGCCGGGCGTTCCGCAGGACCTGGAGGGGGCGGTGGTCTTTCTGGCCTCCGATGCCAGCGCCTACATCACCGGCCAGACGCTGCTGGTGGACGGAGGCATCTCCACCGGGGCCACCCGCGCGCTGCCCGCGAAAAAGTAAGGGGCGCCCTATGGATCGGGGCCTTTGCGGAAGAGCACGATGCGGTTGGTGTTGGTCCCTTTGGCGTTGTTGTCCACGCCCCAGCAGTTGGCGGTTTTGGTGAATTCCTGGTCGTTGATCAGGATCAGTTCCGGGCGCAGTCCGGCCTCCAGTCCGCAGCACAGGACCGTCGCCTCCAATTTGATTTCGCCCCGGCGGATTTCGCCGACTTCGAAGGCGACACGGCCGCCCGGGCGCAACGCCCGCCGCAGTTCCCGGAAAACCGCCGTCATTTCCCCCTGCCACTCGCCCAGCTTCTTTGGCACCGTCAGCTTGACTCCTTTGGGGTCAATGCCAAGAAACCAGCAGCGCAGCCAGTTGTCCCCCGCGTAATCCACCACGTCCAAAAAGGGCGGCGAGGTCACCACCAGCGAAACGGACCCGCCGGGGATTTGGGGGGTGGCATGGGCGGGTTGATTGAGCAGCAGGCTTTTTTCCGCCACGCCGCGCAGGCGCGAGCGGGTGTCGCCGTCGCAATCCTGCAGGAGAATCCGGCTTTTTTTGAAAATCAAGTCCGGCACGCTGCGGCGCGGCGGCGACTGGCGGCGATCGGCGTTGATTTTCCGCTGTGACTTCACCGAGACCGCCTGGTTGGGCGGCAAGGTATAAACGGAAAAAAATCCCGGCGAATGGCCGGTCAGGCGGTTGAGCGCGACCAGGGCAATCCATTCATCCACGGGGTCGAGTGTTCCCCGGCGCAGCAAATATTTTTTCAGAGCCGCGACTTCCCGCAGCGTTTCGGGGTGGAAGAAAACCAGCAGATCTTCCGGCGCCTCTTCGCGGTCTTTGAAATCAATCTCCGCCAGGCGGGCGTGGACTTGTTGCAGGGTGGGCGGGCGCAGCCGGGGGCGCACGAGGACCAGACTGAGCGGATTGACATCGCAGCCGCAGGGCACGCGCCCCAGGAGCGCCGCTTCGAGCAGCGTGGTGCCGCGCCCCATGAACGGATCGTGGACCAGGTCGCCCGGCTCCGTCAGCCGCTCAATGAAAAAGCGCGGCAGTTGCGGCTTGAAGCAGGCGCGATAGGAAATTTCGTGCAGGCGGCTGGCCGCCCGCTGTTTGGCGGTCCAAAACTCGTTGATGTAGGTGGGGACGGGGAACGTTTTGCCGCCGGCGATTGCGGCGGTTGTTTCGGCCAGAATGGTTTTTTTGCCAAACTCATGAAAGGCCAGGAGTTGTTCGGCAAATGGGGCCTTGAGTCCGGGAGCGGGGCCGGGAACGCTCTTGGGCCGCGCCGCAAATGCAAATTCCAAATTAGTCTGCAATGACATCAGGGAAGCACTCTAACAAGCTCCAGAATGTTGGCGCGAGAAATCTTTATGAAAGCAATCTTTCCAAGCTGGCTGGCGCATGCATTCGGAAGCGAAAACATAATTCTCTTCTTGAAGATACGGTTTTGGGTGGCACATTGTTTCCAACCAATGTTATGAGCACCATTACTGAAGCCGTCGCCAAGCTGGAAAACCTGTCGCAGGACCGGGCCAACAAGGTTGTTTCACTGATTGATGATTTGGCCGAGTTGGAAGCTCTCGAAACCGCGGCCGACCTGAAAGCGGCGCGCGCCGCTCTCGCAAACCCCGGCGAGTGCATCACCGTTGACGAGTTGGAAAGACGGCTGGTCAGCCCTTTTCCATCGGGCCGCGGGTGACGCCGAGCTGGTTGTGCAGTTTGAGCTCGCGCCAGAGTTGCGCGCCGCTCATTTCGCCCCGGAGCAGGCTGCGGTAACTGGCGATGATCCGCGCCGCTTCTTCCTCGCTTTCGTTGACAAACTCAATGCGGAAATGCCGCGCCCCCAGGGCCAGGAGCCGCGCGACGTATTCCGCCCCCGTCTGCGCCCGGCCGTTGAAAACGGTGTTGCGGCAGCCGGCATCCGCCTTGAGAGGATGCTCCAGGCCGACGCGGTCGCGCAGTTGCGCGGCGTGTTTGTCGCAGGGGCGGCCGCAGTTGGTGTAGTCGGTGCCGGCGGTGAGAAAGGCGCAAAAAAGGCAGTGCTCCATGTGAAACATCGGCATGTGCTGGTGAATGGTGATCTCGAACCAGGCGGGCGGGGCCGATTGCAGGAGCGCCTCCAGTTGCACGATGTTCAAATCATACGACGCGGTGAGGCGTTCCAGTCCAAACCGGTTTTTGAAATAGTCCGCCGCCAGGCCGTTGGCGACGTTCAAGGAGTAATCGCCCACCCGGCGGTCCGCGGCGAAGAATTGCAAATGGTCGTAATTGCGAATCAAATAACCGTCGGCTTGGCAGGAGCGGACTTGTTTCAAAATCCACTCCTCGCCCGGTTTGAAAATCCGGGGAGGAGCGACGAAGATTGCGGATGGCGGATTGCGGATTGCGGATTGACGGAAGCGGGTGACGGCTTCGCGGTATTTCTTGGGGTCCTCGAATTCGCAATAAACCGTCCGCGCATCGCAACCGAGCGCGGCTTCCAACTGGGGCATGGTCCGCGCTAAAACAATCAACTGCGCCTCCTCGCTGCCAACATTGGTGGCGCTGCTCTTCAATCCGCCATCCGCCATCCGCCATCCGCAATCGTTCCACCGCCTGGGTTGCGCCCGCATTTCCCCGATCCTGCCCACCAGTTCCCGGCGCATCCGGTTCAGTTCGCTGGCGGGCAGGATGACGCCGCCTTCCAGCCCGTTGCGCAAGCCGCCGAGGCGGAAAGCCGTCCCGCCCAGGCGCCCCAGTTGTTCCCGCAGTTTTTCGGTGGTGAGCGGTTGCTTCTCCGCCACCGCCAGCGGCAGGCCGGATTGCACCTGGACGGCGTGTCCCAATTCGTCGCGGCCGGTCAAGGTCATCGGGCCGGAGGCGCGCCCGTGAACTTCCAGCCAGAGCGGGCGCCGGAAACGGGGCGCCTGGCCCGCAAAGCTCTGGCGCAGGCGGCGGTCCAATTCCGGATCGCTCGTTTTCCAGAGTCTGTCACCAATATGAATCCGGCTCAAATCCAGATCGTCCCGCCCGAAACCGAGGAGGCGCAGGGACCGGCCCGGCCCCCGCGCCTCCTCCACGCGATAGACCCGGCCGCCCTCTTCCTTTTCGTCGGGCCGGCCGGCGTCAAATACAATGCCGTCGCCGGCCTTGAGCGGGGCCTCCAGATGGGCGAACACTTTCCCCCCCTCCACGCGCTGCACGGTTCCGAGATAGACGCCGCGCTTCTTGCCAAAGCGGGCGTGGACCAATTGCTGATTGTTGACTCCGCCGAACCAGCCCGTGCGCAGTCCGCGCGAAAAAGCCATTTCCAAATCGTAGCGCGATTCGCCGGCCAGCCGGGCGGCGCAGGCCGGCTCCGCCAGGATTTTGTCCAGCGCCCGCCGGTAAACCCGCGTGATGTTGGCCACATATTCGGGGGACTTGAGACGGCCCTCGATTTTCAGCGAGGCCACGCCGGCGCGGACCAGGTCCGGCAGCACTTCCAACCCGGCCAGGTCCTGCGGGCTTAACAAATAGCGGCGGTCGCCGAGGGGGACGGGCCGGCCGTCGCAAATCAACTCGTAGGGCATGCGGCAGGCCTGGGCGCATTCGCCGCGGTTGGCGGAGCGGCCGCCCAGCGCCTCGCTTGTCAAGCATTGGCCGGAATAGGCGACGCACAGCGCGCCATGCACAAAGACTTCCAGCGGAAGCGCGGCCGGCGGGCCGCGGCGGATCTTTTCGATTTCCTGGACCGAACATTCGCGCGCCAGAACGACGAGGCCGCAGCCCAGTTCGCGGGCAAATTCCACGCCCGCCGCGCTGGTGATGGTCATTTGCGTGGAGGCGTGAATGGGGAAATCGGGCGAGAGCATTCTGATCAAACGGCAGATTCCCACGTCCTGCACAATGGCGGCATCCACGCCCGCCGCCATAAGCGAGCGCAGAAACAGTTCCGCGTCCGCCATTTCGTTGGCAAAAACCAGCGTGTTGAAGGTGACGTAACCCTTGACGCCGCGGCGGTGAAGGAACTCCATCAACCGGGGAAGATCGGCCCCGGTGAAATTGCGCGCGCGCATCCGGGCGTTGAACCGGTCCAGGCCGAAGTAAACGGCGTCCGCGCCATTTTCCACCGCGGCCTTGACGCATTCCCAGTCGCCGGCGGGAGCGAGAAGCTCGGGCGGATTTCCGCCGTTATCCCGCGGATCGGGACTATTGAGGACAGGGCGGACTGGTTCCGCGGCCGGGCCGGGTTTCGCCATTGCGCCATTGGTGCTGCTTGCCATCAAGCCAGAATTTAGCCTGCGCGCCGGCAAAATGCCAGTTCGTGCCCGGTCTTTTGGGGCCACCGGATGCCATCCATGATTTAGGTGTGGCATTTAGGGAAACTGTTTTCTAAAGTTCCTGCCATGAAGCCTGGACGCAAATTGGTCGAACTTGGCGCGCCGGCGTGCTCGGACGCGGAAATTCTGGCGATTCTTATTGGGAGCGGGGGCGCGAGTTTTTCGGCGCTGGATTGTGCGCGGGATTTGCTGGACCGCTTCGGCACGCTGTCTGATTTGATGGGCCGCCCGCTGGGGGAGCTGGCCGGCGTGCGGGGCATCAAGGCGGCGCGCGCCGTGCGCATCGCGGCGGCCTACGAACTGTCGCGGCGCCTGATCGAAGAACTCCACCAAAATGCCTGATGAAGCCGCGAGAACTGTTTAAAGAAAAAATCAGCCGCCTGACGCTGCCGGAATTTCATCATCTCAACCGGCAGATTCCCCCGGAGCCGCATACGGCGATGTACGTCTGGCACAAATACTGGTCGCGGAAGACCTGGAATGTGGTGGCCAGGTTTATTTGCTCGTACACGCGCGAGCAGGCCGTTGTTTTGGATCCTTTTGCGGGCAGCGGAGTGGTGGCGATCGAGGCCGTGCGCCACAAACGCCGCGCCATCGTCTGCGATTTGAACCCCGCCGCCAGCCGCATCACCGAATTGACGCTGCGCCCGGTCAACCTGCTTTCGTTGCAGCAGGCGTTCGAGCGCGTGGCGGAGCGGACGCGCCAACGGATTGAGAAGCTCTACGAGGCCCATTGCCTCAAATGCGGCAAACCGCTCATAGCCTCCTGCTTTGTGCGCCAGGGCGAAGACCTGACCGAAGTGCGATACCCGTCCTGCCCTTCCTGCGAGCACCGTTGCGAGACTGGTTGCGCGCCCAGAAAGGCGGATGTGGAACGGCTTGTGGAACTGGAGAAGAAGAGCATCAAGGTCTGGCACCCGAAAAACCGCCTCTATTATCCCGATGGCGCGCCGTTCAAAAAAAAGGAACATTACAACTCACTCGACGAGCTTTTCACCCGGCGCAACTTGCTGGCCGCCGCGTGGCTGCGCGAAGCGATTCAAGAGGAGAGGAGTCCGCTGTTGCGGAAGTTCCTGATGGGGGCGTTCACCTCCATGATTCATCTTTGCACCAAGATGTGCCCCGCCCTGAAACCGGGTGAGGGCAATCATCAAACGGGGTTCAGTTCCACCTGGACGCAACACAGTTATTGGTCCGCGAAGGAGTTCATGGAGCAAAATGTCTGGTTGAAATTCGAAAGCGCCGTCGTGGGCCACCAAGGCTTAATGAAAGCCAAAGAGGAATCCAACCGGGAATTGGACGGACTGAAAATCAGCGACGACTGGCGCGAGGTCCTCAACGGCAAGGCCGATGTGGCCGTGGTCAATGGGGATTGCCTGGAAGTGATGGCGAAAATGCCCGAGGATTGCGTGGATTACATCTTCACCGATCCTCCGTACGACGCCTCCATTCAATACGGCGAGCTTTCGTATCTTTGGAACGCCTGGCTGGGCGAGGACTCCCACTACACGGAAAACCTCCAGACCTACGAAGTCATCCGCAACGAACGCCAGCGAAAATCCTTTGCCGTTTATTACTCGCTGCTCTCCCACAGCTTTGAAGGTTTTCACAAGGTGCTGCGGCCGGGAGGCTTTCTAAGCCTGACCTTTCATAATCCCACTTTCAAAGTCCGCAATGCCACGGTGCGCGCCGGGGTGTTCTCTGGATTTGACTACCAAAAAGTCCATCATCAGCCGCTGGGACAGGTCTCGGCCAAGGCGATGCTGCAACCTTTCGGCAGCGCCCAGGGAGATTTTTACCTTCGATTCCAGAAAACGCAATCCAACCAGCCGCGGCCAATGGAGGAAGTCACCGAGGAACGGTTCCGCCGGATTGTGGTGGACACCTGCAAACAGGTCATCGCGGAGCGGGCCGAACCGACGCCTTATACCATCCTGATAAATTGTGTTGACCCGGTGCTGGCGAGAATGGGGCTTTTTGGAACGCTGCAAACCGGGCTGGATGTGAAGGATGTCTTGCAGGACGCCCTGGGAAAGGAGTTCCAGTTGGTGAAAACACGGATCGGGGCCGCGGAAGGCGAACTGTGGTGGTTTAACGACGCCGCTTTTGTCGCGCGATTGCAGGAGGCGCCCTTGACGGAGCGCGTGGAGCAGACGGTCTTCCGCTTTTTGAACCAGCGCGGGCGCGTCACCTTTACGGAGGTTTGGGACGCGGTCAGCCAGGAGTTTCCCAATTCATTGACCTCGGATTCCACCAGCATCCTGGAGGCGCTGGAAACTTACGGGCGGAAATCCGGCAAAGGGTACTGGCTGTTGCGCGACGACATCAAGGCGCGGGTGGAATCGCACAACGAACTGATCGCGCTGCTGGCCTTGATCGGCAGGAGGCGCGGCCACCAGATCTGGATTGGCCGAAATGAACAGGGCAAGCGGGCGGGCGGGCTGGCCCCCGATGCGCGGCTCGGCGATTTGGTCACCAGCAAACCAAAAAAATTGGAGGGAGTGGCCAACCTGCGAACCGTCCTGGACATGGATTTGCTATGGCTGGAAGGAGAAAAGGTGGTGATGGCGTTCGAGGTGGAATCCACCACCAGCATGACGAGCGGCTTGCAGCGGGGGTCGAACATGCCGGCCGGGACCCCCAAAGTGATGGTGATACCGGAGGAGCGCGAACCGGATTTCCAGCGGAAAATGAAATCGCCCCTTTTCAGCCGGCATTTTCAGAATGATTCGTGGCGGCTGTTGTTCTTTGACCTTTTCCGTCAGGCTTATTCGAGGCTGCAGGACAAGACGGCCATTGAAGATTTATTTGACATGCCGCCTCCTCCGCCAAAAAGCCGGCCGCGAACAAAGGACGGCGGTCAAACGGTGATGGAGTTTTAGCCAGGCAAACCTTCAACCCCGCGATGAAGGATGGCACGGCGGGGCCAAAGATGAATCGAATTCTGGAGGCGATCAAGCCGGAGGCGGTCTATTTCACCGATCACAACGGACAGCGCGGAGCGGTCCTCATCGTGGACTTGCCGGACGCATCAGATGTCGTCGCGGTGCGGCGTGCTTGCTTGTTGAGTTTTACGCTTACAATTGCAGCCATTCGCGCAATCGGGACCGGCAGGAGACCTGATCCCGATTCGAAAGTCTGCCAATGGATTTGACAATTAGATTGCTTTCAATGGTTGCCAACTGGGCTTTGATTCCACAAGGGACATTGAGTCCGGCGGCTTTCCAATCTCGCAACGTCAAGTCAACGTTCTGCA
The DNA here is from genome assembly GCA_050011995.1 of Verrucomicrobiota bacterium. Classification (GTDB taxonomy): domain Bacteria; phylum Verrucomicrobiota; class Verrucomicrobiia; order Limisphaerales; family Palsa-1400; genus JBEKOF01. Next base: position 39,570 of record JBEKIA010000001.1, read on the forward strand.
GTTGAGAGGAAACCGGGACCACGAATAGATCGCCGGCATGAGAACTGAGGCCAACCACGACCGCCGGCCGCACTTTTTTGCTGGCGAGGTTGGTGAAAGGAATCGGGACAAGGACCACTTCACTGATCGAGAAGTTCATTGAAAACATCGTCGTCCGAATTGTTCCATGCGCGCGTGAGAGTTTCCTCGGAGGATTTCAACCAGGCTTGCCGTTCCTTGTCCTCACCCGAGAGCGGTTTAGTTTGGACGGTGACGACGACCTGTGCTTTCTCCCGCAAAGGCAGGGGGCCGGAAAGTCTCAACATCCCGTTTTCGTAAATGGCCTCGACTGTTGTGGTCATGCCTTCATCATAGCATCCGCCAGTCGGGTGAGCAAGGAATGGCGGCCTGGCACCCGCCTCTCGGGTTCCCGCGAACCACGAGGCCCAGGCCCGCAACGCGGATTAAAGCCTGTGTTCGTCCGCGTCAATGATGTCAACGAAGGTGCGGATGTCGTCGCGGCGGGCCACGCCGGCTTGCTCTTTGCGCATGGCTAAACGGGCCTGGCCCTGGACATCATCCGCCTTGGGACGGCCCAGCGTGTTGTCGCGATGGGCCGCTTTTTCGGCGGGAGTCCTCTTGGCGTTTTGGCGGACCCAATCGCACACCTCGCCGTCGGTGATGGAGTTTTTCACCACTTCAATCATCTTGTCGTGGGTGAGTCCGGCGGCCTTGAGCCACTCGCCATCGAAACCTTTGCCAAAGTTATCCGTGTAATCGGAGTGCAGCTTGCCGGCGAGGTGAAGACGGATTTTATCAATGTACCGGGGCAGGTACATCCAGCCGTCCATCGTCTCGCGGGGGCTGCGGGGACATATTCTTTTTTCCATGAAGACATGCTAGGCAAGGCGGGGAGAATGTCAACCGGCAGAATTTCCGCCGCCGCTCACGGCCAGTGACAAAGTCCCCGCAAGCGCAATGGCGCACACTTTTCGCCGGCTTGATTCGGCTTGGTCCGCGCCCGGTCGGGTGCTACAAACAAGGGATGCGCCGCGCCGTGCCGGTTTACTTTCACACCCTGGAACCGTTTCTGGGTTTCTTCAAAACCGGGGTGCCGATCTTGATGTACCACAAGATCGGCCCGCGCCCGCCCCGCGTGCGGCTCCGGGGGCTTTATCTCCGGCGGGATGTCTTTGTCCGGCAACTGGAGGAATTGCAACAGGCCGGCTTCGTCTCCTGCCCGCCGGCCGGGGCCAATGTCAAGGCCCGCTCCCATGCCGGCCCGGAGCGGCGCATCGTGCTGACCTTCGATGACGGATTCCGCAATGTCTTTGAGAACGCCCTCCAACCGCTGGCCGAAAAACAGTTCCGCGCCACGGCATTCCTGGTTGCCAATTGCATCGGCAAACTCAATGAATGGGACCTGCGCGACGGCGAAGCGCCGGACCCGCTGATGGACACCGCGCAGGTGGGCGAGTGGTTGCGGGCGGGACATCGCATCGGCTCGCATTCCCTGACCCACCCGCGGCTAACCCGCCTGAGCCTGCGGGACGCGCAGGAGGAGATTCTGGGGAGCAAAAAGAAGCTGGAGGACACTTTCGGCGTGGCGGTGGAGGATTTTTGTTATCCCTACGGGGATTGGAACGACGCCGTGCGGGACCTGGTGATGGAGGCGGGTTATCGCACCGCCTGCACCACGGAGTACGGCGTGAACCTTCCGGCCACGCCGCCGCTGGAGTTGCGCCGCATCACCGTTCGCCACCCCACCCGGAGCCTGAAGGCGCTGCGAGCGCGGCTTATGGGATAGGCCCAAAAGCGCGGGCAAGAAAGCTGTACTGCGTCAGTGACGCAGGGGGAAAAGGTAGGGCGGGCAGTCTCCTCTGCCCGCCGCGGCGCGCACGGAGTGCGCGCCCTACCCGCCGTCACTGACCCATCACAAAAAAGCTTCCGAAATCCCTTGACAAATGGGCTTGTGCGTGGTTAATTTACCCGCGCAGTTAGTATAAACGCAGTCAGTTGCCCTGAAACAAACATCGAATTATTGAATTATGAAATCTGCTTTTGCCTGTCTTTTCGCCCTGGGTGCAATGCTCGTTTCGGCCCGCGGGGCCGACGTCACCACAAAACTCACCGACGTTCATCTCTGCTGCAAGAGTTGTGTCAATCTTGCCCAGAAGACGGTCGCCGATAACGTGCCGGGCGCAACCGCCGTGGCGAGCCAGGAGGACGACACCATTACTGTGACCGGGCCGGACACGGCCACGGTGCAGAAGGCCGCCAACGCGCTGGTCAAAGCCGGTTATTTCGGCAAGAGCAGCAACGCGGACATCAAGATCACCCCCAACACCGGCGCGACCGGCCAGCAGGTGCAAACGCTGGATGTCAGCAATGTCCATCTCTGCTGCCCCAAGTGCGCCAAGGCGGTCACGGATGCTCTCGCCGCCGTGCCCGGCGTGAAAACCACCACAGGGGTGGCGAAAGACGCCAAGACTTTTCAGGTCAAAGGCGATTTTAAGGACTCGGATGTGTTCGCCGCCTTGCAGAAGGTGGGACTGACCGGCAAAGCCGGCGCCCCATAGTAATCTTCCTTCATCTTCCAAACTAACACAACCCACAGGCCCGGAACGATTTATCGTTCCGGGCCTTGCTGTTTTCCACGGGAAAGCTCATTGTGGAATTTTGGCCGCGGGAGGGTGTTATCCTGTAACATGATGACGAACGAATTGCTCCGCCGCTACGTGGCCGGCCAGTCCGAGACGGCATTTGCGGAACTGGTCCGGCGGCATATCGCCCTGGTGTATTCGGCCGCGCTCCGGCAGGTGCACGGCGATGCGCAGGCCGCGCAGGATGTGACGCAGGCGGTGTTCACGGACCTGGCGCGCAAGGCCCCCGGCCTGACGAACCACCCTTCGCTGACCGGCTGGCTTTACACCAGCACCCGCTATCTGGCTGCCAAGGCCCGCCGCGCCGAGCAATCCCGCCGTTCCCATGAACAGGAAGCCCACCAAATGAACCAACTCCTCCAATCCGCCGATTCCGACACGACTTGGCAGGAACTGCGCCCCATGCTGGATGAGGCCATGCACGATCTCAGCGCCACGGACCGCGAGGCGGTCCTGTTGCGTTACTTCGAGCGCCTTCCGCTGGCGGAAATCGGCGCGCGGCTCGGTCTGACGGACAAAGCCGCCCACATGCGGGTGGAGCGCGCCATTGACCGCTTGCGCGCCGCGCTGGCCAAACGCGGGGTAACCTCGACCGTTACCGCGCTGGCCGTGCTGCTGTCCGCGCGGGCGGTGGGCGCCGTGCCTGCCGGACTGGCGGCGCAAGTCAGCAACGCCGCCGTCGCGACGGTTGCCGCCGGCGGCGCATTGGGCTGGGGATTGCTCAAGCTGGCCGGCTTAATCAAGGGTCAGGTGCTGGTTGCCGCCAGCGTGGTTGTAATGCTCGCGGGCTTGGTCGTCGTCCCGCACTTCTGGGACAAGAATCGCGGAACAACCACCAACCAAAGCGCGGCCCCAATCGCCTCCGCCGCCGCGAATGGCAACGCGGTCAAGAGAGTGTCCGCCGCCAAAACCACGCGAAGCAACGTCATGGTGCTCCACATCATCGCCGACGACACCGGCCAGCCCATTCCGGGGGCGGCGATTTACAGCCCTGCGAGACTTCCATACCCGGGCGCGGATCCAGAAGCAGCAGGGTCAATGCCGCAGAAGCTATTGGCGACCGCTGACGAATTAGGCGTGTGCGAGATTCCCATGTGGCAGGGCACGCCGGGCCCATTCGGCTTCTTCAGCAGGACGACAAATGGGTTTGTTGACGAGAGTGTTGACTGGCTCCCAAACCGGGGCGAAATAATCCCCTCCCAATTCACCTTGCGCCTCAAGCGCGCCGATTCCATTGGCGGACTGGTGGTGGATGAGGAGGGCAAGCCTGTTGCCGGCGCGACGATTGAATTCGAAGGACAGACTCGGGGAGACCCGGAAGACCGCCATATTTCTTATCGCCTCGGCTTCTCAACCGAGACCGGCGGCCCACCGGCAGTCACTGACGCTGCCGGCCGCTGGCACAGCGAAAAGGTCCAAAGGGAAGACGTCGCGACCCTCTCCATCCGCGCAGCGCATCCGGACTACATCGTCCAGCCCTTTTTCCATGTTATGAATGGCGAAGGACCCGAGGCGGAAAAGCAAAAGCTGGCCGGCACCTACCTTTACAGGCTCACTCGCGGCTTGCCGATAAGCGGCGTCATCGTTGACACGGACGGCCACCCTCTCCCTGGAACAGAGGTGACGGTCAGGCATCTGGGAGCCGCATATCTCCCGACGAATAATCAGGGCAGGTTTTCTATGGGTGCTCCGGCGGCGACACCGGTCGCAACGACCAATCAGGCTGATGGCACATTTAGAGTGACCGGCTGCCGACCGGGCACGAATGAGGTAGCGATTGAGGCGCGCGGATTCGCCTACACGAAGCTGGAAGTCAATCTTACAGCCGACACCGCTCCCTTGCGCCTCATCCTCCAACCCGGATATATTCTGCGGTTGCGCGTGGTGGACACCAATGGGCTGCCACCACCCAGGGCCACGGTTAACGCGCTGTCACCTCTTGGAGTGCTTCTCCGCAGGCTCAACTACCATGACGACGGCCGTGTGGTATGGGAAAGCGCGCCCGACCGTGAGTTGGTGATCAACGTTCGCGCTCAAGGATTGCCGCCCGCCGCAGAAATAACGGTGGCCGCAGGCCTCCACGTCCAAGCCAATGGGGAGGAACATCTGGTCAGGCTCACGCCCGCCCAGCCTTCTCCCGCTCTGCCACGGGTGACCATATCGGGGACTGTGAGCGATGCCGCAACCCACCTGCCGATCCCTCGTTTTCGTTTAATTTACGGAGCCCCCTATTCTGTGAAGGAGGGCATTACGAATGCTCAGTGGATAGGTCCGCTCCTTTACGACGGGAAGTTCCGGTTTGCAGGCGGCGGCCCGCAGTTGTGCTTCAAGTTCGAGGCGGAAGGCTACGCGCCGTTTGTCACGCGGTTTGTGCGGGCGGACGAAGGCGAGGTTACGTTCGACATCATGTTGCTGCCCGCCGCCTCCAAAACCGTGACCGTCCTTTCGCCCGATGGCCGCCCCGCCGCCAAAGCCGACATTGGATTGGACATGCCGGGCACGGGATTAACACTGAGTCCAGGCGCATTATGGCACACAAGGCCGCAGGCGTCTATCAATGTGTCCAAGACCGACGACCAGGGCCGCGTCGCCCTGCCTCCTGACGACAGCGTGGTGCGGGTCATTGCGGTGAACGAGGATGGTTATGGGGAAGCGACCCCGGCGGCGCTGGCCGCGCAGCCAACCCTGCGCCTCCAACTGTGGGGCCGGTTGGAGGGCGACTACCTCGTCGGAGGCAATCCCGCGCCCGGCCGGGTTCTTGTCCTCGCCAACATCAAGAACCGCGAGAGTCTGGAACTCGACAGAACAGACTACAGCGCCACGACGGACGCGGACGGCCACTTCAGTTTTGCCAAGGTTCCTCCCGGCCAGTTCCAACTGTTCTCAACCAACGTCGTGGTTCGTTCCGGCCAAACCACGACCGTGACGCTGCGCGCCAACGCCGTCTCCGTGCGCCTGCGCTGGCCCGATGAGCTGCCACGGCAAGCCAATTGGCCGGTCGGTGTATATTGTTCGGCGGGCAGCTTTAAGGAAACAACCGAAGGCATCTGGACGGCCGAATTGCCCGCCGGCGACTACAAGGCGCAAGTTCGTGTCACCGGACAGCGCCTTACCGAGTTGCTTTTGCAGGGCGAGGCTTCGTTCACCGTTCCCGGCAATCCGGTCTCCGGCACACTCGACCTCGGCGAAATTCTTCTTGAGAAGGCGCAGTAAAGCCCTTGCAGGAGGCTGCCTGCTCCTCGAGAACGTCACCAAATGAACCCTATTTCTTTTCCGCCGCCGATTCGAAACGCAAATAGACGGTGCCGTGATACGGCTCGCGCGCCAGCGGCGTGGTGGCCTGCGGGCCGCTCCCGCTGGCGGCTTGAAACTTGCTGCCCATGGCCGGGATGTCGCGCAACACGGCCAGATTGCCCGGCGGAAAGGTCAGCAGCGCCCTCATCGCCAGGTTGGCCGGGGGCATTTTGGGCGTGCCGACGCGCACGAAGGTGTGTTCGTCGGGGATCATGAGGGTGAGCGCGCCCTCGGTCGTCGTCAACTGGAGCCAGCGCACGTTGGCGAAATAACCGGCGAATTCGGGAAAGACCCAATCCTTGTAGCCCGCCACCGTCGTGTTGTAAGCCGTGTCCCAGACACCCAGGGTGGCGCCCTTGAGCCGGTTGCGCCAAACCCGGTAAGGGCCGTCGCCCAGCCAGGTTTTCTTGACCATATTCTCCTCGGGATAGTTGAAGGCCACGCCCACGACATTGGACTGCGCCGCCGGATCCACAGCGTATTCCAGTTTGAGCCAGCCGGAATCGAGCATCGTCCAATGGGCCTGCGGAATCGGCCCGCTGGTCAGGGAGAACTTCTGCCCGTCAACCGTCACACCCGTAAGACTGCCCGTGTCCGTTGCGACGGACGCTTTGGTGTGATTGTCTGCCAAAACGGTCGTGCCACCCTCCGTAGCGCCCTCATGCGTCCGGCCCGCGGGCGCGAAGTTCGCATTCGCCCGCAACGGCCAGACCCAGGTCCACAATTCGCGTCCGGCGGGATTGAGAGCCTTGACTTCCAGCGCGTCGGCGTTGCTGCTTTTCCAATCGGCAGGCAGGCCGGCCTTGATTGCGCCGGAGCGGCCGGGAGCGACATCCGGGCCGGGGATCGAGCCGTTGGCGATGGTGAGCGAGCCGGGCATGGGAGCGCCGCCTCCAGGCATTGGCTCGAACCGCCGCAGCCGCCAAGTGAAGCTGCATTTGGAGAGGTTGATGAACTCGTAACGATTTTCCACCGGCAATGTGCCGTCGAAATTGGACGGCAACACGCTCGGCAATTGCACCGGGGAATAAACCTGCTTGATGGTGAAAAAGCTGCCTTCCTTTTCCCGGTACGGCCCGAGGATGCCGTCGGGCGCCTGGTTGCCCTTCACGTCAATAAAATTGTTGGTGGTATCCACGCGCTTGACGCCTTCGTCGGCAAAGACCCAGATGAAACCGCCCGCCGAAGTCTTGCTGCCGCGCATGGCATTCCAATAATCGTCCAGGCCCGACCCCGCCCCGCCGTCGAAGAGGCCGTGCAAAAACTCGGTGGGCATGACGATGTCATTGCCCGCCAGCGATTGCACCAGGGCGTTGTAGGTTGGGTAGTGCCTGTCAAGAATATCTCCAAACTTCCCGCCGCCGGGATGCTCGACAATGCGGCGCTGCGGATCCAGCGGGGCGTAGTCGCCGTCCAGGGCCGTGTTCCAACCGCCTTCGTTGCCGTTGTCCCACATCACGATGCAGGGATGGTTCACGTCGCGCGGGACCATTTCTTGTATTTTCGCCCGGCCTATATCGGTGTCGTATTTGTGCTGCCAGCCGGCCAGTTCGTCCAGCACGTAAAGGCCCATTTCATCGCACGCATCCAGAAACTCCTTGTCCGGCGGATAATGCGACATCCGCGCCGCGTCCATGTTCATTTCCTGAATCAACCCGACATCGAGCCGGGCAATGCGGCCGGAGGAGGACCTGCCGAGCGTCGGCCAGGCGGTGTGATGACAAACGCCCCGGAACAGGACGCGCTGGCCGTTAAGATAAATGCCGTCGCCCGCCCGCACCTCGATGGTGCGAAATCCAAAACGCTGCTCGATTTCGTGCGCCACCTCCGCCCCCTGCTTGAGCCGCACCACGGCGGTGTAGAGCGCGGGCGTTTCCGCCGTCCACAACTTCGGCTTCGCCACTTGTGTAACCACATTGCCCGCCGCCACCGGGACGGAGACGGGGAGGGCGGCGGTATTTCCCTGCGCGTCCAGGAGGGTCACTTCCACCGCATCCGCGACGCCTTGGCCGCCCAGATAATAATTCATGGCGAAGGAGCCGTCGGCGCGGGCGTCAATGGCCACTCGGTCCACGAACTGCGTTGGCACGGCGTCCAGCCAGACGGGACGGAAAATGCCGCCGAAGGCCCAGTAATCGGCTTCGCGCTCGGCGCGGTTGACCGAGGCGTCGGCGGATTTGTCGCTCACGGTGACTTCGAGCAAATTGTCGCCGCCGAATTGGAGCCGTCCGGTGACATCATATCTGAAACGGTAGAACGCGCCCTGGTGCGGCGGCCCGGCTTCCTGCCCGTTGATCTTCACCGCGGCATCGGTCATCACGCCCTCGAAGACCAGGAACACGCGCCGTCCGCGCCAACTGTCCGGGACCGAAAAGCGGTGGCGGTAATTGGACACAATGGGCTGGTAGTTTCTGTCCTCCGTGCCGTAACGGAAGGTCCCGAACCCCTGCGTTTCCCAGCAGGACGGCACGGCGATATTGGTCCAGAAACCGCTGTTGCGGCCTGAGGTGCAGAAAAACTCCCAAGGCACAGTGTTTTCGGCGTCGCGGCCGGATAGGTACTGGCTATAGGTGTACGGTCCGGAATTGAAGTCTATCGTCTCCTGCGCCGCGGCGGGAGTGGCGCTGGAGAGCCAGGCGCCCCAGACGGCGGCGGCCAGCAAAATGAAACGGCCAGTTCTGAAGGAGTGATGTTTTCTGCTTTTCATCCAAGCGTTCTAAACCTGCCGCTTGGCGGAATCAAGACTTCAAATTCAGCGCGCGCAACGCCGCGGCCACGACCGCCTCGCAAGTGATGCCCCTCATGCAACGGAAATCTATGGGACACTCGCGCCGGAAACAAGGGGCGCATGGAATTCCGGGCGCGCGCAGGATTTGCGCGCCGGCGGACAGGAGCGGCCCGGTCATTTCCGGCGAGGTGCTGCCGAAGGGAACCACGACCGGCGTGCCGACGGCGGCGGCCAGGTGCATGGGGCCGCTGTCGTTGGTCAGCAGCAGGCGGCAGGACTGGAGCGCGCCAGCCAGTTCGCGCAAGGTGGTCTTTCCGGCCAGGTTGATGACCGGGGGGAGTTGCCGGCCCAGGCCGGTGGAGACGGCCTGGGCGATTGGGCGGTCGGACGGCCCGCCAAAAATAATCCAGCGGCAGCGCGTGGCCTGGTGGATGGCGATGCCGGCGGCGACGAAGGATTCCACAGGCCAGCGCTTGGCCGGGCCGTACTCGGCGCCGGGGTTCAATCCCAGGAGGGGGCGGTCTTCGTGCGCGGCTGGAAGGCCCAGGCGGGCCGCGGTTTTTTCAGATTCTTCTTGACTAACGGTGATGCGGGGCGGCAAAGGCTCGCAGGAGGCGCCCAACGCGGCCGCCAGCCGCAGGTAATCGTGGATGTGATGGGCGGACGGCGGAACCGGGGGCGGACTTTCCACGCGGGCGATCAAGCGCCGGATTTCTCCGGCGGACCGCCGGCGCATGGCCAGGGCGCCCGAACGCGGCGGGACCGGATGCGTCAGGAATAAGGTTCGCCAAGGGCGGGCATAACCGGCGCGTTGCGGAATTCCCGCCAGCCAAAGTTCCAGGGCGGAGCGGAGGGAATTGGGAAAGGCGGCGGCGGAGGAGAATTTTTTCGAGCGCAGGCGGCGGGCGGTTTGCCAAAGAGTGTCGGCGGGGGAAAAGAGCAGCAGTTCATCGAAAAAGGGCTGTCCTTCCCAGAGACCGGCCAGCTTTTCGGGCGCGAGCAGGGTGATGCGGGCGCCCGGTTTGGCTTCGCGCAGGCGTTGCAGCGCCGGGACGCTCATCACGGCGTCGCCCAGCCAGTTGACGCCGCGCACGAGGATCTTTTCGCCGGCGGAAACGTCATGGGCAGCGGGTGGGTTCATCCGAAAACGAGGTTTTGTAATTTCACGGCAAGGGCATGACTGCGGGCCGTCAGCGCAGGCAGATTTTGCGCACGCAATCCGCGAAGTCCTGCGCGCCGTTGAGTATTTTTATTTCCACCCGCATGAAAAAGATCGGCACGTCGCGCCGGTCAATTTTGGGGAAACGGACGGCGTCCTTTTGGGTGGTGACAATGATTTCGGCCTGGCGCTTTTTGCCGCGGTTGATGACGTTGAGGATTTCCTGCTGGGTGAAACGGTGGTGATCGGCGAAACGCTTGGCATAGACCAGCTCGCCGCACAGTTGGATGAGGCTTTGCTCGAAGCTTTCCGGCTGGGCGATGCCGCTGAGCGAGGCGACACGTTTGCCTTGCAGGAAGTCCAGGTCCTTTTGTTCGCCGGTGAAAACATCCTCGAAGTAAAGGGGGTGGTGAATGCACTCGATGATGCCGGCCGCCGGATTGTAACGGGCGATGCGCTGGCGGAGTTGGGCGGTGTTGCCGTCGCTCTTGGTGATGAAGATGGTGCTGGCCCGGGCCAGATGGGAATGAGGCTCGCGCAACGTGCCGCGCGGCAGCAACTTTTCATTGCCGAATGGCTGCTGGCAATCAATCAGGACAATGTCCTGGCGGCGGCCGGCCAGTTTCCAGTATTGAAATCCATCGTCCAGCAGCAGGGTGTCGCAACCGAAATTCTCGATGGCGTATCGCCCGCTTTTCACCCGGTCCTTGTCCACCAGCACCACCACGTCCTTGAGGTTGGAGGCCAGCATGTAAGGCTCGTCGCCGGCGGTGTCGGAATCCAGCAGGAGCGATTTGCCGTCGGAGACAACCCGGGGCGGAGTGGAATCGGAACGAAACAGGACCAGGTTGAGGAGCCACTGGGCGAAAGGCTCGGGTTTGGAGCGGTAGCCGCGGGTCAGGATGGCGACGGTGCGGCCTTGATTTTGCAGTTCGCGCGCGAATTTTTCCACAACCGGGGTCTTGCCCGTGCCGCCGACGGTGAGATTGCCGATGGCGATGACCTGAATGCCCAGGGTGGTATCGCGCAGGATGCGGGCGTGGATGAGAAAGCGGTGGATTTGGACGTAGAGTTGGACCATTTTGGAGCAAAGGAAGAGAAAGGAGCGAAACACCGCCGCGCCCTTGCCGCGGCGCTGTTCAAAAATCACTTCCAGGCCGAACGTGTAGAAAGCGTCCAGCCATGCGCGCAGTGTTTCCGTCATGTCATCGTCCAGTGTGCCAAGCGAGGCGGCGAAGGGAAATGCAAAATGCGGAGCCGCCGGCATTTTTTCTTTGACAACCCGCGCCCGTCTTCTGATCCTTCCCCCTCGAGAAGGGCAACGCCAGGAAGGAGCCTGGTCCCGGCGACCGGAACCCGCTCGCGGAGGTCCGGCCTGCTGCCCCGCCCCGCCGGAAAAATAATATGTTGCCTTTTCCCGGCGGCGTAAATGTACCTGTGAAATGACGAACGATGACCTGACGCTGCTGCGGGAATACTCCCGGCGCCATTGCGAGGATGCGTTCGCCGCGCTCGTCTCGCGGCACGTCCCTCTGGTCTATTCCGTCGCGCTGCGGCAGGTGCGCGACCCGCATTTGGCGGAGGAAATCACGCAGGCAGTCTTCATTATCCTGGCGCGCAAGGCGGCGTCGCTCGGCCCGAAGACGATTTTACCCGGCTGGCTTTGCCGCACAGCCCGTTACGCCAGCGCCAACGCGCTGACCATGGAACGGCGGCGGCAGCGCCGCGAACAGGAGGCGCACATGCAGTCTATTTTGAACCAATCCGAACCCGGGCCCTGGCGGCAAATCGCTCCCTTGCTGGACGGAGCGATGGATCAGCTTGGGCAAAAGGACCACGACGCCGTCGTGCTGCGATTTTTTGAAGGCAGAAGTTTCAAGGAAGTCGGCGCAGCGCTGGGCGCGAGCGAGGACGCGGCCAAGATGCGTGTGAACCGCGCGCTGGAAAAGCTGCGGAAATACTTTGTCAA
>JBEKIA010000002.1:0-65447 GCA_050011995.1 Verrucomicrobiota bacterium
TAATGGCCCAGGTCCAGGTCCGTTTCGGCGCCGTCGTCCAGCACATAGACTTCGCCGTGCTGGTAGGGGCTCATCGTGCCGGGGTCCACGTTCAGGTAGGGGTCGAACTTTTGCAGGGTGATCTTGAGGCCGCGGTTCTCCAGGAGGGTGCCGAGCGCGGCGGCGGTCAGGCCCTTGCCCAGGGAACTGACCACGCCGCCAGTGACAAATATGAATTTCATGTGCTCTCGTTACATCTTCAACCAAGCTCGCAAGTTTCAACGCCAATTCAAGAAATCATCGGCTGTAAAACCCGCCTGTTTCAATATCTGCAAGGCCAGGCCGCGTCCAAGGTCATATCCGGTATGAATTGGAACCGAAACCGTTTGACCCGTCGCCGGATTCCGAAGGATCACATGGCTGCCGCGTTGCCGATCATGCACGTAACCATGCGTCTTGAGAAACCTGACCAATTCCGACGCCCGGATGGTCGGGAACCGGCTCATGCAGGGGCCAAAAGCGCGACGCGGTCCACCTGCACGGCTTTGCGCGGTCTGGGAATTAGCTCACCGTGCGCGCTGAGGCTTTCCAGATAAAGCCCCATGGCTTCCCGCATATTTCGTTTGGCTTCTGCCACCGTCCCGCCGTTGGAGAAGCAGCCGGGCAGGTCGGGACAGTGAACCGAGTACCCGGCTTTGGGATCTTCCTCGCGTTCAATCACAATTTCGTACGTCAGCCATTTCATAATAATAAACTTTAGCCTTTATTAAGCAATTTCTCCACTCTCATCACATCCGCCGGCACATCCACGCTCACGCTGTCATAATGGACCCGGACCACGGCGATTTGAAGGCCGTTTTCCAGGGCGCGCAACTGCTCGAGTTTCTCGGCGTTTTCCAGCGGAGAAACCGGCCAGGCCACCAGGCGCAACAATGTCTCGCGCCGGTAACCATAAATGCCCAAGTGTTTCAAAAAGGGAAACGCCGCCAGCGGCTCGGCGCCGGGAGCGGCGTCTCGCACGCAGGGTATCGTGCGCCGGGAGAAATATAACGCCCGCCCGGCGGCGTTGACAACGACTTTGACCACGTTGGGGTTGGCGTAGTCCGCCGGGTCGGTCAGGGCCGTGGCGGCGGTGGACATTTCCGCGCGCTCCAAACCGCGGGCGACGGCATCCACCACGGCCGGGTCCATGAGCGGTTCGTCGCCCTGGATGTTAAGGACGGCGTCGCAAGGGTAATTGCGCGCCACCTCGGCGATGCGGTCCGTGCCGCTGGCGTGGTCCGGGGCGGTCATCTCCGCGCGGCAAAAATTTTGCGCGACCTCCCAGATGCGGGTGTCGTCGGTGGCGACGATGACTTCGGCCAGGGATTGGGCGCGCTGGCAGCGTTCGACGACATGCTGGAGGAGGGTTTTGCCGGCGATGCGGGCGAGCGGTTTGCCGGGGAACCGGGTGGAACCGTAGCGGGCCGGGATGATGCCGATGATTTTCATCGCGGGGAGTGTAAGGGGAGAATGGGAAATGCAAAATGCAAAATGCAAACCCTTGTAGCGGCGGTCTGTGACCGCCGCAAACCGGAAGAATTGCCTGACGGCGGCGCGCTCGGCGGTCATAGACCGCCGCTACAGGAGGTCTTGATTGGAAAACTTTTTGAAAAAAGTTCTTGCATGTTTTGGGGTTCTGTGTTCTAGTGTTATACAACACTATGTTTATTCATCTCAATCCGAACAGCGGGATGCCGATTTACCGGCAGTTGTTCGGACAGTTGCGCCAGCGCATCGTCAGCGGACAACTCGCGGCGGAGGAGCAGTTGCCCTCGGTGCGCGATCTGGCCGCCGGCTTGAAGATCAATTTGCTGACGGTGGCCAAGGTTTACCAATGGCTGGAAGGGGAGGGATTGGTGGAGACGCGGCGGGGGCTGGGCACGTTTGTGCGGGGCGGCCATGCCACGCGCTCGCTCGCGGAAAAACGCCGGCTGATCGCCGATGCGGTCGAACAGGTGGTGGCGGAGGCGCAACATCTGAACCTGGAGGAAGGCGACCTTCTCCAGCTTGTCCGGCAGCGGTTTGCCGAAATGAAGAAACATTCCCAATGAAAACCCCTTGAACACAATGATTTTATGGAACCATACATGATCGAAACCCAACACGTCTCCCGCTCGTTCGGGAAAAATACGGCGGTGCAAAACCTGAACCTGCGGGTGCGGCGCGGATCCATTTACGGGTTCCTCGGCCGCAACGGCGCGGGGAAAACGACGGCCATCAAAATGCTGGCCGGCCTGCTCTGGCCGGACGCGGGCGAAATCCGGGTCAACGGCGTGGCACCGTCGGATTTCACGGTGCGGGACCGGTGGAAGATCGGTTACGTGTCGGAAAAGCAAATTCTGATGCCGGGCATGAGGGTGGATGCGCTTATCCATTTCACTTCGCAGTTCTATCCCGACTGGGATTCCGCGGTGTGCGAGCGGATGTTGCGGCGGTTCAAGATTGATCCGGCCCGGCGCATCAAGGCGCTGTCGCAAGGAACGGCCCGGCAGGTGGCCTTCCTGCTGGCCCTGGCGCAGAAGCCGGACCTGCTCCTCCTGGACGAACCGGCGGCCAGCCTGGACGTGGTGGCGCGCCGGGATTTCCTGGATGAAATGCTGCAACTGCTCCGGGAAGAGGGCAAAACGGCGCTCTTGTCGTCGCACATCCTGAGCGATGTGGAGCGGGTGGCGGACGAGATCGGCATCATCGCGCGGGGGACGCTCAAAATCAGCGAGCCGCTCGACCATTTGAAGGAAACGGTCAAGCAGGCACGCTTCTACGGATTCGCGCGGGGCCTGGACACGTTCGCCATTCCGGAGGCGCTTCGATTGACCAAAACCCGGGACGAAGCGCTGGCCACCCTGCGGATCCAGGATGACACGACGCTGCCCAAACTGGCCGCGGCGCATCAATGTCAATATGAACTAATCCATCTGAACCTGGAGGACATTTTTGTGGAAATCGTCCGGGAAGGAGAGGAGTGACCCTATGAAAACCCGCGCTCCCTTTTGGCCGCTGTTGAGAAATGAACTGCTTTTCGACCATTTTCCACGGGTTCCACTGGCCTTGGCTGTTTTCTATTGTCTGGCGGTATGGTATGTGATCGGCTGCGGACTGTTGCTCCTCTTGACGCGTGGTTGCCAGGGGGATATCGCGCTGTTTTTCAGTTCGATTCAGGATGCCTTTGTGCCGATCTGCTGTGGGTGGCTTTTTAACGCCTTGATGTTGACCGGGATCATAACGATTCCCGGCTTTGGCCGGTCGGAGACTTATGAGTTTTATTTCACGCGCGCCATCGCGCGCCGGGGTTTGTTTCGGGCCAAAACGATGGTGCTCTTCGCGGTGCTCCTGGGTCCGCTGATTCTCAATATGTTCCTCGCGCTCCGCACGCCGGATCTCGTCCTCCAGCCCAATAGGCTGGCTGCGCCCATGTCTGGCCCCTCGATGCCGGATCCGGAACTGATGGAGGGTTATAGGCGGGCGTTCCCCGGCGCGCATCCCAAAGTGGTTCGTCCAGGACTCACTGCCCAGGAAGTCCATGAACTTGTTCTGCCGCGCGCGACGCTGGTGTACGCCGGATGGCTGCTCTGGGGGGGAGTGCTTGGGGTGCTGGCCATCCAAGCCTACTGCGCATGGATGGCCAGGCATGTCACCCGCCGGTTCTTGCCGATGGTGGTCTTCGTTGGCCCTCCTTTGCTGGCCATTAGCCTGCTGGTGGTTCAGTTCGGGGGCCTGTCCGCCTTTCTGGAAAGGAGCTTCCTGTTCTTCGCCGGCCACCAGGCGGCGCTGGTTCTGGCGGCGGCGGCGGCGATTCCCCTCGTGCAATGGTGGGCGGAGCGGCGCTTCAGCGAGTTGGAAATCAGTTGAAGCAGCACTGCCTCAGTCTTGGCTGGTAGGGCGCGCACTCCGTGCGCGCCGCGGCGGGCAGTGGACTGCCCGCCCTACCTTTCCCCCCTCGGTGACGCATTACCTGAAACATCGCTTGTCATTTGGCGGGGGTGGTTTAAATTGGCGGGGCCATGAAACGAAAAAAGGTTCGCGGCACAAACTTCAAATAAAACACAGGAGAACAGAAACTGTACTATGAATACATTGAAACACGCATTGATTGTCACAGCCCTCAGCGCGGCGGCGGTGTTGCCGGCCTGGGGCGGCGGCAGTCCCGTCAGCCCTCATGAAACGGTCAGCGCCACCATCGGCGGCAACACAGTCAAGATTACTTATGGGCGTCCCTTCAGCAAGAAACCGGGCACACAAGCCGTGCGGAAAATCTGGGGTGAACTGGTGCCGTGGGACGCGGCCTGGCGGCTCGGCGCGGATCAAGCGACCACGCTGGTCTGCGAAAAAGCCATCGTGCTCAGCGGGACCAAGGTTGCAGCCGGCACTTATACGCTCTACATGGTTCCTTCGGAAAAGGGCGTCTCCAAGCTGGCCATCAGCAAGACGACCGGGCAATGGGGAATTCCGGTGGACGAGAAAAATGATCTGGCGCGGGTGGACTTGAAGAAAACGCCGTTGGATCCCCAGGTGGATCAGCTCACGCTTTCTTTGGGGCCTGGATCGGGCGCGAACGCGGGAGTGCTCAAGATTGCGTGGGAAAAGACCCAGTATTCCATTGAGTTCACCAACGCCCCATAGGCGGGGCAAACGATGAACGCTCCACCAATCTCGCCGCAGCCGCTAACCCGGATATTTCGTAGTCTGGTAGGGCGAAGCTGCTGCTTCGCCCTGATTCAGGGCGGCGCGGCAGCGCCGCCCTGCCATTCAGGGTGTGGCAAGTTCTGCCAGAGATATGAAATATCCGGGCTAATCGGTTGCGGCGAATCCCCTTACCTATGAATCCAGGAAAATTGCCCTTGGCGCTCGTGTTCGCCTGCGGGCTGGCGCTGGCCGGCGGATTGCGGGCGCAAACGCCCGCCACCCCGCCGCCGCAGATGATGCCGATCCGGTTTCCGGCGCTTCCCCAGGCCAGCCCCATCTGCACCAACATTCAACACGTCGGCTTGACGGATATTACAGTTGTTTATTCGCGGCCCAGCATGAGGGGGCACCCCACCGTGTTCGGGGGCATCGTTCCCTACGGCGATCTCTGGCGCACCGGCGACAACGCTTCGACCAAAATCTCTTTCAGCACTCCGGTCAGACTGGGAGGGGCGGACGGCGTGGAAGTTCTCGCCGGGACCTACGGCCTTTACACCATCCCGGACGAAAAGGCCTGGACCGTGATCCTGAACAAGGACACGGGCCTTTGGGGCAAAGACCTTTATGATCCCAAGAAGGATGCCGCGCGCTTCAAAGTCGCGCCGGTGAAGCTGACCGATTCCCCGGTCGAGAACTTTACCATTGATGTCAACGATATCCAGGACGATTCGGCCACGATCAACCTGGTGTGGGCCAGAGTGCGGGTTCCCATCAAAGTGGAGGTGGACATCGTCAGCGATCTTCTGCTGAAAATCAAGGACTCCATGGATTCTCCCACCAGAAAACAGCCGGATACTTACCTGCGGGCGGCGACGTTTTACTTCGACCACACCAAGGACCTGGCGCAGGCGCTGTTGTGGGTCAACGCGGGACTGGTGAATCATCCGCCCATCGAATATCAATTGCTGTATCTCAAGGCGAAAATTCTGGCCAAAATGGGAGACCGCGACGGCGCCAAAGCCGCCGCCACCCAATCCACTGCTCTGGCGCGGGAAGCGGAAGGGCCGGGCACGCCCTATTACAAGATGAACCAGGAAGTGATTTCGAGCCTGCGCTGATGAAACCGCCCGCCCCCGCCTCCCTCAACGCAACGCCTCCGTCTTGGGTGGCACGGGCGACTCGCCCGTGCCGCCGGGCCACTGGCCCGGCGGCAGATCGAATGCGACTCTTGGCTAAAGCACTGCGTTGCTTTTGTATTCCGTTACTCCCGGTTCCGGTCGGCGAGTCGCCGACCGGCACAGGCGGGTCGCCTGTGCCACCCAAACAGAGGGGTGCCGGGTTCCTGGCCGGATTGCTTCTTTCCGCCTTCTGCCTTCTGCCTTTTGTGGCCCCGGCTCAAACGCCGCCCGGCCCGCCAATAGGAGGGCCAGGAGGGCCAAGCCGGAGGCCGCTGCCCGATCTCGCCCCGGACATTCTCCAGGAACTGCGGAGTTTTCGGGAGATGGGAAGCGTGCTTTTGGTCGCGGCGCATCCGGACGACGAGGACTCGAGCCTGATCGCCTTTCTGGCGCGCGGCCGCTATTGCCGCACCGCCTATCTCTCCCTAACGCGCGGCGACGGCGGGCAGAATGTGCTCGGACCGGAGATCGGGGACGAACTGGGGGTGATCCGCACGCAGGAATTGTTGGCGGCGCGGCGGATTGACGGCGGCCAGCAGTTCTTCACCCGGGCCAGGGATTTTGGATATTCCAAGGATTACCGGGAGACGTTCAAATTCTGGGGCGAAAAAGAAGTGTTGTCCGACATGGTGCGGGTGATTCGCGCGTTCCGGCCGGACGTGCTCATCGCCAATTTTTCCACCAACAGCTCGCCAGGCCAGCACGGGCATCACACCGCCTCGGCCATACTGACCGGCGAAGCCTTCAAGCTGGCGGGCGATAGCAACGCCTTTCCCGAACAATTGGGCGAATTGAAGCCCTGGCAGCCCAAACGGCTGCTCCAGGACCACGGAAGCGCGCTGACCATGGCGGTGGGCGCGGAATTCGGGGCCATCGCCAGCCGCAGCCGCTCCATGCACAAAACGCAGGGCTTCGGCGCGTTTGGCGGACGCGGCGGCGCGGGCAGCGCCGGTTTTACCTTCCTGGCCGGCGCGCCGGCGACAAACGATATATTTGACGGCATTGACACAACGTGGGGGCGCGTCCCCGGCGGCGCGGAGATTGGGAAAATGACCGATGATCTGATCGCTCACTTCGACTCGGCAAACCTGGAGTCCAACGTGCCCGCGCTGATAAAGATTCATCACCTCCTGGCCGGCCTGCCCGCTGATGTTGTGCTTGATGAAAAGCGCCATCAGTTGGTTCACATTTTACAGCAGTGCCTCGGTCTTTCCGTGATAACCGTCGGTCTTTCGGGGGAAACGCCGCAAGTCGACGTCGTGGCCGGCGAACCACTGTTTTTGCAGCATGCCGCGTCCATCCGTAGCGACGTGCCGGTACGCTGGGTGGGAGTGCTTTATCCGGAGGTGACCAACAAAACAGGCCAAGCGAGGAGCCTGGACCCAGTCCTAGCCCCCGGCCGCGACGCAACCCTCCTGCTGCTGACCCAAAAACCGAAAACCCAGCTATTCTCCGTCTACGACATGCTCGCCGATTCATTCGCAGAGCTGCCGACCAACGCACCGATAACCCAGCCATACTGGTTGCGCGAAGAGGGCACCATCGGGCTTTTCAGAGTGGACGATGCTTCCCTTATCGGCAAGCCGGAGAATCCACCGTTTTTCGCCTTTGAACAGGTCTTTGAGGTGATGGGCGAGAGATTTACAGTTCCAGATTCCCTCGCCTTGCGGGTCATTCCGCCTGTGTCGCTCAAGTTTGTGGACGATGTGGAACTTTTTCTGCCAGGCGCGGCGCAGACCGCCGTCGTGGGAGTCACTGCCGCGCCGAGCGATATCCTCACAGTCCTGCTGGGGCGGGAGGCTCGGCTGGTCACGGGCACGCTGCGGCTGGAGGCTCCTCCAGGTTGGAAGGTGACACCGCCTACACAGCCATTTTCCGTCAGCAGTTCGGACGGCAACGCGCGGTTCACCTTCACCATCACCGCCCCGGCCCAGCCCGGCACGGCGGAGATTCTCGCCGTTGCGAATGTCGGAGGCGTGGACTGGCACACTCGCCGCGTCGAACTTAAATACGATCATATCCCGCCCCAGTTGCTGCAGCCGCCCGCGCGGCTCAAGGCCTTGAGCCTCGAACTCGCCATTCGCGGCCACAAAGTCGGCTACATCCCCGGCGCGGGCGACGAAGTGGCCGCGGCGCTGGCGCGGATGGGCTACGAGGTCACACAACTGGCGGGCGCGGACTTGACGCCGGAGCGATTGCGCGGGCTGGACGCGGTGGTGTTGGGCGTTCGCGCCTTCAACGTCCGCACGGACCTCGCGCCGCGCATGTCCGCCCTGTTCGATTTTGCCACCAACGGCGGCAACGTCATCGTGCTCTACAACCGGCCGCAAGGCAGCCAGCCCGTGGCGCCTTACAGCCTGACCCTCTCCGGCAGCCGGGTGACGGACGAAACGGCGGAGATGACGCTGCTCGTGCCGGAGCATCCGGTTTTCAACACGCCCAACAAAATTGTCCCGGCGGATTTTGACGGCTGGGTGCAGGAGCGCGGAGCGTACTTTGCCAGCCGGTGGGACCCCCATTTCACGCCGCTGCTCGCCTGCCATGACCCCGGCGAGGAACCTCTCCAGGGCAGCCTGCTGGTGGCGCAGTGCGGCAAGGGCCATTTCGTCTATACCGCCCTCTCCTGGTTCCGGCAATTGCCCGACGGCGTGCCCGGCGCCTACCGGCTTTTTGCCAACCTGGTCTCGCTCGGAAAATGAAGTCCTCTCCAGCCCCGCCCGGCCCGCCGAACAATAGTGTTGACACTAACGAGACCGGCCTGCCCGGATTGCGGACATGGCGCGGGGTTTACCTTGTGGTTCTCGGCCTGTTCATGCTGTGGGTGGCTTTGCTGGCGGCGTTGGAGAAGGTCTTTTCATGAACAAGCTGGATTACCCAGTCACGGCTCGACAGAGTCTCGCCCTACCGGCGTTGGAACAGTTTTTTTCATGAACCCGCTGGATTACCTGGTCCTGTTTGGCACGATGCTGGGAATCGCGGCCTACGGCATCTGGCGGACGCGCGGCCAGCGGGGGTTGAGCGCCTACCTCAAAGGAAGCGGCACGACCGGCTGGGTCACCATCGGGCTTTCCGTCATGGCCACGCAGGCCAGCGCCATTACTTTCATCTCCACGCCGGGACAGGGTTATGAGGACGGGCTGGGTTTCGTGCAGAATTATTTTGGGATGCCGCTGGCGTTGATCCTTATCGCGGCGGTTTTTCTGCCAATGTTCCGGCGCTGGAACGTTTATACGGCGTATGAGTTTCTCGGCCGGCGCTTCGACACCAAGACGCGGCTGCTGGGCGCGGGGCTGTTTCTCCTTCAGCGCGGCCTGGGCGCGGGCATCACCATTTACGCGCCCGCCATTATTCTTTCCACCGTGTTCGGATGGCCGCTGGAGCTGACCATTATATTGAGCGGATTGCTGGTGATTATTTACACCGTGACGGGCGGCAATGAAGCAGTCAGCGTGACGCAGAAATACCAGATCCTGGTCATCTTTGGCGGCATGGCGGCGGCGCTGGCCGTGCTGCTGGAGCGGCTGTCCGGCCACCTGGCGCTCACGGACGCGTTGCACCTGGCCGGGACGTTCCACAAACTCAACGCGGTTGATTTTTCGCCGGACCCGCGCCGGCGCTACACTTTCTGGTCCGGCTTGTTTGGCGGATTGTGCCTGTCGCTGTCCTACTTCGGAACCGACCAATCGCAGGTGCAGCGTTATATCTCGGGAGCGTCGCTGCGGGAGAGCAGGCTGGGGCTGATGTTCAACGCGGTTTGCAAAATTCCCATGCAGTTCCTCATTCTGTTGCTGGGGGTGCTGATGTTTGTCTTTTACCAATTCGAGCCGCCCCCTGTTTTCTTCAATCAATCCTCCTGGAAGGCGGCGGCGGAGCGCGACGGCGGAAAATTCCACGCTGTCGAACAAAAATTCGCCGCCGCTTGCGCGCAACAGGAGCAATCCATCCGCGACTGGCTCGACGCCCGCCGCCGCCACGACCCCGCCGCCGAAACCGCGGCGCGCGCGCGGACGCTGGCCGCGCAACGGCAAAGCGAAGCCGTCCGCGCGGAAGCCCGGGCCGCGCTGCGCCAGGCCGATGTCCACGCGCAAACCAACGACGGCGACTACGTGTTCATCACCTTCATCCTGGCGGAATTGCCGCACGGGGCGATTGGTTTGCTGGTGGCGGCGTTTTTTGCGGCGGCGTTGTCCTCCAAGGCGGCGGAACTGAGCGCGCTCGGCTCGACGACGGCGGTGGATTTTTACCGGCACCTGCTCCGGCGCGAGGCGGGGGACGCGCATTACGTGAAGGCGTCCCGCTGGTTCACGGCGATGTGGGGCCTGGTGGCGCTGGGCTTCGCGCTCTTCGCGCATTTGCAGGAGAACCTCATCCAGGCGGTCAACATTGTCGGGTCGGTTTTTTACGGGGTGGTGCTGGGATTGTTCCTGGTTGCGTTTTTTGTGCGATGGGTGGGCGGGACGGCGGTTTTTTTCGCCGCGGTGCTGGCGCAGGAGCTGGTCTTCTGCCTCTATTTCTCCCTGAACATCAGTTATTTGTGGTACAACCTGATCGGCTGCGCCGCCTGCGTCCTGTTCAGCGTCCTCATCCAGGCGTTGGATTTTAAGAAGAAAGAGGGCAGTGGGCTGCTTTGAAGAGTAATAAGTCGTTGAACGCCAAGACCCGCGTTTTCAAAATCCCGCAAGTGGCGGCCTGCCCTCTTCCCAGCCGCCCACCCGGCCTGACAGACTGTCGGCCAACGATATGTTTTTGCGCTATAACACCCGCAAAAAGGACGGGAAGGAACATCGCTGCTGGAGCGTGGTCGAGAACCGGCGATTGCGCGCCGGTCACACGACCCAACGCACCGTTCTCCATTTCGCTCAATGCGGGACTTCAGAACGGCAGTTCGCTAATTGGCGGCGCGGTTTGTTGACAGCGGCGGGTTGTTGGTCCAGGGCAGGAATAATACCGGCGGGATGTTGGTCTTGATGAGTTTTCGCGGAGCCGCTTTGGCGGCGGCGGGCGGGGGCGCGCCGGCGCCGGGAGATTTGGCGATGAGCGGGGATCTCAAATTGGCGGACACGGCACGGTTTGTTGACAGCGCCGGTTTGTTGGTCGAGGGCATGAGTCTTCTTGGCGGAATGTTTGTCGTGAGGAGGGTTCCCGATGCGCCTTTGGAGTTGGTGATCCGCTTGAGGCTGGCGCTTGAAATTCCCGTGGCGGCCCGAGCCGGGGATGCTCCCGCGGAATTAGTGGATGGTCTTCCCACCGCGGCTGCCGCGGGAGCGCCGCCGGGAAGGCCGGCCGCGGGCAATCCAATGATGGCGCTGGAAGGAGCGCCGCCGGGAAGGCCGGTCGCGGGCGATCCAATGATGGCGCTGGAAGGAGCGCCGCCGGGAAGGCCGGTCGCGGGCGATCTAATGATGGCGCTGGAAGGAGCGCCGCCGGGAAGGCCGGTCGCGGGCGATCTAATGATGGCGCTGGAAGGAGCGCCGACGGGAAGGCCGGTTGCGGGCAATCCAATGATGGCGTTGGAAGGAGCGCCGACGGGAAGGCCGGTCGCGGGCAATCTAATGATGGCATTGGAAGGAGTGCCGGCGGGAAGGCCGGTCGCGGGCAATCCAATGATGGCGTTGGAAGGAGCGCCGACGAGAGGCTGCGCATTGACCGGGCCAGCCGGAGGAGCGTTTGTCTGGGCCGGAAGACCCGTGGCCAACGCGGCCATCAAAACGAAGACCGCGAGCAGAATCAGCCCCAATTGTGCCGGGCATAATTTGGCCTTGAGGAATGGTTTTGTGCTATTCATGGAATCAATATAGCCCAAAAGCGCGCCGACGCCATAATGTATTCTTAATCCTAATTCTACTCTCATATTGTCTAATCCAAACCCGGATGATGCGGTTTCCAGCGCCGCAGGTTTAGGGCGCGGAAAAACGGTTCCCCGCCAAAGGAAATGTTCTCGCTTTGACAAGCTGGCGGCTCTATATTGGCAGAATACGGATGCACAACAGCCGGAATTATGAGCATGACCAAGACTAAAATCGCCATCGCCGTCGCCCTCGCCGCCCTGGCGGCGCTGGCGGCGGTGCAGTATCAAACCATCCAGCAATTGCGCCAGGAGAATGGAGATTTGAAGCAGCAGGCGGCGCAGGTCGCCCCGTTGCAGGAGAAACTGGCGAGCGCTTCGCAAGAAGCGGCCAAGGCCGCCGCCGGGCCGCTCTCGCAGGCGCAGGTGGTCGAGTTGGCGCGGTTGCGCAATGAAGTGTCGCAGTTGCGCCAGCAGACCAACGAGCTGGGACAGGCGCGGCAGCAAATTCAAACGCTCAGTCAACGCGCGGCCGCCGAGGCGGAGGCCAGGAGGAGCTTGGAGGCGAGCGCGGTGGCGCTCCAGGCCAGCGAAGAGAAACATGTCGCGGCCATCAATGCCATGAATGCGTGCATCAGCAATCTCCGGATCATTGACTCAGCCAAAGCGCAATGGGCTTTGGAAAATCACAAGCAGAAAGGCGACACGCCAACCATGGACGATTTGCGGCCCTACATCGGCCGGGGACCGAATAGAGAGCTTCCAACCTGTCCCGACGGCGGCGCCTACACTGTTGGCGCCGTTGGCGAGAAACCAACTTGCAGCGTTGCAGCGCATGTCCTGCCTTAGCCTTCCAAGCATGATGGTTTCTTTGTAATCCCGGGTCCGCGGTCTAATTCCTTTGGCTGCGGCGGGCCGCGCCGTGATCTTTTGCGGCGATCATTCGGGCGCGGAACCCCTTTTTTTTTCATTTCCGGCGGGCATAAAGTCGGATAATGGTTCCACAAAGAATTTCCCATGAAAACAGCCGTTTCTCTCGCTTTTGGATTCGTCTTCCTGGCCGCCGCCGCCCTGGCCCAGCCGCCGGACACCAACATCACCAGCCTGGTCCATCGGGACGTGATCGCGCCCCATTGGTTGGCCGGAACGAGCGGCCAGTCCAATTTGTTTTGGTATCGGGTGGATTTGGCCGATCACCAGCGCGAGTTCGTGCTGGTGGACGCGGCGGCCGGCCGGCGCGGCCCCGCCTTTGATCACGCCCGGCTGGCCGCGGCGCTGGGCGATCTGACCAAAACAGCCATCGCCCCCGCGCGGCTGCCTTTCAACGCCATCCGGTTCTCCAACAACGGCAAGTCGCTCCACCTCATCGCCACCAATGCCGCGTGGGATTGCGATTTGGCAACCTACAAAGTGACCGAGTCCACCCGCACCGCGGCGGACAGCGTCCTTGCCGCCGGGCCGGGCTTGGGGCGGCGCGGAGGAGGCGGAGGAGGCGGAGCCGGACGCGGTGCGCGCGCCTCGGGACCGGCCATCCCTTCGCCGGATGGGAAATGGGAAGTGTTGGTCCGCGGCCACAATCTGTTCTTGCGGGATGTCAAGTCCAGCCGGGTCGAACCGCTGACTTACGACGGCAATCCCGGCGGCAGCTACGCGCGCTCGGCGGAAGAAGAGCGCTCGGTGGGCATGAACTACCAAGTCCGCGACCCGGAAATTCCCACCCCGGACGTGTATTGGTCGCCTGATTCGCGCCGTCTGGTCGCCATGCGGTACCAGCCGGGCACGCTTCGCTCGGTTTATGAAGTGGAGTCCTCGCCCGAAGACCAGTTCCAGCCCAAGCTGGAGTCCTATCCCTATTTGAAACCCGGCGACGCGGTGCCCATCCACAAGCCCCGCCTGTTCGATGTGGCGGCCCGGAAGGAAATCCCGCTGGACGATTCGCTTTACGCCAATCCCTGGTCCATCAGCGATCTTCGTTGGAATTCCAATTCCGCGGCGTTCACCTTTCTTTTCAACCAGCGCGGACACCAGGCGCTGCGCATTTTGGGCGTGGACGCGCAATCCGGGGCTGTCAAACCCATTGTGGATGAGGCCAGCAAGACCTTCATCTGTTACTCGGGAAAATTCTTTGCCGAATACCTCGATGACACCGCGGAAATCATCTGGATGTCCGAGCGCGACGGGTGGAACCATCTCTACCTCTACGACGCCAAAACCGGGGCGGTCAAGAGCCAGATCACCAAAGGCCAATGGGTCGTGCGCTCGGTGGAGCGGGTGGACCGCGAAAAACGCCAGGTCTTCTTCCTGGCCGGCGGCCTCGTTCCCGGCCAGGACCCTTATTATCTGCACTATTGCCGGGTGAATTTCGACGGGACGGGACTGACGGCGCTGACGGAAGGCGACGGCACGCACGCCGTCCAGCTTTCCCCGGACCGCGCATTTCTAATTGACACATGGTCCCGGGTGGACCTGCCGCCCGTCAGCGTCCTGCGCAACGCCGCGGACGGCAAGGCCGTTTGCCCGCTGGAGGAGGCGGACGCGGAGGAACTTTTCGCCACCGGCTGGAAAGCGCCGGAACGCTTCGCGGCCAAGGGGCGGGACGGCGTCACCGACATTTACGGGGTGATTTGGCGTCCGCAACAATTCGACGAGCGCGGCAAATATCCGGTGATCGAGAACATTTATGCCGGCCCGCAGGGATCGTTCGCGCCCAAGCCGTTCCGGGCCGCCTCGCCGCAGCAGAAGCTGGCCGATCTGGGGTTCATCGTGGTGCAAATGGACGGGATGGGCACAGCCAACCGCTCGAAGAAATTCCACGATGTCTGCTACAAAAACCTCGCCGACGCCGGTTTCCCGGATCGCATCCTCTGGATCCAGGCCGCCGCCGCCCGCTATTCCGGTTTTGATCTGAGCCGCGTCGGAATTTACGGGACTTCGGCGGGAGGCCAAAACGCCTTGCGGGGCCTTCTTTCCCACGGCGATTTTTACAAGGCGGGCGTTTCCGACTCCGGCTGCCACGACAACCGCATGGACAAAATCTGGTGGAACGAACAGTGGATGGGCTGGCCGCTGGATGAGAGTTACCCCCGCTCCTCCAACGTCACCGACGCCCATCTGCTGCAAGGCCGGCTTTTGCTCATGGTGGGGGAGATGGACCGGAACGTGGACCCGTCCAGCACGATGCAGGTGGTCAACGCGCTGATCAAAGCGAAGAAAGATTTCGAGTTGCTCTACATGCCCGGCGCCGGCCACGGCGTGGCCGGCACGCCCTACGGCGCGCACCGCCTGGAAGAATTCTTCGTGCGCACCTTCCTCGGCAAGTCCCAACTCGGCGACGTCAACGCCCTTCCCGCCGCCCCGGCGCGGTAATCCGGTTCCCCCTCGCGGGCAAATCGCCGGCGCCGCCCGCGCAATATATTGTTGATTTATCTTGAATCAAACCGGCTCCACGAAGACGGGCGCGCCGGACAACTCCGGGGCGGGGCGCTTGAGAAACCGCGCCAGCCAGATGCAGGAAAAGGCGCACGACAGGGAAACCAGTCCCACGATGGGAAAATGAGTGATTTCGTGGTTTGGACCCTGGCCCACAATGGCCCCGCTTGCCCACGCCGCCAGGCCGCAGGAAAACTGTTGCACGGACGAATTGACGCTCATGAAACCGCCCCGGTAGCGCGATTCCACCGCCGCCGTCATCATGGCCATGGCCGGAACGAAGCGGCCCGACATGCAGATCATGAGCAGGGTGGAGGCGGCCAGCGCCACGGCCAGCGGCACCCGCGGCAGATTCGTCACCGCGAGGATGGGAACCGCCGCCGCAAGGGACATGAGAGTGAAGACGCGCCGCTTGCCGGCCCGATCCGCCCAGCGGCCAATCCAGTTCATGCTGAAGACGGTGCAGATTCCGCCCGACAAATAAATGAGCGGCAGTTGCCGGTCGCTCAAGCCGGCGTTGAACTCCATGTAGGTGGCCAGGTTGGTGAAGATCGTCAGCCCGGAGAACGTCAGCGCCGCCATGAAGACGAAGGCCATTTGATGATTTGGCTCCATCAACACCGCCCACAGCCGGGCGGCGGGATGCGTCTCGCGGGCGTGTTGCAAATGAGCGCGCAGAGGGGGCGCGCGCAGGAAAACCACCAGAAGAATCGGCCCGCAAATTCCGGCAATGATAAAAAACGGCACATGCCAGGAAAACTGGGCCGCCAGCCACAGGCCCAAGGGCAGGCCGGCAATGGCGGCGACCGAGAACGACGACATCACCAGGCCCATGGCCGCGCCCCGGCGCTCTTCCGGGATGACATCCCCCACGATGGAAAGGACCAGCGCGCCGGTCACGCCGCCAAAAGCGCCGGCCACCGCCCGCGCTCCGACCAGCAGAGGGTAGGTGGGCGCCAGCGCGCACAGCAGCGTGCCCAATCCAAAACCGGCGAACAGCCGGAGCAACGCCGTCTTGCGGTCGAACAAGTCCAGAAAAAATCCGGCGGCCACCCCTGTGATTCCCGCCGCGATGGCATAAGCGGAAACGATGAGGCTGAACTGCGCCGGATTGATGCGCATGACCCGCATGTATTGCGGTTCCAGGGGGAGGATGATGACAAAATCCAGCGTCGTGCAAAACTGGATGGCCGCCAGGATGAGCAGCAGCAATCGTTCGTTTTTCAATTTCAATTTTCAAAATTCCGGGTTTGATTCTTCCTCCCGTTCTGCGCGCCGGCGCGAGATCTTGGGAAACGGCCGGGAAGAATCCCATGCAAAGCCGGGGAAACTTAACACGGAAGCAGCGCCGCGCCAGTGGATATTGCCCGCCTTCGCCCAACATCGCCGCGGCGCGGTCAGCGGGCGGCGGCGGCCAGGGCGATGAATTCGGCTTGACTGCGCCGCGGGGCGGCGGCCGGGGGCCGGCGGCGCAGGTACTTCCCGTCCGCCCGCAGATGCCACGCCTTCACATTGTCGGCCAGGCAGGTTTCCAGCACTTCGTTCTTGAGGCGCTCCCGCAACCGGCGGTCTTCCACCGGAAAGACCGCCTCGATGCGCCGGAAGAAATTTCGCGGCATCCAGTCCGGGCTGCCCATGAGAATCTCCGGCTCGCCGCCGTTCTCAAAATAGTAGATCCGGCTGTGCTCCAGGAACCGGTCCACCACGCTGCGGACGGAGATGTTGTCGCTCAGCCCCGGCCATTGCGGGCGCAGGCAACAGATGCCGCGCACCAGGAGGTCAATCTTCACCCCGGCTTGCGAGGCGCGGTAAAGCTCCTGGATGACCTCGCCGTCCAGCAGGGCGTTCATCTTGGCGATGATGCGGGCCGGGCGGCCGCGGCGCGCGTTTTCCGCCTCGCGCAGGATGTATTGCAGGATGCGGCCGTGGAGTTGAAAGGGCGACAGGAGCAGCTTGCGCGCGGCCTGGAACCGCCCGATGCCTGTCAACAAATTAAACAGATTCGTCGCGTCTTCGCCAAAATCAGGCTGGCAGGTCAGCAGGCCCATGTCCGTGTAAAGCCGGGCCGTGGTGGGGTTGTAATTGCCGGTGCTCAGGTGAACATAGCGCCGGATGCCGTCATCATCCCGGCGGACGACCAGGCAGACTTTGCAGTGGATTTTGTAGCCCACCAGCCCATAGACCACATGGACGCCCGCCTCCTCCAGCTTGCGGCTCCACTGGATGTTGTTGGCTTCGTCGAACCGGGCGCGCAATTCCACCACCGCCGTGACTTGTTTGGCGCGGGTCGCCGCCTGCATCAGGGCGCCGATGATGCGGGTGTCGCCCCCGGTGCGGTAGAGAGTGAGCTTGATGGCCAGGACGGCGGGGTCCTGCGCCGCCTGTTCCAGGAAATCAACCACCGTGCTGAAGCTCTCGTACGGATGATGCAACAAGACGTCCCCCCGGCGGATGGCGTCGAAGAGGACGGGTTGATCCCGGACCGCCGCCGGGCGGAGGGCGGCGAACGGTTTCTCCCGCAATTGCGGGGAGTGATCGCCTTCATAAATGGCCATGAGGCGCTCGGGCGACAGCGGGCCGTCAATCAAATAAGCGTCGTCCTCCGTCAGGCGCAAAGTTCCCAGCAGCGCCTTGCGAATCGCCTCCGGGCAGTCCTGGTCAATTTCCAGGCGGACGGCGTCGCCCTTGCGGCGGTTGTGCAGCTCGTTTTCCACGGCCTTGAGCAGATTGCCCGAGTCCTGCTCGTCAATATAAAGCTCGCTGTTGCGCGTGACGCGAAAATGCCAGTGGCCGAGGATTTTCGTGCCGGGAAAAATCTCCCGCAAAAAATGGCCGATGACGCGGCCCAGAAAAACATAATCCCGCCCCTCGCGCGCCAGGCGGACCACGGGCGGCAGGACGCGCGGGGCCTGCACGACGGCCAGATGGCGGAGAGTCTCGGTCCCCGTTTTCATTTCCACCTGCGCGATGATGTTGAGCGATTTGTTGAGCAATTGGGGGAAGGGATGTTTGGGGTCAATGGCCAGCGGCGTGAGAACCGGCAGCACCTGGCTGCGATAAAAATTCTCCAGCCATTTCAAATCCGCGGGCGCCAGTTGCCGCGGCTCGAGAAAGCGGATGCCGCTTTTGGCCAGGGCCGGCGCCAGCTCCTGCCGCCAGCAAACATATTGGTCGCGCACCATGCGCCGGATGCGGCGCCGGACGGCGCGCAGCGTCTCCGCCGGCGTCAAGCCGTCCATCGAGCGCCCGGCCGCGCCGCTTTCGATTTGCTGTTTCAGCCCGGCCACGCGCACCTCGAAGAACTCGTCGAGATTGGAGCCGGTGATGCAAAGGAACTTGAGCCGTTCGAGGAGAGGATTGGCCGGGTCGCGCGCCTCGTTGAGGACGCGCTGGTTAAACTCCAGCCAGCTCAACTCGCGGTTGAGAAAATGGGCCGGCTCAAAATGCTGGACTGCGGCTGGCATAGGATGCGGCAAAGGCCGCTCATTTCTTCTCAATGAGGAACAGGAATTCCTGGTTGGGCGCTTCCGCCTCCTGGACCCACTCGTTCGTCCAGCGCATCCCGGCCATGACATTTTTCCGGTAATCCACTTCCAGCGCCTCCACAAGCCGGCCCGCGGAGGAAATAACTTCGTTCAACTCCTCCGCGGTCGCGCGCCCGCCGGAACTGTAGGACAATATGATGTGCCTGGCGCGGGTTGCCCGGAGCAAACGCTCGATCGCATCCACGACGATGAATCGCCCGGCGGCGTTTCTTCGAAAATCCTCGAAGACGGAACTCGCCACGGTGTCCGAGGTGTCCACCCTGCGGTTGGCCTTGCCGAAAAGGTCCGGCTTGTCATTGAGGCATATTGAAGTCCAGAGGTGATAATAGGCGGCATAGCGCACCCGCGAGGGCGGCATTTTTTCGTTATTCGAGCCGTAAGGCGGATCAAAATACGCAAGATCGGCTTCCACGTTTGGCAGCAAATCGAAAATGTCGCCTTGATGGACGGCGTGCGCGTCCGACTTCGGAATCAGCCGCGGGACCCGCAGACGCATTTTGTTGTAGGAGCGGGGCGACCACTCGTTGAGGTAGGAAGCAAAATGGCCCAGGGTGCTGTCCACCTCATCCATCGCCAGAATCAGGCTCGTCAACAAAACCGCCTGTTCGACATCCGAAACCGGCATGCGGTCAATCTCCTCGCGCATGGCGTCCAGCCGCCGCGTATTCTGCTTTTGCCACGGTTTCTTGAGGCTGTCCTGACCGGCGGAACATCCATCCTTAGGCTCACCGCCGTAATGTTCGGTAAACCACCCGTCTTTGCCGGGCAGCGCGTTGAGATGGTCAATCATCGGCTGATAATGTTCCGCCGGATGCGGATTGAGGAGGTAGCAAGTTGCAAAAACCCTGGACCAGGCGGAGATGTCATTGGCGATCACGCAATGCCCCGCTTGCGCGAGAGCCTGGGAGACCCGGGTTGTCCCGGCAAAGCCGTCCAGAACCGTTCTCGGTTTCACCTTGCGCACGAGTTGAAAAATGCAAGGAAGCAGCTTGAGCTTGGAGCCTGCGTATTTGATGCCCTCTGTCTCAGGCGCATCCACGATGAGATCTTCAAACAAATTCAACGTTTATTACAGTTTCTTGGGCGCGCAAGTCAAACACGGCGGGCGCTTCCAAGCAGCCATTTGAACTGTTGGTTGAATACGCCGTCTTCTGAACCGTGTCGAGAATAAACGTCAAACGGTCCCCGTGGCAACGGAGTAAATCGGCGGCAGGTTGTCGGCCAGAAGACGCCAGGAATCGCCTTCGTCGTCGGAACTGAAAATCTTTCCCGTGTTGGTGCCGAAATAAATTCCGGCCGGGTCCTGCGTGTCCATGGCCATGCCTTCGCGGTAAACTCCGGCATAGACGTTTTCCTGCGGCAACCCGGCCGCCAGCGCCTGCCACGTCTCGCCCGCGTCGCGGCTGCGGAAGACGCGCAGCCTGCCTTCCGGCGGGCAGCGGAATTCCGCGCCTTTGAGGGGCAGCACGTAAATCGTGCCGGGCTGGCGCGGGTGAATGGCCAGCGGAAATCCGAAATCGGAAGGGAGGCCCGCCGAAATCTCCCGCCAGCTTTTCCCCGCGTCGGAACTGCGATAGACGCCGCAGTGATTTTGCTGATAGAGCACCGGGGATTCGCCGCCGCTGAGGAGCAGCTTGTGAACGCACTGGCCGAATTCGGGATATTTTTCGGGGAGAAAATCGGCGCGGGTGCCCCGGTTGGCCGCTTGCCAGGCCGCCCCGCCGTCCTCCGAGCGGAAGACTCCCACGGCGGAAATGCCGACAAACAGGCCTTGGGCGCGGCTATTGTCAACAATAATGGAATGCAGGCAAAGGCCGCCCGCGCCCGGATGCCACCGGTCCCGGGTCGGGTGTTGGGTCAAACTGGCGACCTCATTCCAGTTCTGGCCGCCATCGTCGCTGCGAAAGAGCGCGGCGGGAGCGACGCCGGCATAGAGCACGCGCGGCTGGCTGGCGCGGCCCGGCTCGATATGCCAGATGCGGTCCAGTTTCGTGCCGGACTGTTCGGCAAATTTCAGGGGGATGTTGTTCCAGGTTTTGCCCAGGTCCGCCGAACAGGCCAGTTCGCAACCGAACCAGGCGTCGTTGGCCGCGGACCATAAGCGGCCGTCGCGCGGGTCGCAAATGGCATGGTTGATTTCGCGCCCGGCCTGGAAAGGTCCGCTGCGTTCCCAATGACGGCGGTCGGCGCTGGCAAAAAGGAACAGGCCCTTTTTGGTGCCGGCCAGAAGCAAAATTCTTTTTGGCAAACTCATAAAACTGCGACACGGAAATTCGGAAGCATGCTCCCGGCGAGACGCCGGGCGCGGCGGGTGAAGACACCCGCGCTCCCGGACAATTTGGCACAATTCTGCCGAAATTCCACTGTCGCGATAATGGATTATTTGCCGGGCGCCGCCCAGCCGCAATCGCGGTGGATTTTGATGCCGGCTTGGTCCAGTTGCTTTTTGGCGGCCTCCAGAAGGTCGCTTTTCATGTCGGGCGCGACCACCGGATTCGCCGCCCACGCCGTGAGGGTGACGGTCACGCCCGCGCCGGACAAATTGGTGATGCGGCAAGTGGGTGTTCCGGGCGCCCTGGAACTTTGCCGGGCGACCTCGAGCAGGATTTGGCGGGCCTTGTCCACATCCGCATCGTGTTCCAGGGTGATGGCCGCCGCGCAAGGGACGGGTTGGCTGGACATGGAAAGGTTGAGGATGGTCTGGCTGGCCATAAGACTGTTGGGAATAACCAGCCGGCGCTCATCTCCCGCCCGCAAAACGGTGTAGCCGAGACTGATGTTCTCCACGATGCCGGTTTCCAATCCGCTGGGGGCGCTGACCTGGAGCTGGTCGCCCAGACGGAAAGGCCGGTAGAGCACCAATGACACCCCGGCGATCAAGTTGCCCAGGGTGTTTTGCGCGGCCATGCCCACGACGATGGAAACCACTCCCACGCTGAGCAGCCCGGCCCCTCCCAAATCTTTCAGCGCCGGAACCAGGTGTGCGTAGGCCAGAAACGCAAGAATCCAAACCGCCAACCGCGCCAACTGCGCCAGGAAGCGGACCGCCGTCTGGTCCGCCGAGGCCGACTGCTTTTCCAGAAAGCGTTGCACCGCCAGACGAACGGCCCGGCCCGCCAGCCAGGCGAAAAATCCCAGCACGAAGGCATAAAAGACCGCCCCCACCGCAGTCCTGTAATCCAACAAGTCAACAACAAACTGCCAGAAATGATCGCGCATATTGACAAAAGGGGGTTCCGCGGTCTTTTACGCCTTTCCGCCGCCCAGGGCGGCCAGCAGTTTTTCATGGATGTTGCCAAAACCGCCGTTGCTGAAAATGCAAATCACGTCGCCGCCGCTGGCCTCTTTTTTCAGATGGGCGACAATCGCATCCGCATGGGGCAGACAGGCGGCGGTCTTCCCGGCCGCCTTGAGGTCTTGCAGGAGCATGTCCGTATTGAGCCGTTCCTCCGGCTTGAGCAATTCCAGGCGCGCCACCTGCGCGATGACCACGGCGTCGGCGTCGGCGAAAGCCTCGGCCAGTTCCAGTTGGAACACATTGCGCCGGGTGGTGTTGCTGCGCGGCTCGAAGACGGCCCAGAGGCGCTCGCGGGCGTAGCGGCGGCGCAGCGCGCGCAACGTTTCGCGGAGGGCGGTGGGATGATGGCCGAAATCGTCTATCACCGTGATACCGCCCGGCACGCCGCGCACTTCCATGCGCCGGCGCACGCCTTTGAAGGTGTCGAAGCCGGACTGGATTTGTTTGTTGGACAGGCCGCAATGCTTGGCGGCGGCGATGACGGCCAGGGCGTTGCGCACGTTGAACTCGCCGGTGAGGTTGAGATGGAACTTGAAGCTGGGGATTTCAAATTCGGTGGCGGTGGGGCCGTAGCGCAGATTGAAGGCGTGAACGCTGCCCTCCTCGCTCAATCCGAAACGTTTGACCGGGCAGGGCGCGGCTTCGAGCAGCGGGGCCAGGTTCGGGTCGTCGCCATTGGCCAGAAGCTGGCCGTTGCGCGGGATCAGGGCGATGAGCCGGCGGAAGGAAGATTGGATGGCGGCCAGGTTGTCGAAAATGTCCGCGTGATCGAATTCCAGGTTGTTGATCACCACCACTTCGGGAAGGTAATGGATGAATTTGCTCCGCTTGTCAAAAAACGCGGTGTCGTATTCGTCGCCTTCGATAATGAACCACGGGCTGGCGGTGAACCTGGCTCCTTCGCCGAAGTTGTTGGGGATGCCGCCGATGAGGAAACCGGGGTTCAATCCGTTGTGCTCGAACACCCACGCCAGGAGCGAGGTGGTGGTGGTTTTGCCGTGCGTCCCGCTGACCACGATGGAGCGTTTGCCGCGCAGGAAAAATTCCTTGAGCAGTTCGGGCAGCGAACAATAACGCATCTTGTGATCCAGGACCGCCTCCACCTCCGCGTTGCCGCGCGAGAGGGCGTTGCCGATGACCACCAGGTCCGGCTTGTGGGAAAGATTGGATTCGGCGTAGCCCGGCATGACCTGGATTTGTTTGGTTGCCAGGAACGCGGACATGGGCGGATAGACATTGTAATCCGAGCCGGAGACGGCGAAGCCCTTGTCGCGCATCGCCGCGGCCACCGCGGCCATGGCCGTGCCGCCGATGCCGGCGAAATGGACCGATTTGATTTCTGAGAACATGGTGGATGAATAATGGCGAAATCATGGCCACAGGAAAGCCGGAAATGACGCAAGTCGTCGCTGAGGTGGGGAACCGGTAGGGCGGGCAGTCCACTGCCCGCCGCGGCGCGCACGGAGTGCGCGCCCTGCCATCCAGGGGGTGTGAGACAGAATTCTTCGCCTTCCCGGTAGGGCAGAGCTGCTGCTCTGCCCCGAAATCTTGGGCGGCGCGGCAGCGCCGCCCTACCATGGAGGTGAAGATCTTTGTCGTGCGCCCATCCAAGGCTGGCGCATTCCCGGAGAGTTGCAAATTCGGAGGAATGGGGTTTCATTGCGCCATGCAAACGCTCGAGAGAATTGAAGAGGAAGTGAAACGGTTGTCGAAGGCGGAGCAGGAATCGCTGCGCGACTGGCTGGAAAACATGCTGGAGGACGATCTGGGATTCACGGACGAGTTCAAGGCGAAGATGGAACGCGGCGAGCAGGATATTCGCGCCGGGCGCGTTCGCATCCGCAAGTCTTGAGCCCTGGCATGAACGGCGCGGCCATCCAGATCGCTTCACGAGAATTCAAGACCTGTCGGCGCCTCGCTGGCGCGCGGTGAACGCGAAGCGTCGTGGTGTGCGGAACGAAGTTCCGCTTTGTTTGCGAAACAGGAGCTTTCGTCCGATTTTGAGCGCGGCAGCGAACGGCGGGTGCCGTGAAGAACTTCAATCCGCGCCGCTGCCAGCAAAATGACAACGCGGCGGCAATGGCCGTCTTACTCCTGCGGCGCCGGTTGTTGAAAGACCGATTTTTCGCGCAGGAGCAACAGGACGTAATACGCCGCCGGTGTGGCGACGAGCGACAGCAGCACGGAAATGCACAGAGCGCCAATCACGGCAATCGCCAGCGGACGCAGCATTTCGGCGCCGCTTCCGATCCCCCAGGCCAGAGGCAGCATCCCCAGAGCGGCCGCCATGGAAGTCATCAATACCGGGCGCAGACGCCGATGGCCGGAGCGCACGAGGGCTTCCGCCAGCGGCACGCCTTGCGTCCGCAGATGCTCCACAAAATCGAGCATGAGGATGCCGTTCTTGGCCACAATGCCGACCCCAATGATCGCGCCCAGGAAGGAGACGATGTTCAAAGACGTGCCCGTGATCCAGAGCGCCGCCACCGTTCCAAACAGCGCCAGGACCGCGCCAAACACAATGGCGACCGGCTCGTAGAACGAGCGGAATTCCACCAGCAGCACGGTGAACACCAGCAGGATGGCGGCGAGCAACACCCTGATAAGATTACGGAAGGATTCCTGCTGCTGCTGGTAAAGCCCGCCGTACTCGACCGTGCCGGGCGGCAGCCATTTGTCCTGGCTCAATTTGTCCTGGATTTCTTTCATCGCGCTGCCCAGATCGCGGCCTTCCAGCCGGGCCGAGACGATGATGTCCTGCCGCAAATCGTCCCGGACCAACTCCACTTCGCTCGGCTCTTCCACCACGTCCGCGACTTGGGCCAGCCGCACGACCGTGCCGTTGGCCGCCCGCAACGGCAGCTCGCTCAACACGGCCAGGCGATTGACGCTCGCCGGATTGGCCAGGACGCGGATGTTGACCACCCGGTCGCCTTCCAAAACGGACGACACGGTCTGGCCCAGCATGGCGGTGTTCACGGCGGCGGCGATGTCCTGAATGCTCAAGCCAAACCGCGCGGCGTCGGCCGGACGCACCCGGAAATTGATGGAGGGGCCGGTTTGCGTCAGGCCGTCGAACGTGTCCACCACGCCGGACATGGTCTTGATTTGCTCTTCCACCCGGGGCGCGGCCTGTTGCAGCCATTTCAAATCGGTGGAGAACAATTTGATTTCCACCGGATCGGGCGTCAACTGCAAATCGCCGATCACATCGGTCAGGATGCCGGGAAACTCCCAGTGGAAGGCCGGGAATCGCTCGTTGTAAGTGTGGCGCAAAGCGGCGATGACCTCCTCGGTCGAGTGCTCGCGCTGGCGTTTGAGCTTGACCGCAAAGTCGCCCCTGTACGCCTCGGTGATGAACATGCCCATTTCCGCGCCGAGCCGGCGCGAATAACTTTCCACGTCCGGATTGGCGGACAGCATTTGCTCCGCCGCCTCAAGCTGGCGCGAGGTTTCGGTCAGACTCGTGCCCGGTGGCGCCCAGAAATCAATCACAAAACCCCCTTCGTCAAAGTCGGGCAGAAAATCGGATTCCAACTGCCGGTAAATGAAAAACGACCCGGCCAGCACCGCGCCGCAGGCCAGCAAGGTGAGCCAGCGATGCGCCAGAGCCTTGCGCAACGCCCATTCGTAAACGCGGAGGACGCGCCGGAGCAAAAAGCCGCCCTCCAGGCCGCCGCGCGCCCGGCCCTGTTCCTTCCCTTGGCGCTCGCGGATGAACCAGGCGGCCAGCGACGGCGTGAGGGTGACCGCCAGAACCAGCGACGCGAGCAGCGAGACCACCATCGTCAGCGCCAGCGCCCGGAAAAAGACGCCCGCAATGCCGGACAAAAACGCCAGCGGCAGGAACACGACCACCGGCGTCAGCGTCGAGCCGACCAGCGGATAAAGAATCTCGTGGACGGCTTCCTGAATTCCCTCCAGCCGCGGCCGGCCCGCCGCGATCTTCACGCACATCGCCTCGACCACGACGATGGCGTTGTCAATCACCAGCCCGATGGAGGCGGCGATGCCGCCCAGCGTCATCATGTTGAAGCTCATGTTGGCCAGCTTCATGGCGACGATCGTGACCAAAACCGTGATGGGAATGGTGACGATGGCGGTCCACACGCTGCCCCAGTTCTTCAGGAAGAAATAAAGAATCAGCACGGACAGAATCAGCCCGAAAATAATCGCGTCCCAAACGCTTCCCACCGAATCGCGCACGAAGAGCGACTGGTCGTAAAAAAACGCCAGTTGCATGTCCGGCGGCAATTCCTGCCGGAGTTGCCGCAGTTTTGCTTGCAACGCGGCGGCGATGTCCAGCGTGCTGCCGTCCGCCTGGCTCATGATGTTCAACAGCACCGATTCGCGCCCCTGCGCGGTGATGGATTGAAAGACCGGCTTTGGCCCGCGTTGGACACGCGCCACCTCTTTGACTTGCACCGGATGGCCGCCGTGAACCGCAATCACCAGATTTTCCATCTCCGCCACCGAATGAACGCGCCCGTCCACCGTCGTCAGGTAAAGATGGTAATTCTCTTCCATCATGCCGGCGGGCGCGATGAGGTTGTTTTTCGTCAGCGCGTCGCACACCTCCTGCCATCCCAGGCCGGCGGCCTGCAATTTCAGCGGGTCAACCACGACATGGAATTCCGGCTCGCGACCGCCGAGGATTTCCACGCGCGCCACGCCGGGAATCTGGAGAAAACGCGGTTTCAACTCATAATTGGCCGTTTCCCAAAGCGACATGATATTGCGACTGGGACTGGTGAGGCTGATGCCAATGATGGGAAACGCCGAAAAGGTCACGCGCTCAATTTCGGTGTCGGCGGTCGCAGGCAGGTCGCTGCGGATTTGCGAGAGCCGCCCCAGCACATACAGTTCCGACTGCGACATGTCCACATGCCAGTTGAAGAAGACATTGATCTGCGCCGAGCCGCGCTTGGTGGCCGAACGCACCGTGACGGCGCCGGGAATGTCCTTCATCGCCTCTTCGATGGGGCGCGTCACCGTCGCCATCATTTCGTCCGCCGGCATGATGCCGTTGTTGACGAGAATGACGACGCGCGGAAAATTGGTCTGCGGAAAAACCGACGACGGCATGCGCAGCGCCGAAAAAATTCCCGCCAGGCACAAGACCGCCGCGACGAAGGTGATGGACAGAGCGTGCCTCGTGGCGAACCGGCCCAAAGGCGAGATGACGTCGGCCTTCATTTGTCCTTGGACGATTGGGCGGACGATTCGTCGCCCGAAGCGCCTTGCACGCGGATTTTGGTTGTGGCCGGCAGGCCGTAAGCGCCCACAGACACGACCACATCCCCCGCTTTCAGTCCCGGAGCGGCCACTTCAATCCAGCCGTTCTCGCGCACACCGGTCCGCACCGCCGTTTGCGTCGCCTGGCCGCCTTTGACCAGCGCGATGGCGCTTTGGCCGCTTTCATCCGTCACCACGCTTTCGCCCGGCGCGGCCAGGCAATCCACATGAACCGCCGTCACGATGCGCAGCGCAACAAATTGTCCGGGCCGCAGCAGGCCGCCCGGCGGCAACAACACCCGCGCCAGAACCGTGTTGTTGTTCGTGTCCACGGTCGGGCTGAGGAACGCAAGCTCCGCCGTCACCGGCGGCTCGGTCAACACTTCGACCGGATTCCCGGCTTTCAATTCGCCGGCTTCCGCCGCCGGAATTTGCGCGCTCACGACGAGCCGGTTCAAATCCATCACTTCCGCCACGACCGTCGGCAAGTCCACTGACTGGCCGGGCTTGACGTTGACATGCACGACCGTGCCGGACATGGGCGCGAGGACCCGCAGCAAGGCCAGTTGCGCCTCGGCGCTCTGCAAATTCCTCTGCGAGGTGTTCTGTTGCGCGTATAATTGCCTCTGCCGCGCCACTTCTTGTTCCGCGTTCTCCACCGTCAACGTGCCCGAATTCAATTCCACCACCAAATCGCCCTTCTCGACATGCTGGCCTTCCACCAGGGCGACCTTGGTGATAACGCCCGCCACCGGCGCCGCCAGCGCCACGCCGGCGGCCGGGGCGTTGGTCGTGGCAGGGGCGGGTTCCACCGTGCCATAAGCTTGGACGTAACGATGCAGTGTGGCCAACTTGAGGGCGTTGGTCTGGACGCTCACGACCGGGGGCGTGGACTCCTCGCCGCCCGGTTTGAGTTCCACCGCAAGAAGTTTTTGCGCGCCGTTCACGACGATGTAGTCGTTGGTCTTGATGGTTCCCGTCACGAACCATCCGGCGTCGGTGAGCCGGTCCAACGGGGTCTTTATGCGGGTGAAGGCTTCGCCGCCCTTGTCCTTGTTCATCACATAAACCCAGCCCGCGCCTTCCACCAGCACCACCGCGTCGCGCGGGATGAGGACGCCCGCCAGCGGTGTCGCATTGGGCGCCTGGCCGGAGCCATTGTCCGGCTGGCTCCACTGCCCGGCCGCCGGATTGCCAAAGACTATCCCCAAGTCCCCCTGCTGGTCGTCACTCATGCTGACCACGGTGTTGCCCTGTGCGTCGCGGGTGACTTGGGGGCCTTCTTCCGCGGCGTCCGGCGATTCGGGGGCGGCCGCGTTATGGCGCTTATGCCACCAGAGGCCGCCGCCAATCGCGCCGGCCATGAGTAGAATGAGAACAATGGCTCGCTTCACGGTTTTTTCTCCTTTGCGGCCGCCGGATTCCGCTCGATCACGCCCGGCGTTATCATTTCAATGGGACGTTGCACGGCGTCTTCCAGGGCCGCCACGGACTGCTGTCTCTTGACCTGCGCCTCCAACTGCACCTCTTCGGCCTCGGCCAGTTCCAGTTGGGCGTTCAACAAATCCAGCGGGGCGGCGGCGCCGGCGCTGACCTGCCCGGCGATGGCGTCGCGGGACTTTGCCTGGGTTGCGGCCAGATCCTGGAGCAGGGCCAGGCTCTTTTCCGTGGCGCGAAAACTTTCCACCGCGGCGTCAATGTCCGCGATCACCTTGGCCTGCAGCGCGCTGAAGCGGGCGGCGGCTTCCACGCGGCGGGCGGCGGCCTCGGCAATCGGGCCCTGGTTCTGGTTGAGCACGGGCAGTTCCACGGTCAGGCCCAGGCTGTACATGTTGTCCCCCTGGTCGAACTGATAGCCGGGGCTGAGTTGAATGTCCGGGTATTGCCGGGCGATTTCCAATTGCAAGGCCGACTGGGCC
The DNA here is from genome assembly GCA_050011995.1 of Verrucomicrobiota bacterium. Lineage (GTDB taxonomy): Bacteria > Verrucomicrobiota > Verrucomicrobiia > Limisphaerales > Palsa-1400 > JBEKOF01. Next base: position 29,034 of record JBEKIA010000002.1, read on the forward strand.
GCCGCGTAATCGGCCAGCGCCGCCAGAATGTCCGCGCGGCCCAACAGCGCCTCCCGCCGCATTTCCTCGCTGGTCAGGCTGGCGGCGGCGGCGGCGTCCGGGAACACAGTGGATACCTCCACGCCGTCCAGCGCGCGGACCGGAACGCCGATGGACTCCGCCAGGCGCGCGCGGGACTCGGCGCCCTCGCGCCGGGCGTCGGCCAGGTCCAGCCGCGTTTTTTGCAGGGCGAGGCGAAAGGACACCGCCTCCTGCGCCGCCATCGCCCCGGCCTGGATTTGTTGTTCCAGAAGCGCGATGACTTGCTGCTGGATGGAAATCTCATTTTGCAGGAGCGCCTCGCGCTGCCGGGCCGCGGAAAAATCCAGGAGGCTGGCGCGCACCCCGGCGCGCACCTGCCAGGCGGTGGCGGCGATGTTCAGCCGCGCGGATTCGGAAAGTTGCCGCGCCTGGGCGATGCGATAGCCCCGCTTGCCGGCCGTTTCCAGGGGCAAATCGAAACTGACGGTGGGAAACCAGGGGCTCAGTCCGGGGGCCGCGTTGACGTGGCTGAAATTGAGGCCCGGGGTAACGTTCAAGGTCGGATTGGGCCGTCCGCCGGCGGTTTGGATGGCGGCCCGGGCCACGTCCCACTCCGCGCGCGCCACCTCCAAATCGGGATGATAATAGAGGGCCGCGAGGGCGAGCATTTCAAAATCCCAGGCGGGCGCCGGCGCGGGGGCGGGATCGCGGCGGAGGTTTTTTTCCAGAAAACTGCGCAGGCCGGGATCGTCCAGGGTGCGGCTTTCCAGGGCGGAGGCGGTCTGGGCGGGGGAAACCGGCTTTGCCTCGAAGCGCGCGCAACCCGCCGCCACCGCGCACAAAAGCAGGGCCGGACAAAGTCTATGCATCGAAATCAACAATTAGAAAAGCTTACGGCTTTTGCATCTCGTACACCAGCACCTTGAAGTTGTTGGCCGGTCCGTTTCTCTGTCCGACGGAGAGGTAAATCTTGTGCGTCTTGGGGTCAATCGCCATGGTGCGCGCGCCGCTCTCGGTCTTGAGGGTTTGCACCACAGTCAGTTTGTCGGGCGAATCCTCATGGGCGATGACGGTGGCGCCGGAGCCGCCGCAGGAGGCAAAGGCGAGTTGGGTGCCGGGATCAAAAGCGGTGGCATCCACCCCGGCGCCAATGGGCACGGTGGCGAGGACCTTGCCGGTGGAGCTGTCCATCATCGCCATGACGTTGTTGCCGCCGCAGCCGATAAAGAGCCGGTGATGGGCGGTGTCAATTGCCAGGCCGGAGGGTTCTGTGCCACCGGTAATCGGCCAGGTCGCCACCACGGCGTGGGACTTGGTGTCAATCACCACCACCGCGCTTTTATCTTCCAGGTTGTCATAAACGCGCCCCGCCGCCGCATCCGCCGCCCCGAATTCCGGCTTGCCGCCCAGCGGAACGGTGGCCACCACTTTGGCCTCCTTAACGTTGATCACGCTGGCCGAGGCGCTGCCGCCGTTGAACAAGTAAACTTCGTGCTGGCCCGGTTCGTAGAGCATGCCGTCGGGATTGGTTCCGGTGTCCAGCTTGACGATGGTCTCCAGCGTTTTCAGATCCACCACGCTGGCCTTGTTCTCGCCGCCATTGCTGGCCACGCCGCGCCCGAGGTCCGGGGCGGGCGCGAAGCCATGCACGCGGGGGGTGTTGGCGATCTTCCCCGCCACCGTGTCCTTGTCAATATCAATCACCACCACTTCCGTGCCGTGGCTGACATAAAGACGCCGGCCCGCCTCGTCCACGGAAAGGTAATCCCAACTGCTGGCCCCGCCGACGGGAATCTCCTTCAGCAAATGGTAAGGCCCCTCCGCCGCCCCCAGCCGCGCGGGCGCGGCCAGCGCCATGCCCAGAGCCAGCAAACCGAATATTTGATTTTGTTTCATAAAAGTAATTTTGAATATTGGTTGAACGCCAAAAATGATGGCGTCGGCGCGGGCCTTCAAGGGCGGATTGATTACAATTCTGTCATCTTGGAATCCGGTGGTGCCATGATTTGATGTAGCGTCGAGCCTGTGGCTCGACCTCGGCGCACATCCCTGTGCCGCATTTGGCAAAGGCCAGTTTGAAAGCGGCGTGGCAGCAAAGGTGTTGCGTGAATTTGCGCAAGACCCGTTTCTGTATCTGGATGAGGCGGAGAAAAAGAAGTTCTTCGGCGTTTCCAGTGGATCTGATCGGGCAACGGCAATTTCGGGGAGCGCGTGCGTCTCGCGCGCAGTGTTTGGCGACCCGCCAAACACAGACCGGACGGCCTGCTGTTTGAACGCGGCCCATCCGAAGAAGAATCCAGGGGCAAGAACCGGCGAAGAAGTGGGGCGCGAGACGCGCCCCACGGCGACCGGGACGGTCGCGCTCCCCAATCCTTGAGGGCTTGCCCCGGGATCGACTGAAAATGTCGGGCAACCGAAAAAGAAGATGCTGGCGGCGCATTCGGCTTTGTTGCGGGAATTCACGCAGTTGGCGTTTGATGAGTCGGCGGAAGCGCGTTGGCAGGAATCCCGGCCAACGGAAGCGGACATTGATGTGGGGCCTGCGACACGAACGGATTTGCAAAGCGATTTGATTGAAGCGTTGCGGAATCCATTTCAATTGGTGGGAGAGCAAATACGGCGATTGATGGGCCGTTATCTCTGTGCGAACACGGCCCCGGAGAAGCGGCGGTATCTGCGCAGGAGCCAACTGCGCTCGGAAGATTTCACGGCCAAGTTGATTTGCAACGTCCACTTTTGGATTGAACGCGTGCCGGAATTGATCGGTTTGTACGACAATATCGCAATCGCACACCGGAATTCCGGGATTGTGCGCGTCAGCCTTCGTGGTGCGCTGCTTTCTCGCCCAATTTTGCCCGCTTAAACTTCCCAATCCAATCGGGATGCTTTATAATCCTGGAAAGATTGACCTTAGCCTTGACCTTGAGGACCCCTTTCAAGAAACATTCAATTGTTCTAAACAAATGAACTGGCATTTGTGGGCTTAATGTTATTCTCTTAATCACATTAAGATCGTCAATACTGATCTCGAAAGATTTTGCTCGTCTCTTTCCTATGCAAATGACTCGAAATTCATTTTCGAATTTATAAGGATGCCGCTTTAGAAATGGAAATCTGCAAACACAATCAACTTTCACCTCTTCGATTGTATTGTAGTTCACTTCTTCAAATCTCACTCCATCACTTTTGTGCGCCAAGAATAATTTCTCGAGTTTCGCTCTATCGAACTCAATACAACATCCGCTAATCCCATTGGCATACGCCTTCCAGTGGTGAATCGTTTCGTGCCCAATGAGAAAACACAGCACGAAGAGTTTTACACGCTTCGCGTTCTGATAGATTTTCAGTATCTCCACGTCATTTTTGTCTTCCCAAAACTTTGGATCCGAAAAGACAAGGCGTCTTTTTATTAGCATATCCATCAAGTGCGGAAGCGTTGTGAACCTGTTTAGCTTATTGGAGGAGTCCTCAGATTCACTGAGGCAATCTTGGCTTTTCATAGTGGGATAGACAACTTGCGATTTGATTTGTTAAGTTGCGGTTTCGTCGTTGGCAATTTATGCGTGAGCAGATTAAGCTTAACAGACCTGTTTCCGTTACGGAGCCACTTGGAGTCGGAAGTAGAGTTGGTTCCAATCGGCCACGTTAAAGTATTGAGGGTATGGCATTGCATAATTTGTGGCTGTGAACGGTGCGCCTTGGTTTGTCCAGGTGTTCAGATCGTGTGAAACTTGTAATTGGTAATTTGTGCCACTGTATAGGTTTGAGAAATCCGGCTGGACCGCTTTAAGTAGAGATATTGACGGTGTTACGGGGAGTTGGATTGTCCAGATGCCTCCCTTATAGACACAAGATAGCAATTCGCCGCCGTTCGCTGAAAAGGCTTCGACTCCGTTGGGTATGGGGCCAGTCGAATACCAAGAGGCGCCCGAATTGGTCGAAATATAGACCCCAATAAATTGTGCATCAGCACTGCCAACTGACAGAGCCAAATGGCTTCCATCCGCCGAAGAAGCTACCCAAGCCGCATTAGTGCCTTGCGGCAAGCTGTTCGGCGAGGTCCATGTGGCACCAGCATCGGAGGAGAGGTAAACGGACTGGCCCATGGCCAAAAACTTGGTTCCATCTGCCGAAGACGCAACAGAGGCCCAATAGGCTGGGTTCAAGCCAATGTTGGTCCCCAGTTTCCAAGTGCCTCCTGAGTTCGTTGAGATGTATACGTTGCCGCTGTATCGGGTGCCTGCTACCAAGTTGCTTCCGTTCGCCGAACAGGCGATTGAACAGCACTGATTAAAGGGCGCACTTGAGAGCGTCCATGTGGTTCCAGAATTTGTTGAGACGTAAACGGATGAACCTCCGGCGAACAATTGGCTGCCATCGGCGGATGATGCGATGGCGTACCATGAAGACGTAATTGCGCTGGACTGGGTCCAATTGCCTCCCGCATTGGTGGAGGTGTAAATCCCCCCGAGATAGACGGTCGCCGCCAAATGGGTTCCGTCGGCCGAGGAGGCGACGCAATTCCAGGTTGCATTGGGCGCATTATTCGAAGTCCAAGTGGTGCCTGAATTGGTCGAGGTATAAATAACCCCGATATTCCCGTTATTGTTGTCGGCCACTGCCACAAGTTTACTGCCATCAGCCGATGAGGCGATGCATTGCCAATGTTGGTTGGGTGCGCTGGTCTGGATCCACATTTGCGCCTCGGATTCTGGCGTCAAACCGCAAGCTCCGAGGAACAATGTAGCCAATATAATGAGCTTCATTATGTGTCCTTATGTATGAATTGTTGATATTATTTTGAGCCGTCAAAGATTACGGGGCGATAGTATTCCGTCCGTCAAGAAGCGCAAGCTTAAAACCGGCAATATATTGCCTTTCCGCGAATGCCAACATGGTCTCGTGAAGAGAAGCGATTTGGCGCAATATCTAGGCATGATTGTGAGAAAGCACAGGATGCAAAAAAGGATCACTCAGGAGGCATTGAGCGAGCGGGCGGATATTGATGTACGAATGGTTCGCCTCATTGAAACAAAGGGCCAGAACTTCAGTGTGAACGTGGCTGAATGCGTCGCCCGGGCGCTTGGTGTTCCGCTGTCTCAGATGATTCGTGAAGCGGAAGATTTGAGGCGCACACAGGAAAACACTAAAGGCAGATCGGGCGCGGTTGACGCTTTACCGCCGAAATAGTGACGATGGGGGCCAGTCGGTCATCGTCGCAATTTGAAGGCGGCAAAAAACGTTGCGGCTCCAAAAGCGGCCTTTCCTCCCTGGCTTCAACTCCCTGGTGGTGATGGCGGTGGATTCCATGTTGCGAAGGGCAAACAGGGCGCAAGCTGGAATCCAGCGACTTCACGACCAGGCACTTGTCGGGGCGGCTTGTCCCGCCGCAGGCTTGGCGAAGGGGGAAGAGTTCGCGTGTTGGCATTCCGCCTTCGCCAGGCCTACGGACAGGGCGGGGAAAAGCTGCTGGAAACTACGGATCACGAAGAATTGTTCCGGCTTACAGGCCAAGCCAGTTGCGCACGCCTGCTTCAACCAAGGCCAGTTGTTGGACTGTCAATCGTCCGAGGAATCGCTCCGCCTTTGCCGCCGAAATTGTAATGGGATTTTGGACCAGGAAGGCCCCGGACTGGAGAAAAGGGACATTGAATCGAATTTCTAGATCGGAACCGCGCAATGACGTGGTGTGGGGAATTACCGTGATAAGCGCACGGTCTTGGTCTTTGAAGGAGCGATTGAGAACGAGGGCAGGCCGAACTTTCTGAATCATTCCTAAATCCACCAGCCAAACTTCACCGCGACTGGGCACGGCTTTCCTCCTCGTCCAGCAGCGCAAATGTTTCAGCGGCGATTGCGGTTAGGTCTTCATCTGACAGGGGCCCATAGTCCACCGGGGTCACCTTCCGGGCAATCGCTTCATAGACGGCCAATTGCTCGACTTGCGGCAAGCTGTTGAATTCCTGGATGACGGCCAAGGCTCTATTGCTCATGTAATGGAGGTTAAATGACGTTCGGTGAAATTGCAAGCCGGTTTGAACTCGGTTGAAATTCAGGAAAATGCCTTTTTCAGACGGACAGGACCTTCGCCAGTATTTTGCCTGCGGCAATGCGTCAGAGTCGCTTCGTTTGGCGAGGATTTTTACCACGGATGGCATCCCGATTCCATCGGGAGATGAAGGCAATGCAGAATGCAGAGTGCGCAGCGCAGAGTTTTTAACCGTGAAATCCGTACCACTATAGTGAATAATCGCGCATTTCCGACAAGATTCTCCGAATCGCCTTCCCGAATGGCAAATGACAAATGCTCAATGACAAATTCTCAATTCAGACTCATCCCTTTGGTTGCGGCTGGCCGCGCTGGGAAATCTGTGGTTCAGTTCCTTTGGTTGCGGCTGGGCGCGCTGGGGTCTGTGCTGGTTATTGTCAGCAAATCTCTGAGTCCTGTGCGTCTGCCATTTCGCCACTCGGGCAACCGTTCGTGCCGCCGTGGCATCCTGCCAGAACCAGGCCTGCGGCACAAGGGCGGCGAATTTGCCGTGGTGCCTTTATCCAGTGTAGAGTCGAGCCTGCGGCTCGACCTCGGCGCACAGCGCCGACACTGCAAAATTGAATAATGGCGCTGCTTGGAATCCGCTTCTTTGGCGCGGGGATTTGCGGTAGAGTCCGGCCATGCGCGTTTTGGTTGTGGAAGACGAAAGGAAAACGGCGTCGTTCATCCGCTCCGCCCTGGAGGCGGAGCATATCGCCGTGGACCTCTGCCACAACGGCCCCCAGGCCCTGGCCGGCGCGATGGGCGTGACCTTCGACGCCATCGTCCTGGACATCATGCTGCCGGGGCAGGACGGGCTGAGCGTGCTGCGGCAGTTGCGCCAGCGCGGCAACCGCACGCCGGTCTTGCTGCTCTCGGCGCGCGGCGAAGTCAATGACCGGGTGGAAGGATTGAACATCGGCGCCGACGATTATCTGGCCAAGCCGTTTGTCCTGGCCGAATTGGTCGCGCGCCTGCGCGCCCTGGTCCGCCGCGGCAACGAACCCGTGCCCCGGCTCCTGCGCGTGGCCGACCTGACGCTGGACACCCTCACGCGCCAGGCCCGGCGCGGCGAAACGGCCTTCGATCTGGCCGCGCGCGAATACCGGCTGCTGGAGTTCCTCATGCGCTCGGCCGGACGCGTTTGCGGACGAATGACCATTCTGGAAAAGGTGTGGGACTATAACTTCGATCCGGGAACCAATATCGTGGACGTTTATGTGCGGCGGCTGCGGGAGAAGATTGACGACGGCTTCGAGCACAAGCTCCTCCATACCGTGCGCGGCGCCGGCTATGTGTTGAAGGAGGGGAAGGAGTAAACTATGACCATTCGCGCCCGCCTGACTTTTTGGTACGCCGGCATCATGTTCGCCTCGTTGCTGACGATGGGCGTCCTTTCCTACCGGCACTTCGTAACCATCCCCGCCCGCCGCGCGGTTGGGGGAGGGCAGTCCGCGGATGAAGTGGCCGACATGGCGATGGATTTCCGCGAAGTCGCCCGGATCGTGCTGTGGGGCGGCGCGCCGGCGCTGCTCCTGGCGCTGGGGGGCGGCTGGTGGCTCACCCGCAAGGCTCTGGCCCCCGTCTCCGCCCTGACCCAGGCCGCCGCCCGCCTCAACGAACGCAGCCTGCACGAACAATTGCCCCGCTCCGGCAACGGCGACGAACTGGACCAGTTGACCGATGTTTTCAACGCCATGACCGCCCGCCTCGACGGCTCTTTTCAGCGCATGCGCGAATTCACCCTCCACGCCTCGCACGAATTGAAAACCCCGCTGACCGTCATCCGCGGCGAGTTGGAAACCGCGCTCCAGGACGAAAAAAGCGGCGCGCCGCCCCCGCCCGCCCGCCTCCTGAGCCAGATGGATGAGATTGACCGGCTGGCCAAAATTGTGGACGGCCTGACGCTTCTGACCAAGGCCGACGCCGGACAGGTCGCCCTCCACCCCGAACCGCTCCAGTGGGACGAACTGGTGCGGGAAACTTTCGCCGACGCCAACATCCTGGCCCAGCCGTCGGGCGTCCGCGTCACCCTTTCCGACTGCCAGGAAGCGGCCATCCGGGGCGACCGCCACCGCCTGCGGCAGTTGCTCCTGAATTTGACGGACAATGCGGTCAAGTACAATATCCCCGGCGGCACGGTGGCGATTTCGCTGAAACGGGCCGGGGCGGCGGCCGAGTTGCGCATCGCCAACACCGGCCCGGGCCTGGCGGCCGAATTGCAGCCGCGCGTCTTCGAGCGCTTTTTTCGCGGCGACGCCAGCCACAACCGCGAGGTGGAAGGCTGCGGGCTGGGCTTGAGCATTGCCCAATGGATAGTCCGCGCCCACGGCGGGACCATCCAGTTCGCCTCCCAGCCCGGCCAACTGACGACCGTGACGGTGCGCCTTCCCCTGGCGGGCGCCGGCTGAAAAGCGAACAGCAGCGCCCTGGGGAGCATACGCGCCTCGCGTGTGCTGACCGGCGCCCTCGCCGGTCAGTTTTCGTGTCACCCCCTCCGGTCGCGACTTTTCCATGCCGAAATGTTGTCGGCGCGTGCCAAAGTTGATCGAGCCTCAGCCGGAATTCGCGGTTGACTTCCGGGCGGGATTCCTTATCTTGGCTCCATGAGCACGGTTGTTACGGAAGACGGCAAAATCAGTATCCCGCAGGAAGTGCGGGAGGCCCTTGGACTTGGTCCGGGAACCGTGCTCGAAGTGCAAAGCCAGGCGGGCACCCTCGTCGCGTGGAAAAAAGTGGAGCCGGACGTGTTTGAGAAATGGCGCGGTCGCGGCCAACTGCCCGTCGGAACCGGCCCCGACGATTATTTGCGGCTGATTCGCGATGGTGACCGCCGTTGACACCTCTGTTCTTCTCGATGTCCTGCTGAACGACCCTCAGCACGCGCCGGCTTCCATTGCCGCTTTGCGAAGGGGATCAGTGGAAGGTTCGCTTATTCTTTGCGAAATCGTTCTTGCGGAACTCGCGCCCACTTTGGCCCCCGCCGAAATGCCGCAATTTCTTTCCGACTGGAATCTCACTTTTGTTCCTTCTTCGCAATCAAGCGCTATTCTTGCCGGTGAGATGTTTCGGACCTATTTGCGGCGCGGGGGCAAACGGAGCCGGGTTGTGCCCGACTTTCTCCTGGCCGCGCACGCCCAAATTCATGCCCAACGCCTCCTCGCTTGAGACCGCGGCTATTACCGGGATTACTTCAAGCAACTGCAACTCTGGGACCCCAGCCCCAGCCCTAGCTCCTGATCTGGCGGCGCAGGCTCGTTGAGCGCAGGCCAAGCGGTGGAACTTCCGCCGGCGCGCTTGGCGCAATGGTGGGACAAGCCGGCGCGCGAGGAAAGGGAAAAGGCAAAGGCTCAACCCATAGTTTGGTCCTATCCGATTGATGCTCATCTCCAAAAAACCACGTCAAAATGAACCAAACTGTGGGTTGACTTCTCTTTCCGTATCAATCCACGCAAAAACTATCCATAGTGAGGACGGACATCAGCGCGAGCGCTTTTTTCGCGGCGACGCCAGCCACAACCGCGAGGTGGAAGGCTGCGGGCTGGGCTTGAGCATTGCCCAATGGATAGTCCACGCCCACGGCGGGACCATCCAGTTCGCCTCCCAGCCCGGCCAACTGACAACGGTGACCGTCCGCCTCCCCCTGGCGGGCGCCGGCTGAAAAGCGAACAGGATTCTTCACTTTCAAGAACAGTGTCGAAACGCGCCCCATTGGCGACGGTCGCAGACCGCCGCTACAGGCGAGCGCATCCGTCCGGCTCTCGCCGGAGGAACCGGCGCTCCGATCTGTCAGGTCAGAGTCGCTCCTTTTCGCAAGGAGTTTGCCATCCCGATTCGGATCGGCAGCACAGGGATTCATAACGCAAAGGCGCAAAGGCGGCGGCAAATTGAAAATTTACAATTGCAAATTTTCAATTTGTTATTGTCTGGCGTCTTGGCGTCTTGGCGATAAAAGTCCTTTTATCCGTGAAATCTCCCGATCCGGAATCGGGATGGTTCCCCACTTCGCTTGCGGCGGGCCGCTCCGGGCGTTTTTCCGGTTCACTATGGGTTGGCAGGATGCGCAAGTGGCTAATGATGAGGGCCTTGGAAGAATTTGCCTAAATCCGCGTTTTTCTCTTGACTCTTCGCGCTTATATGCTAATCTTTTGTGCGTGACGATAGGTCGCAGAGGGCCGGGCGGCGGCGGGAAGAAGATCCCGTTGAGCAGGGCTTTCCCAGAGGTTCGGCTTTTCCAGCGGATTTCTCCAAAGACGCGCAACTTTAACGTTAAAGCCGCCAACCCCCCATTCGACCGAATTCAAGCAGATTCAAGTGGATTCAAGCAAATTCAACCCAAAAAGTATGGGAAAAACCATGAAAGATACCGCAGGCAATCCGCCATGAACTTGGGCCGCCAAGAAGCGCCAAAGGCGCAACCATCCGGAGTGGCTCACCGCGAAATACGCGAAATACGCGAAAGCAGAGTTGCCTGTGTTCGCGTTTTTCGCGTGGTTCGCGGTGAAGAAGCTTCATTTTTGAGCCTTTTGAGCCTTTTCGCGGCAAATCAATGGAAATATCTATCCATGAACCATTTACACGCCACACGGAGCTTTTCCGGTCAAGCCTAATCAAGCCTAATCAAGTTATTTTTTGAACTGCAATGACCACCAATCCCTTGTCACGCCGCGGCAAAACGACGGCGGAATCAGCCGGTTACTCCGCCACGCGCGTCGTGTTTTCCTATTTTGCGGTCCAAAATCAGCCCCAAGTCGAGCAAATATGAGGTCGCCGCACCTTGATGAATTGGCCGCGCACAAGTCGCCGTTCCGCGCAGAATCGGCTTGCTTGCGGCCGGATTTCTGGAAAGGTTGCCTCATGCCAAAATGGCCCAAGCAATTGCCGCCCCTCTCGCCGGAAGACCAGCGCATCAACGACGATTTCATGGAGCATTGGCACGATGTCTTCCCCAACAAATACGGCCTCGCCGACCGCTGGAGCCACAGCTATCCCGCCAAAAACCGGCCCGCCCAATTCCTGCGCACCCTGGAAATCGGCGCTGGCCTGGGCGAACATCTCAAATACGAAACCCTTTCCCCCGAACAGGAGCAAAATTACGTGGCTGTGGAATACCGGGCCAACATGGCCGAGCGCCTGCGCAAAGCCTGCCCCAGAATTCAAACCTGCCTGGGCGATTGCCAGGAGCGGCTGGATTTTTCCGACGGCCATTTTGACCGCGTCCTGGCCGTCCACGTCCTGGAGCATTTGCCCAACCTGCCCGCCGCCATCCGGGAAATGCACCGGCTGTGCAACAAAACCACCGGCATTTTCTCCGTCGTCATTCCCTGTGAAGGCAGCCTGGCCTACTCGCTGGCGCGGGAGATTTCCGCCAAGCGCATTTTCCAAAAACGCTACCAGCGCCCCTACCACATCTTCATCTCCCGCGAGCACATCAACCTGCCGTGGGAGGTTTTCGGCGAAATCGCGCCCTGGTTTGAAATGGTCCATTCCAGCTACTTTCCCATCCCGCTCAAATGCCAGTTCTGCAACCTGTTCATCGGGGCCACCTTCAAACCCAAACCGCAGCCGGATCAGTCAACAATTGTCCCCTCTTGATTATGACACGACGCCAAGCCATCAAAACCGCCGCCCTGGCCGCCGCCGCCGCCACCCTCGCGCCGCGTCGCGCCGCCGCCGCCGGCGCGCCGCTGGCCGGCCGCATCCGCCATTCTGTCTGCCGCTGGTGCTATAAGCGCCATGATCACCGGAGTGCCGGGCGACATCCCCAAGGGATTGAACCGGGTGGAGAACCACGGCCCGATCGCCGCGTTTTTCGAGAAAACGATTCCCCTGGTGGCGGAGGCGGGCTGCCCGAACCTGATCTGCTTTTCCGGCAACCGCCAGGGCATGAGCGATGAGCAGGGCCTGGAAAACTGCGCGGCGGGGTTGAAGCGTTTCATCGCTTTGGCCGAGAAAAGCAAAGTGACCGTTTGCATGGAACTGCTCAACAGCAAGGTCAATCATCATGATTATATGTGTGATCATACCGCCTGGGGAGTGGAACTTTGCCGGCGGGTCGGCTCGGAACGCTTTAAGCTCCTCTACGACATCTACCACATGCAAATCATGGAAGGGGATGTCATCCACACCATCCAGGACAACCATCCGTTCATCGCCCACTACCACACCGGCGGCGTGCCGGGCCGCCACGAAATTGATGAGACCCAGGAACTGAATTATCCGGCCATCATGAAAGCCATCCTGGCCACCGGTTTTCAGGGCTTCGTCGCCCAGGAATTTGTGCCGCGCGGCTCCGATCCGCTCGCCTCCCTGGAGAAATGCGTCCGCCTTTGCGATGTTTGACTGGTTTGGTCCCCGGCTCAGGGGTGGAGTTGGCCCAAGCCGCGCCGGCCGAATTCCGCCGCCAGCATGACCAGCGCCATGCCCGCCAGCGGGGCCAGGTCCACCCGGCCGATGCGCAGCGGGAGCGGGCGGAGGGGACGGAGCAGGCCGCGGGCCGTAGCATTGACAAAATCCAGGAACGGAAAATCGCCCAGGTAAACGTAGCTGTTCACCACATACAAGGCGAGAAACCCCACCACCAGAAACTTCAGGGCCAGGTAGGCCGCCAGGCCGATGACCGCCCCCTGCGCCAGCACATGCCAGGTGGAAACCCGGGGCACCATGTCAATCCAGAGCAGCAGCGGATTGAGCGCGCACCACAGCGCCATGGTGGCCGCCAGCGGGAGCAGCAACTTCACGCCGCCGGGCCAGCGTTCCAGCCGCCCCAGATGCAGCCGCACCAGCCGTTGCGCCGGGTCCGCATCGGAGACAGGCGCGTTGACCGAGGAGAGCAACAGCAGGCAAAGATAAAAGAAACCCAGCGTCGCGCCGAAGCTGAAAAAGGAGAACAGCACCATGCGCCCCGGCCAGTCGCTGCGGAACAAAAGCGAGAAGGTGCTCAACGAAATGCCCGGGTCCCATCGCAGCCGCGCGCCGGCCTGCCAATAAAACACCGCCCGCCCCAACAGCAGCGCGAGCAATCCCAACAGATACCGCCAGCGCCCGCGCGGCGGGTCCGCCCGCCGGGGCCGCGCCAGGCCCGCCGTCCCCTCCGGCGTCACCCGGGGCGGCGGGACCGCGCGCCAATTCAGCCAGAGCAGCAGCCCGGCCACATTGAGAATAAAATCAATCAAACTCATGCCACGTTTCGTGCAGATGATGTAACCATTCCGCCCCGCCCGTTCAACGAAAAACAAAACTCACATCATTTTCAACAGCGTGTCGGCCATTTCCGAAGGCGTGGCCGCAACCCCGATGCCCGCTTTTTGGAAGGCCGCTATTTTCGCCGCCGCCGTGCCCTTGCCGCCGCTGATGATCGCTCCCGCATGGCCCATCCGCCGCCCCGCCGGGGCCGTCGCGCCGGCGATAAACCCGGCCACCGGCTTTTTGCAGTATCGCCGGATCCACCGGGCCGCTTCTTCCTCCGCGGACCCGCCGATTTCGCCGATGATGATAATGCCGTGCGTCTCCGGGTCCTCGTTGAACAGCTTGAGGATGTCCAGGTGCGAGGCGCCGTTGACCGGATCGCCCCCGATGCCCACGCAGGTGGATTGGCCGGCGCCGCGGCAGGTCAATTGCCAGACCGCTTCGTAGGTCAGCGTGCCGCTGCGCGAAACCACGCCGATGTGGCCTTTCTTGTGAATGTAGCCGGGGGCGATGCCGATGCGGCAGCCGCCGGTGGAATTCTCTCCTTCGCCCGGCGTGACCACCCCGGGACAATTCGGCCCGATCAGCCGCGTCTTGGCGCCGCGCATGGCCTGCTTTACTTTCACCATGTCATTGACAGGGATGCCTTCGGTGATGGCCACGACCAAATCCAGCGCGGCGTCCGCCGCTTCCAGGATCGCGTCCGCGGCGAAGGGCGGGGGAACAAAGACGGCGGAAACGGTCGCGCCGGTCTGGCGGGCGGCCTCGGCCACCGTGTCGAAGATGGGGACTTTGTGGCCGGCATGTTCGAAGATCTGGCCGCCCTTGCCGGGGGTGACCCCGGCCACGACCTGCGTGCCGTAGTCGAGCGAGAGCTGGGTGTGACGGGCGCCGAAATTGCCGGTGATGCCCTGCACGAGAATCTTGGTTTGCGGAGTGACGAGGATGGACATGGTCAATTTTGGGCTTGCGGCCGCCGGTTCAGTTCTTCGATGAGCGCGCCGCTGTTCCTGGTTCCATTATGGCGTCTTTCTCTTGTGAATGCAAATGGTGTTGCCGTCGGGATCAAAAATCATGGCCATCCGGCAGACGGGCGTGGGCATCGGCTCGACGCGGAACTTTGCCTCATGCGCCCGCAAATGGGCAATCGCGGCGTCGAAGTCCTCGACTTCCAGCGCGACGGTGCAGCCGTCGGGACTCGGCTTGAAAATGCCCGGCGCGCAGCCGAGGGCCAGGGTATGCGGCCCCACTTCGTATTCCACCCACTTCCCGTGTTCCGAATCATGCGCGGTCGCGGCTTTCAAACCCAGCGCCCCTTCGTAGAACTTCCTCGCGCGCGCCATGTCCGTGACGGCGTAACAACTGAAGGCGATCTCGGTTACTTTAATCATATTTTAAAAAAGTGTCGGCGTGGGATCAGATTACGGTTTTTCAAGGCATTTGCAACTTCCGAGGAGGCGTCGGACGCATCCCAGTTTTTGGCTGGCTCCATCCGAGTTTGGTTGAAGGACGTGCGGCTGAACCTCCGTCAGGAGCGAAATAATTGCAGCCGACAAGCCGAAAAAAGCTCTGTCATTGAGCCGTGGCTGTGGCCGAAGCGATCCCCGAAAGGCCAGCGGCAAAAAAGTTGCCGATTTTTGCCGGATTCTTGTTGCAACAAAGGCCCCGGCAGGTTAATGTTGCGCCAGTTTAGCAAAGTCGCGTTATGAAATTTGTGCCTTACTGTGTCGTGGGATTTGTGTTGTCTGGAATAGCCGCGCCCGCGGCCGTGACGGATGATGTTTACGAGCTGGGACCTGATTCGCAACGTCATGCCGGGGTGCCGCAGGGCAAAGTCATCGGGCCGGCCAGCCTGCCCAGCAACATCTTCACCAACACCACCCGCAACTACTGGGTCTATGTCCCGGCCCAATATGATCCTGCCCAGCCGGCGTGCCTGATGATCTTTGAGGACGGACACGCCTACGTGGGGACCAACGGCGAGTTCCGCATTCCGTATGTTTTTGACAACCTGATTTACCGCCGCGAAATGCCGGTAACCATCGCGGTCTTTGTCAATCCCGGCCACCATCCCGGCCAGCCGGAACCCACCGACGCCGATTGGGGCGACGGGAGCGGAAACCGCCGTCTGGAATACAACGCCCTGGACGACAAGTATGCCCGGTTCACCATTGATGAATTGATGCCGGTCATCACCCAGCAGTACAACATTTCCCCGGACCCGGAAAACCACGCCATCGCCGGGGCCAGTTCCGGGGCGATCTGCGCTTTCACGGTGGCCTGGCAGCGGCCGGACCAGTTTCGCAAAGTCATCAGTTCCATCGGCAGCTTCACCGCCATCATGGGCGGGGACGCCTATCCGGACATCATCCGCACCAATGAAGCCAAGCCCATCCGCATTTTCCTGGCGGACGGCATCAACGACAACCGCGGCGTGGGCCGGGCCGGAGGCGCTTACAGTCCGGGCCGGGACTGGCATGGGCAGAATATCCGTATGGTGGAGGCGTTGACGGCGAAGAAATACGACGTGAACTACGCTTGGGGACTCGGCACCCACTCCCACAAGCAGGCCGGCGCGATCATGCCCGAAATGCTGCGCTGGCTTTGGCGGGATTATCCGCGCCACGACGATCCCCAGGATGCGGGCAATCGCTCCTTTTTTGTCCCGGCGGGCGCGCCGTCTCCGGCGGCGAATCCTCCAGCGGCGAATTCCCCGCGTTAAACAGTCTTGGCTGGCAGGCAGACGTGCGTAAGAGGATTCCCCGGCTCCGTTGTGAATTTCCAAAGCCGTGAGCGAAACGGAGCATTTGGGCTGGCCGCCCTCATAGGGGAAAGGGGCGCTAACTGGAATGGTCGCCGAATGGACGCAGGAGGAACCAACTGAAAACGGAACGGACAAACTCAAAGCTTTCAAGGGGATATGCGGGCCGGTGGGACTTGCAGGCGAACGGAATGAAGGGCGATTCGACTATTTAGCCGTCCAAGTCAGGTATGGCGCAGGCTATGGAGGCCCCGAAAGTTTTCAGGGGTGCAGCGGGGGAGGGCTGTGGCACGCCCTATTGAAGGAAAAAGACGGAGAGGTTGTCATCGACAGATTGGCGTTGGCGGGAGTTGCATTTTATCAATCCGCAATCGAAGGCGATTGCAGGACGATTGAATGCCACGGTGAGAGAAGCATTTATGGGCCTGTGATTGACGCACTTGAGCGCCGGAAAGCCGGAACGTCCGGGGGCTGATAGGAAGTCACTGAATGATGTGGGGAGGGGCCTTGGAGCAAAAGAATGGCGCAAAGATTTACGGGCCGCTCTGTTTTCAGAAGGCTTTCTCTCCCGAAACAAGAGCACGGTTAATGCAGATCATGCAAAAACTGTTTGAGCACCCACTGTGGGTTCACGAACCCATACAAGATGAAATTGCCAAGGCAAACGATGTGCAAGTGGTCGGCAACATCTTTAAACGCGAGAATCTTGATTACATATTCTTGACGCGACTGTGAAAGGAAAGGTCCGTTGTGTAGCGGCGTGACGATGAACTGATATCGTCAGGCAACTGGATGCCTCGCCATTTCGTCGGCCAATTCGCTGGAGAATTTGTTGGCCTCCTGTTCGGAGATGAAATCCTTTTTGACCGGCATCTTGTGCAGGATGTTCAATGCCTTGCCGTAAGCGGGCCTTAGCCTCTCAATGCGCGGCTCACCAATCAGCATCCAAATCCGAAACTTCTCCTCGGAATCCTTGAGGTTGGTCGCACGTCCGAGCCAGCGGTTCGCCTTATCGAGAATGCTTTCGGAGTCCAGGAGGTCCAGCGAAATGGGCTGGTACAAATTCCAAGTGGCATTACGCCAAGCGTGGTCAAATTCGTGGTCATAGTCTTTTGCCATAATGCGCTTGGGTTGCATCCGGGACAAAACCTGCTTCGATTCCAGTTCCTTGCGAAACACCTTCCAAACATCGTCGTCCTGACGGCTCGGCAACTGTTCCCGTTGCTCATATTTTTCCACCAGCCTGACATAAAGTTGTTCCAGGGTCGCTGCCGGGTCTTCCGTGAGCCCCCCGTTTGGTTCTGCCCATTGCAGCGCGCTGTCGTCGCGCGGCAGAATGCTGTACGCGATTTCCATTATGCTCTTGGGCTGTTCTGCAAGCGGCAATTCGCTGGTAATCCTCGATGCATGCTCCTCAAACCGCGCCTGAATATACCGCATGACCGAGCGCAAATGGTCCCCGTTCACGTCAAGGAACATCTTGCTCAAGCGGCCATAGCGCGGATTGCAGATGGCGCTGATGTATTTGGCTTCCGGCGCGTAAAGCGCGACACCCATGTTCACGAACTCGCCCGTGGCGATGTCGTGGACGTATCGGAGAACGGTGTAGGTAAATGTCGTTTTCATTGCAACAGGTGTTCAATTACCCCGAACAATGCCGTGCGATTTTGCCGTGCTTTTCGCAGATAATCGGCAATTTGTTGGGCTGCTTTGCTGTCTGTACGCCATTCATTCGGCACGGCTTCAATATACTCATCCAAACGGGCATCCGTCAAAGCATCCAACGCCCCGGTCAACCGGCTCCAATCGTGCTTGAGGCCGGCCAACTGCTGGAAAAAGACGTGTTGGCGCAGGAATTCCGTGCCCTGGCCAGTCCAGGGCGGCTGCCAGCCAATGACGCCCATCAAAAAGGAAAATGCCTGTTCATGGTCGCACAGGAAAATCTCGTCGTCGCTCCACAACAGATTCGGGTTGTCCCACCGCCGGTCTGGATTTTGAATCAACACGTCAAAGGCGAAAATCTCGGCGGCGAGCGGGCGAAGCAGAACCGGAATCGGTTTGTCCCTGGGCCATGTGCCGACACCTGCCGGGAGCTTCTGGCTGCCGAAATTCAACCCGGCGCTCTTCCTGGCGATTGCCGAAAGCTCCGCCTTTCCTTCGCCAACAATGAATTTTTGGGGAACTTCGACGATGAACGGTTTTGGGACAGGCAAATCGAGGTCATTGGCCAGCAGGGCCGCCATGAGTTCGCAAATCAGCCCGGTTTCTTTCGTCTCCATTCCGCCGCGCCATTTAATCACTACTTCACAATCGTTGCCGCGGGCGTTGGTGCAAAGCATAAGACAAGGTCTTGTCCGGCCCGATGATAAGGCTCGCAATACCGTGGCCGCTTGGATTCGTGGAATATGGATCGCGCTCATGGGTTGACCTGGCTGGCTCGCCGATTTAGGAGGGCGAGCAGTTGGCCGTAACCAGTGTAAAATATCAGGCGAACAGCCTTCTCGAAAAGTTCTGGTTTGAAGTCCTTTGGGTCGTAGCTACCGAGTAGTTCTGGCATAATCCGTGGGGATGATTGGCGATATTCCGGAAGGTTGCACTAAAAAACGATGGGTGTGCGAGGTTCGACGGGACGGTTTGGTGGGGAAATCGCTGGCATGTCGGCTGTGGGGCGACGGTGTTTGGGCGCAACTCAGGCGATTTGCCCATAATGAAGCGCAGCGAAATAACCCCAATCTGGTCGGGACGCGGGGCCGCCATATTCTGACTTCTGACGGCCGTGTGCCCGCTCGCAACGACCGTGGTGCGAGCAGTTCCTCTCCCAATGCCCGACGGCGGGCAATCCCGGCCTGCCGGTACCCTGCCTTTTCCCGTTCCACCCAACAGTGGCGCATCACTGATTATCTAAAAAAACACCGCTTTCCGCGCCGGTCGGCGGAAAGCGGCTTTTGACGCGCCCCTTTTCGGGCGCATCACGCCAACGCCGGCAAAGCATGTCCGGCGTTTTTGTTCCAAATCAAACCCCTGCCAGGCGGCCGGTGGAATCGCCGTGTCTTTCGATTCCCTCGACTCCCATCTTGTCCGCCATGCTGAGAAACAGGTTGGTCAGGGGCGTCGGCTCGGTCTTGAGGTAGCGGCCCGTCTGGAGTCTTCCGCCGGCGGAACCGGCCACCAGAATCGGCAGGTTGACGTGAGTATGGCGGTTGCCATCGGCATTGCCCGACCCGTAAAGGATCATGGAGTTGTGGAGCAAAGATTGGCCGTCCACGTCCTGGGTCTGATCCATTTTTTCCAGGAATCTTCCGAGTTGCTGCGCATACCACAAATCAATCTGCTTGACCTTGGCGATGATGTCCGGCTGGTTTCTGTGGTGGGTGAGGTTATGGTGGCCTTCCGAAATCCCGATTTGGGAAAACGGGCGGTTGCTGCCTTCGCCGGCGATCAGGAGGGTGGCCACGCGGGTGGAATCGGTCTGAAAGGCCAGCAGCAGCATGTCGAACATCAACTGAATATGCTCGGCGAAGTCCGAGGGGATGCCAGGAGGAGTGTCTTGGGTCGGGTTGGCCACGGCCATGCTCTCGGTCCTCTGGATGCGCTGCTCGATCTCGCGCACGCTGGTCAGATATTGATCCAGCTTCGCCCGGTCGCGTCCGTTCATGTTTCCCTCCATCGCCATGGCGTCCGTCAGGACATAATCCAGAATGGATTGCTGCTCTTTTTGGCGCCGTTGCAGGTTGGCGGTCCGCTGGTTGGGAGGGCCGTCGCCGAACAGGCGCTCAAAGACTTGGCGCGGATTGGGATCGGGCATCACCGGCTGGGTGGGCGAGCGCCAGGCCAAATTATACTCGTAGGCGCAGGAATAGCCCGAATCGCAATCCCCCGCTTTGCGCACCGCGTCGCAGGTCAGTTCCAGGGAAGGAAAGCGCGTCTGGTGGCCGATCCGCTGGGCGATCACCTGGTCGAAGGAAACGCCCGCGAAAATGTCCGACCCGGCGGTTTTTTTGATCCGCACTCCGGTGAGGAAAGTGCCGCCCGCGCGAGCATGGTCGCCGCCGCCGTCCATTCCGGCATTGGCGCTGAGGTCTTCCAAGCCGGAAATGACCTGCACCTCTTTTTTGACTTTTTGCAGCGGCTGCAAGGTGGGCGACAGTTGGAAATCGGTTCCCCCGTCGCCCTCCGGCCACCACCCCGCCGGGATGATCCCGTTGGGCACGTAGAGAAAGGCCATCCGGACCGGGGCGGCTTTGCCCGCGCCCCGGACCACCGCATCCGCCGGGCTTGCCAGAAGGCTCAAAGGGGTAAGGGACTCAAAGGCCGGCAGGGCAATGCAAATGCCCAGCCCGCGCAGAAACCGGCGGCGGCTCAGATTGATGCGGCGTTCGGCGGCGGTGTTTTGATGCTTGGGTATATTCATGGTGTGAACTTTGTTTAGTTGCTCTCGTTGACAGTAACACTTCTGGAAGGTTGGGACGCGTCGGAAAGGGTTGCGTTGGCCTGGCGCCGCTCTTTTTGGAACGGAGCGGACTCGATGATGCCCGTCAATAGCGCGGAAAACCGGCCATCCTCCGCCTGCAGCCGCTGGACGATCTGATCCACCGTTTCGGTGTCGTAGTATTCCATGCCGCGGCCCGTGGCGTAAGTGAGCATCTTTTCTGTCAGGCAACGGTAGAACTCGTCACGATGGTTGGTGGCCAAAATGTGCTTCAACTCGCGGACGTTCTGGAAAGTTTCGCCGCTGATCAAACGGCCCGCCGCCTCGATCGTCTGGCTGCGTTCCTGGTCGCGCCACAGGCCCAGGGCGTTGAAATTCTCGAAGGCCAGGCCGACCGGGTCCAGGCGCGAGTGGCAGGAAGCGCACTCAGGCTTGTCGCGGTGCGCTGTCAGTGTCTCGCGCAAAGTCGGCTCATGGTCGTGAAAATCCTTCTCCGCCGCTTCCAGCGCCGGGACGTTGGGCGGCGGGGGCGGCGGGGCGGCGCCCAAAATGTTGTTGAGGACAAACAGGCCGCGCTTCACCGGCGAGGTTCGATCCGGGTTGGAGGTGACCACCAGCACGGTGCCCTCCGTCAGCACTCCGCCCCGCGGGCTGTCCGGCGGCAGGGTGACGCGGCGCATCTCGGTCCCGGTCACACCCAGGTTGGTCAGCCCGTAAGCGGCGGCCAGTTTCTGGTTGAGGAATGTGTAGTCGCTCTCAATCAACTCCAGGATGCTGCGGTCTTCATGGACGATGGTGGAAAAGACCATCTCCGTCTCGCGCTCCATGTCGTGCCGCAGCTCCGCGTTCAGCTCAATGGGAGGCTTGGCGAATCTTCCGTTGACATTGTTGGGGTTGAGGTTAGCGGGCTTTGGGGCAGCTTGGGCCAACTGGGCGGGTTTCCCCGGAGCATTGGTCGGCGCGGACAACCCGGCTTGCGCCAAAAGAGCGTTCGTGACCGACGAATTAGTCGGGCGCGCTTGCGGGGCCGGCTCCGGTTTGTTCAGGCCAAAGCTGGCGATCAGCGCCTTCAATTGCTTCTCCTCGCCCTTGTCTCTGGCAAGAACCGCCCGCGCGTCAATGGTGATGCCTTCCACGTCGCGCGCCTGCAGCCATTGGCCGGTAAAATTATCCACCATCGCTTCGGAACGCGAGTCCGCCAGCATGCGCTTGACCTGGGCCGGCAGGTTCTTGCGCAATTCTCCCTTCGCGGCCAGAGCGAACAACTCCTCGTCCGGCATGGAAGACCACAGGAAGTAGGACAACCGCGAAGCCAGCGAGTATTCATCCACCAACGGGTAGGCTTCGCTCGATGAAGCCGGTTCGGCTTCCTCCGTTTGGAACAGAAACCGCGGCGAAGACAGCACCGCCACCATGGCGTGCCCCACGCCCGCCTGGAGAGTCTTGCCCGGCTGATCGTAAACGCCCTGGGCCAGCGCCACCAAACGATCCAGCGTCTGGTCATCCACCGGACGCCGGAAGGCTTTCTGCGCGAAGCGGGCCAGGACTTCCCGCGCGTATTGCCGGCGGCCGGAATCGTCTTGGGGCGCATCCCCGGCAAAGAACCGGTCGTAATTCTT
This sequence comes from Verrucomicrobiota bacterium, assembly GCA_050011995.1. GTDB lineage: Bacteria > Verrucomicrobiota > Verrucomicrobiia > Limisphaerales > Palsa-1400 > JBEKOF01. Next base: position 51,083 of record JBEKIA010000002.1, read on the forward strand.
TGGCCGGCTCCAATACTTTTCCTCCATCGGCCCTTGAATGGCCAGGGAGTCAATCCGCAATTCCACGGAGTTGATCTTCTGGTCCTCCGGCGTCAGAGGTTGCAGCTCAAAGCTCATCTGATGCGCGCCCGGCTGCCATTTCTCCTCGAATTGAAAAGGTGGAAACGTCTTATTGTCCTCCCAGGCAAATTCCTTGTTCAGCAATTCCCGCCCATCCACCTTGAAAATGGCGCGGCACTTGCCTGGATCGAACTCAAAACTGGCGCGGACCGACAACTCCAAAGCCAACTGGTAAGTCCCGTCGTTCTCCGCGTTGAAAGAGGCGGCGACCTCCGCCGGCTGGTAATAGGACAAACTCAGCAGGGTGTCGCGCTGGTTCCCGCCCCGATTGCCGGCCCGGGCGCCCTGGCCTCGCCGGCCACCCCGGTCGGCGTTGTCCGCATTGGTCCCAACCGGGCGGAACCGGCTGCCGGCCAGCGTGGTTTGCGGGATCACCCGCGAAACCTTCGGCACGGCTTCCTCCACAATGGCGGTGGCCGCGATCATGTATTTTTCCAGCAGCATGGGCGACAACGTGAGAACATCGCCGATATTGTCAAACCCGTAACCCGTGTCGTCCGGCGGAAATTCCTCATCGGTGTTGTAATCCACCCCCATCAAATCTCGTATGGTATTGTGGTACTCCACCCGGTTCAGCCGGCGCAGCGTCACCCGGCCCGGATCGGGATTCTTGGGATCAATTCCGAACGCCTCGTACTTGACCCAATCCTCCAGGACCTTTCGATCCGCGGCGCCGGGATGCGGCGCTTTCTGCGGCGGCATGATGCCGGTGCGCAGGTTTTTCATGACCTTGCTCCACAGGTCGTGGTTGAGGATCTCGTCGCCGGATTTCAACCCGTCAAAGGCCACGCCGCCATTGCTCATCCCGTCGCCGTGACACTCGTAACAATACTGCTCCAAGATGGGTTGGACGCTCTGGTGAAATTGCGCCACTCCCGCCGGTTCCGCGGCGCCCGCGCGCGGGTTTTGCGACGCGAAAATCATCGCTCCCGCCAGCCAGGGCCAAAGGGCCAGACGGCTTATGGGTTTTCTTTGCTTCACGTAAAACAAGTTATGAGTTATTTGTAAAAAGCTTCTTTTGCCGTTTTTTGCTCCTCCAGGAGCAAACCGCTCCAGGGGGTTCATTTTCTCGAAATATAGCCGTTCACCAGAATTAGTCAAGCGCCTTTTTGACATTTCTTGAGCTTATCTGGCCCTTTTTTGCTCAAGCCGCAAACGGCGCAAGACATCCATTGCTCTTTGGATGGCAGTTTTTGTGGCAGAAAGCAATCCGGTGATGAGGGGCGCGGCGCATTGATTACAATTGTTGTAACCTCGGCGCTGTGCGCCGATGTCGAGCCACAGGCTCGATTCACCATTCTTAGGACATTGATTTACAGATATTTGCGATTTTCTGAAAGATTTTTCTTGAGCTTTCCATTCTTACTTTTATTCTTACCGTCAATTTATGGCAAGTGTCACCAAACATCCGAAATCGCGGTTCTGGACGGCCTGCTTCTCCGGCCGCGACGGCCGACAGATGAAACGGTCGGCCAAGACCACCGACCGCAACGCCGCGCTCGAAATCGCCTTGGAACTGGAGCGGGTGGAGCGGCAGGCCAAGGCGGGCGCACTCACCACCAATCAACTGCGCAAGGTTCTAAACGATGTTTCGGAAAAGGTCAACGGCGATACGCTCGCGACGCCTCCGGTCGAGGAATATCTCACAGATTGGCTCAAAAGCATCGCCGCCCGCAATTCGCCCTCAACGCACGAGCGATACCGCCACACGGTCGAACTCTTTGTGGCGCGGCTCGACGGCAGAGCCAAGAAGCCCATCACCTCGGTCATGCCAAAGGACATCGAGGATTTCCTGACATGGCGGCTGAATACCGGCGTTGCGCCCAAGACCGCCATCGTGGATTTGAAGACCTTGAACACCGCCTTTCGCCGCGCGGAAGTGTTCGGAACGATATTGAAGAATCCGGTCGCGGCCATCCGTCCGCCGAAATTGGAATCCTCGGAGCGGGAAGTCTTCACGCCGGAAGAGGTGAAGAGGCTCTTGGATGCCGCGCCGTCTTTGGAATGGCAGACGCTGATTCTCATGGGGTATTTCACAGGAGCCCGCTTGGGCGACTGCGTGTCCCTCAAGTGGGAGAACGTCAACCCGGAGCACGGAGCCATCATATACAGCCAGCAGAAAACGGGCAAGAAAGTCATCGTGCCCATGCACTTCCATGTGATCGAGCATGTGAAGTATCTCTCCACCTTCGGCACCAAGGGGTATCTCTGCCCGAAATTGGCCGCTATGGGTTCGGGCGGCAAGCAGGGGCTTTCCCAAGGATTCATGCGCATACTGAAGACGGCGGGCATTGACCCCATGACCGTCGAGGGCAAGGGCGTGCGGAAGTTCGCCAAGCGCTCGTTCCATTCCCTGCGGCACAGTTTCAACTCAGCGCTGGCCAACGCCGGCGTGGCGGAGGAGATCCGCATGAAGCTGACCGGCCATTCCTCCAAGGCCATGAACGACCGCTATACGCATCTCCAAGTAGCCGCGCTCAAGAACGCCGTGACCGCGCTGCCGCTTTTTAGCGCGGAGAGGGAGGGCCAGCCGCGCGGGGCTTAACGCTGCATGGCCTGCCGGAGTTCCGCAAGCATCCGCTCGGCCCGCTCTTTGATCTCTCTTTCCGAGAGCGGTTCGGAATTCATCTTCCGTTTTCGCGGCTTGCCCCGTTCCAGCGCCCCGCCTTCGGGGTCTGCCGCCGCCCAATCGAACAGTTTCGAAATGAACTCGTCGAGGGCGTAAAAGCCAACCTTGGCGGTCTGAGCGTTCGGTTTCATCTCGGCGTACCGCTCCCGAATTTTCGCCAGCTTCCGCCGGTCCGCGCACACGGCGGCAACGTGCCCGAAGCCGGCGTTCACGCACTTGGTAATGTTCGTCGCGGCCTCGTATTCAACCGTGTTGGTCACGGAAATCTCGCAGGCAATCGTCCGCGTTCCCCGGCGCAGCACAAGATCAATTCTCTTCTTACTCCCCGCCACGAATTCCTCGGGCTTGACGGTGTAATCCAGAACCTCGGCCTCGGCGGTGATCCTTTTCTTGATCGCGTCGTGCTGGGTGTCCTCCGGGGCGGGCATGGTGTCTGCTCCCGGAGACGAGGCGGCCGGCTGCCGGGCTTCGTCGCTTGTCTTCGGGACTTCGGCGGCGCTCGCTCTGGAAGTTTCTACTGGCGGCGGGGCGGAGACGGCCGCCGGCACTGGTGGCGGTTTCGGAACCTGGGCTTCTCCACAGACGGTCTCGGTTTTCGCCGGCTTCGGACTTTGCCGCCCGTTCTCCAACGTTCGACTCAACAGAGCCTCCACCTCTGCCCTCGGCGTGCCATACGCTTTCCTCGAAGCCGTGATGATCTCCGCCCGCCGCCTGGCCGCCTCTGTTTCGTCGGCTTTTTCGGGCAAGGGCACGCTGAGGTTGAAGTCGCAATCGCTCCCTTCGACGCGGCAGACCGCCTGGCCCTTCCCCAGGTTCTGCAAGTCCCGTGCCTCGAAGAAGGCGAAGCCTTCGGCGAGCCTGTTGGCGTCGTTGTCGCCGACATGGAACACGATCCGCGTGGCGGGATGGGACAGGACCGCGCTTGCCACGTCGGGGCTTTGCTCCAACTGGTGCAAATCGTGATGCGCCAGGGTGAGGCCAAGACGATACTTGCGAGTGCCTGACAAGATCTGGGCCATGCTGGGCGTGATGAAATGGTCGAATTCGTCAATATAGAGCCAGAAGTCCCGGCGGAGGGACATGGCTTGCGCCTGGCGGCTCATGGCCAGTTGCTGGAATTTCGACACGAGGAGGGTGCCCAACAGGTAGGCGTCTTCAACCCCCATGAGTCCGACGGGCAGTTTGGCCAGAAAGATTTTGCCGGTGTCCATGATCTCCCCGAAATTGAGCCGGTTTTCGGGCTGTGAGACCATTAAGCGCATGGGCTTCTCGCTCAGGAACGTCTGCAAGCGCGTGAGGACGGGACCCACCGATCTCGTGCCGGTCAACTGGGGAAAGACCTTTTGCCAGTAATAGACCACCTCCGGTTCGCGGACCGTGGCCAGGAACTCGCTGCGGAAGGCGGGTTCGGTGAGGAAGCGGCGCAAGTCGGAGAGGGTGCCGCCCGCGCTGCTTTCCAAGAATGCGAGTATGGCGTTGCGCAACACCATGTCCATCTGATCTCCCCAGGACGCGCTCAAACGCCGGAACATGGAAACGAGATCGGATGCCAACAGAGTTTTTTCAACGTCGGAATGCGCGGAAAGGATATTGAAGCCGATGGAAAAATCCGTGTCAGAGGGATTGACCAAAATCACGTCATTCACGCGCGAGTCGGGGATGATCCCCAAAATCCGGTCAATCAAGTCGCCGGAGGGATCAAGCACGCCCACGCCCTGGCCGTTTTCAATATCTTGCCGGATGAGGTTGAATAGCAGCGTAGATTTGCCGGTGCCGGTGGCCCCGATCACATGCGTGTGCCGCACGCGCTGCTCGGTGGTGAGTCTCACGGGGATGGTCTCTCCCAGGTGGACATTGTTGCCGAGCAGGAGTCCTGTGGCATTTCGGACACTTCCCGGCACCGCCTTCGTTCTCGCCGTGTCGCGTTCCAATGCCGATGAGCGCACGGCGCTTCCCGGCAGATGGACGAAGCCGATCAATTCGTCGCTGTTCAAAATCATCCCGGAACGCCGGGACTGGCGGCGAAGCACGTCTTCGACGTGGTCGTTGAAGGGGTATGTTTCGTTATCAAGCGGGATGAGTTCGTTGCCCTGGGGATCGGCGAACACCCGCAGTGAGCCAGCCATGTCGCGGGCAATCCGCAATGCGCCTTCAAAGGATTCGCTCTTGACGGCAATCCGCACGACCGCCGCATACAGAGGCCGCGCCACCTTGTGTTCCGCCGCCGCCGCCAACTCCGGCATATTGACGAAAAACGGCTTGCCGTCCTCATGGGTGACTGAGCGCACGATGCTTTCCGGCCAGTCCTGCTCCACGGATTCAAAGAGGACCTGAAACAGGGCCAACTCCCCCGGCTCCAATTCGGAGAACGCTCCGACGATGCCGATGAAGGGATCAAGCGCGCCACACTCAAGAGGAAACATGAACTCGCGGGCCAAGCCGAATTCGGCCACCAGGATTTCCTTGCCCTCGCACGTCTCCCATGCGGCGGAAAGCGCGCCTTCGCGCGGCTGGAATGTGGCTTCGGGAAAATACGCCTGCAACTGCCGGCGCACGATGGGGGCGTCATTCGGGTGCGCGGCGAACTGGACATTGACCCGCCCTGGGGTGCCGAGCATCTCAAAGGCGACCGGTTCGCGGCAGAAGGACAGATTTCGCAAGAATTGGTCAAAGGCGTCTTTGCCGATGTCGAGCTTGGCGGGCAGGGAAGTTTGAAGCTCGACGAGCGGTTCCCGTATCAAAGTATGCGGTTCGGGTTCCTGCTCCTCGGTCGGCGGCGCGGCAGGTTCCGAGGGCGTGGTTGAAAGCTTGCGGCTGAGTTTATCCACAAATGAACTCAAAAATGTCGGCTTGCGCCCGTCGTCCGCAATGGGCGTGTCGGGCAAATAGTGGCCGAAAAAAGGGCGGAACGGCGGTTCCGGGCTGACCGGCTCGTCAAACACCTGCCAGCCGCGCCCGCGCAATTCCCACCTGCGGAACTGTTCGCTCAACTGTTCATGGACTGTGGGCATGGGAAGTTACTTCTCTGGTTGGGCCGCCGGTTTCTTCCCCGACAAGTCGGATTGAACGGGCGCTGGCTCCTGCTGCGCCGAGAGTTTGACGCCATGGGCCGCGATGCGTTCCTCGTAGATTCTCTTGACCACAACCGGCACGGTATCGAGATACATGACCCTGGTGTCCTGGCGATAATAGGTGTCCTTGCGGAACAGGATTTCGTAGATCGCGCCGATGCCGGGCTGCTTCACGAGCCAGGCGTCAAGGTCAGCAAGGCCGATTGACACGGCATTCCGCAGAATGGACGTGGCGACGGCCAATAATACCAGCAGGGCCAATATGCCGAAAAACCACCCCCAGACATGAACAAACAGCCAGAAAATCAGCGCCACAACGAACAGGATCGCCAAAACGGCGTCCGGGCTGACGACCAGGGGCAGTTCGGCGAACCTACAGGAAAAGAAAAAGCTGGTGCCAAACGGGGCAGCGCAAATGTCGAACACCAGGCGTTCCCGGGTTAGGCGCAGGTATTCCCGCTTGGCGGAGAGCAGCCCGCCTTCGGCAAATTCGACGCGGGCGGCGTCCAGGCCCGGCACTTTCCGCTCCTCGAGCGACTTTTGGACGGCTGCGTAGAAGTCCTGCGGCGATGTCTGAAAGTTCTCCACGAGCTCGTGCCAGTAATGCAGTACTTCCGCTGTTTTCGGCTTTGCTTGACCAAACATATTGTCCCTTTCCGTTGTTGCGTTGGCCCCGGCAGCGTCCCTGGCAGGCAAATCCCACAATGCACAGAGCATTTGTCCCGGTTAAGTTTGGGGCTGGGGCCAATATTGCACGGTTGACGGTTGGATGCAAGTTGAATTTTGCCGTTGCCCTGAAATGCTGAAATAGATGGTGGTTGCCAAAACTCCATGCCTGTCATTCGACTTTAGCGGATTATGATCGACTCTTAATCACATCTGAGTGATAATACTTCTTTCCACGCGGAATAAGATTTGTCTCAACTTCATCCGGCTGAAAGAAAGCGCGCACAAATTCCGCCAATCGCTCAGTGCGGAACGGGCCGCAAGAATAGATATCGATTGAAATGAAGTTCTTTGCTGAAAGCGTGTGAATCTGAATGCCGCTTTCAATTAATGGAACCCATCCGCTTAGACCGGCCTTCCCAGGGTATTTGTTTCGGTCGCTGCGGAAAATAAACGGCGGGGATTGCTTTTGCATCCGCAGCTCGTCCACAAGCCTCTCCAAGAAATCATAGCATAACGCGATATCGTCACAAACGCCTTCCTTACACTCGTAAAGGTCCAATGTGAAAAGAAACCCAAATGGCTTATTCGCGTCCATGGTTAATTTCTTTGAGCGACGTTTGCGTTGCGACTACATTTGTGCCTGAGAAGATTGTCCATTGCATACTCGACCAGCGAACCGTACGGACCGTGACACATGGCCATTAGATGCTTTATTCTGGCATCTACACCAACGGCACTCACGTCCTTATTAATTTCAGTGATTGCATAGACTGCGCTATCCCATATTTCTCGGCGAGCTGTGAGAAGTGCATCCCGGTCCAAGTCTGTATCTCGCCACGTTGTCTCTCCACGGCGGGAAAGAGGTAACCGCCAGACGCCAAACTCGTCAATCTTATATGATAAGTGATCACTAATTGGAATGTCAAGAACGGCATCGAGGATAGGATGCTCCTTACTAAACTTAATCCCCTTGTGGGAGTTGCACCTTGAGCAGGCTAAGTGCATGTTATCCCACCGGAATGCATGCTTAGGGTATTTTTGCTTGGGGCGGCGATGCTCAATATGCTCGTAGCTTACGGTTGCAATCCGCGCTTCGCAATAGCAGCACAAACCTTTGTACATGGAATTTAATGCGTCGCGGACGTCATCGCACTGATACCTGTCATAGAATTTCTTGGGCACCTTTTTAGCACGTTTCCGACTTTTCCCTATTGCTGCCAGGAGTTCGGCAGTCCATTTGGCTGCATTTCTTTGCAAACTCACTGGCTTGCCAATGCGCTTGACGTTACGCATCGTTATCCTTTCTTCCGGCCGGAAGGTAAGCTGCCAATATTTCTCAATTTGGATGAGGTCAGAGTCACATCCATACCCGGGATGCCGTTGAACTGATCTGTAATCTCTCGCATCTTGGCACGACCACGAGGGGAGAGTTTTCCCAAAAGAGACTTGAGGTGGAGTTCCTTGAAATCATCAAGCAGGTTCTGTATCTTGATTGCCCGAGTGCTTGCAAGCCCCATGTTTCTGTAAACGTCTTCGGCAATCCATCCATAAACGCTTGGGCTTTCACTTCTTGCTTCCGGTTGTTGCGGAGCCAGATTAACAAGCTGGAGACCGGCGCAACCTGACTGTACAAGCGGAGAGTGTGTCGTCACTATGAACTGCAACTTGGGGAAGGTGCTGGTCAGAAGGTGCATGATCTGTATCTGCCAGACAGGATGGAGATGTTGCTCGATTTCATCGATAAGCACTATCCCTGAGGCTTCCAAGGAACGGTCTGGAACCCTGCGTCGCATTCCCCTGTTTATGATATGGAGAATGCGATTCGGCCCTACGGCTTGCATGTACCAGTTAATGAGGTCGAGAACCAACGTTGCCATCGCGCTATAGCCGTCTCCAGAAGACCGGATGTCAGTATCGCCCCTGGGACGCTTAACCCTAATTCCGGAACCCCTGAGTTTTAACCTGTCTTTAATGTTGAGGATTCGTCTAACCAGTTGCAACAGATGCTCCCCGACGCGCGTCTCTTCCTTCAAGCCAGACTTCGGTCCAGACCGGAGCCAAGCCTCATCCATAATCCGACGCAAGGTAAGCTCGGGGTTCTGAAGAGGTTCGTAGTAACGAAACAGCGTGTACACTGCGTCGACAGCGCGGTATTTATCGTAATCTGCAGTCCCCGATGCATGCCGGCCAGCGCCGTACCCGCACACAAAAATTTGTTTCCATGGAAATTTATCCTGCTTCCGCTTTTCCCAACGGCCATTCTTCTGCGACAGATCTTGTTCGATTTGTTCAAACGGCTTCTGCCTCTTGATCGTTGTGAAGGTTCGATACCTGCGAGTCTTACGGTCCTCAAGCTCGATATCGATTGTTGCCGCGCTCTCACCTGTCCGGACAAAGCTGCCGGGCAATTCGCGCAACAATCCCGCAGCGCTGGTTACGTCGCACAACCCCATCGCAATACTGCGGAGAATTGTCGTCTTTCCGGCCCCATTGTCACCCGCGATTACAACGGATCCGCCATGCCGGTTGATCTTGATCTTCTGTTTGTCAAACCTGCGAACATCACGAAGCTCGATTTCAGAAATGTACATGGGATTACCCTCAAGGAGTGATTAATCTCGTTGACGGCAAAATGCACAAGAACGCGCTTTGCATGGGAGGCGTTTTAGACTGTGCATCGCATTGTCGCAAGATTTTTTTGCAATTTTGTGGAATTTTTCGGAATTCTCCAACCGGGTCAGGGAAGCATGGGCAAACCGCCACTTCAAATATGACTTGAGGAAGAAAAATGGCGAAACCGCGTGGTTCCGCCCGTGACAAGTCATCGTTCCATCCGAAACAATGCACTCTGCGCCTGGTCCGCACGTTGCCGATCCCTTTCGGCGTGTTCGTGTTCCCTGGACAGGCGCTCCCCGTCGCTGGTGGTCTCCGTGAACAGATTGAACGCATCTGGTGTGAAGCCGAATTCCTTCTGGGGAATCGGCAGACGTTTGCTCCGTTTCAGACCCCCTCCGTTGCAAGAGCATCGACATAATCCCAAGGATATACGGGCCGGAGGTCGTTTGCCCCGCGAAAGGCGGCGCGAGTTCCGCTGGGCAATGCCAGCCAGGCGGCGTACGCCAATCTCTGGTCCTCATAATGCGTAACCTGGCCGTCCGGGAAGCAGATTCGTGCCTTCCGGGTGTCAAGCGGGGATGAGGATTTCATCGTGCCCTTTCCTCCGTCCCGACGGCCAACTTGCGCCGATTCAGTCATGGGCCACCTCGCTTTCCTCGAATTTCCTGCCAAGAACGAAGTCCGCCGCTCGCTGTGCCTGTGCGGCTGCATGGACGATCAATTTCTTGTCGTCCTTCATCCGCTTTAGCCACTCGGTGACATACGCCGCGGGATTGTCAATAGTCCGCTCGGTGATCTCCGCCTGGCCGCACAGAAATGCGGCCCCGATCTCGGCAATCAGTTCCTCCTTGCAATACAGGTCGGAACCAAAGCCCGCCTGCTCGTTCAAGGTTGACCGGTTCAAACGGCTCTCGTGGCCGGTCGAATGGACCTTATGCCGACATCGGCATAAGGTCCATAATGCCGCATCCCGGATTATGCCGCGCCGGCATTGCGACATAATCCTCGCGGAGCGAATAGAATGCGCGCGTGAAGCCGTCCTTGATGGCCGGCCTCTGCGGCATGTTGGCAACGATGTCCTCCGGTTTGGAGGACATCACTGGCTCTGCGCCATTCGGGGCCGCCGGATGGCCGTGCTTCAACCCTTCGCATTGGGCCAGATTGAAGACGTGATAATAGCGGAGGAGCGGGATTTCCCGCTTTTCGCTGTCATCCTTTTCTCCAACCGTGAGCCGTTTCCAGAAGACCACGGGACAGGCTTTTTCGCCCTTCCTGACCGTGCCGCCAAGCATGTTGGCCTGACGGAGCGTGAGCCAACAGGGGGACTCGTAGCCCATGCAGTGAAACAACAGTACGTTTATCCCCCTGTACGGCTTTTTCGTGACGAGATTCCGGGGCCAGCCGGTGGATGCTTTCCACGGCTTGTGCCAGGGAACGGTGCCTTGCTCAAGCAAGGCGATGATCTGCCCGGTGATGCGTTCGTATGCGTATGCGCTCATGCCGGCCTCCTTTCCGTTTGGCGGTTGCCATTGCGGTTAAGGATTTCCACTTCGGCGTTGGGCGAGATGCGGAACGTGGCGGGTGATGGCTGGAATGCCACTGGCTTCCAGAATCGGGTCTTGAACACCCTGGGCGGGCGGTTCATAATCACGACCGCCGCGCAGTCGTTCACCCGGATGACACGGCAAAGCCGGTTGTCAAAGCGGATGACGTCACCTGCACGAAGCCGGGTGGCCGGCGGCTGGAGTAGCCGCCAGATCAGGCTGACGAACCGGGCCTGGTTGGGGTCGATGAAAGGTTTTCGGGTTCGTTTCATAGCGACTCCTATTGGTTGAGGCAGCCCATTTCGCGCAGTGACGCGTGATTGGGGTTGCCGATGATGACGTGGTCCAAGACTTCGATCTTGAGCAACTGCCCGGCCCGGAAGAGGTCACGGGTGACTTTGATGTCGGCTTCCGACGGCGACGGCTCCCCTGATGGGTGATTGTGCATGAGGACGACGGCCGCCGCACTGCCGACCACTGCGGTTCGGAACACCTCGCGCGGATGCACGAGCAGGGAGTCCATCGTTCCGATGGTGACGATCTGGTGCCCCTTGACCTTGCGGCGGGTGTTGAGAAGGATGACCACCAGGCATTCGCACTCGGCGTTTAGCTGGGGCGACGTGGCGATGTGCATCCTCCAATACTCGACCGCCTTCTCCGGCGTGTCGCATATCTGCAACCGCTCCGGGGTGGGGCATTCGCGCAAGGCGACCACTCTCCATTCCTTGGGCTGGTATTTCCGTTTCTCCTTTTCAGGCTTGAACATTTGTATCTGTTCCATGTATTCTCTTTCCGCCGTCCACCTGCTACAAACAGGCTGCTTCTGGTTGGTGTATTCTCGCTGGAAGCGCGGACGGCATTTTGTTTTGCCAGCGAGAGAGTTTTGGGGCGGATGCTCTGACAGCCGCATCAGGTTTCCTTATCGATCCTGTCCCTGGCGGCTTGGTGATACCGCCAGAGCTTTTCCATGAGAATGAATTGCCGTCCGCACATTGCTGCGGCCACCGCCGTCGAGCCCGAGCCGCCAAAGGGATCAAGCACGACATCCCCCGGCTCTGAGCACGCGATGATGATCGGTGTCAGGACGGAAAGCGGCTTCTGGTTCGGATGTAGGGCATTGCCGCTGTATGTCCATTGGATCACGTCCCGGAGCGGCTCAACCGGCCTTCTCGGCTCTCCTTTGGCCAGGAGATATGCCAGTTCGTGATGGCCGCGCGTGAATCCCGTCTTGGAAGGGTAGTCCTTCACGAAGACGAGGTGGCCGACTGGCACGAAGCCGATTCTCTTCCACTGCCAGAGGAACCGCTCGGCCTGGCTCCAGCCGTAGAAGCTGACGCAGAACCGGTCGGGCTTGAGGACACGGAAGATTTCGGTGAAGGCCGGTTCGAGCCAGCGGCGGTTGTCGTCATTGGCAATGCTGCGGCCGTCGCGGGGAACGTAATTGGCCAGGTACGGCGGATCGGTCAAAACCAGGTCAACGCTTTCGGCGGGCATGGAGGGCATAATCTCCAGGCAATCGCCGTGAATGACCTGATTGAGGAATGACTGCGGGGTGTTCAAGTGATACTCCTTTCGTTTTGGGGTTTCGGTGAAAAAAGGCAACCTCCCTCGCACGAGAGAGGTTGTTGTTATTCAGAGGCGGTAATCCTCGAATGTTGCGGCCAGTCCGTCTTCGTCGCCGCCCAGGAGCTCCTCAATCGCCGCTTTGGTCATGACTTTCTCCAAGTTCGGCTTGGCGTCTTTGGGGCAGGCCGGGCAGCGCTTGACGTTAATCACCGATCCCCCGAATTCCCAGCCGGCGGCGCGGAATGCACCCCGGTAGTGTTCGGAGAGCTTTTGATTGCGGGGAAGCGCAGACCAGGCTTCGGCTTCCTCGGGCGGCAGGGCGTCGTAAATGGCGTCGTGCCGGAGGTGATATACGTCCCAGGGCTCGCCGCAGGTGGAACAATGAACGTCCATAGTATTCTCCTTTCATGCGTGTCCAAACGCGGTGATGGTTTCCCTGATCTGCTCCTCCGTGAGCGTCCAGCCCGCGTAGGGCAAACCGGCCACCACGGACTTGAAGTCATGGTGCCACTCAACCGCCGTCTCGTCGTCGCCGAAACAGTCGGCCAAGAGGGCGAGCGCCAGTTGCGCCGGGCCGCTGCCCGCGTAGCCCCACTCGAATCCGGTCGGACTGTGATTCCACAAGTCCAGGCGGGGATTGAGAGGAGCCCCATCAACGGTGACATCGGCGGCGGTGCCATTGCGCCTTCCTACGTACCGCTTCATTGGACACCTCCGCACAATTGGGCCACTTCCTCGGCGCTCATCTGCTCCGGCTGCCGGCCTTCCTCGGCGAAGGCATGAACCTTCACGAAAAGGAATCTGGCCAAACGAAGCGCGATGTCTTCGCGTCCGGCCCGGCCTGCCTCGTCCTCGTCCAGCATGACGATGGCCTGGCTAGTCGCGTTGGTATGTTTCTTGATCAACCCCTCCTGCGCCGCTGACATGGTGCTGCCCATCAAGGCGACGACCTTGCGAAGCCCAAGCTGGTGCAACTTCATGCAGCCAAAGAAGCCTTCAACGATGACCAATGGCTTTTCAGGTGGTTCCTTGATCGCCCGGTCGATGTTGAAAAGCTCCAGGGATTTGCGGAAGCCCTGGGGGAGCTTGTATTTCGGAGTGCCCTCGGGCGGCTCGCCCGGAAAGCGGCCCGCGTAGGCCACGACCTCGCCCTCCGGGTTGTGGATCGGAATGGCGATCCGGTCGGCCATCATGCCTTTGCCGCAGAACCCGACCCCGAAATCCACGATGGTTTCGAGGGTGAGTCCACGTGCGGCCAGTGAGGGATGGTCCTGCGCGAGCTTGTCCAGCCGGAACTTGAGCGGCTTGTTGGGCGCGCTGTTTTCCGGCGTCGGGGCCGGCGGGGCCGGCCTCGGCTGTGCGCCCCGGTCCGTCGGGATGGGGGTGTCCCCGGCATCCTGTTCCGAATCAGCGGACATGGCATCCGGGTCCAGATGGAACCATTCGATGGCCTTGTGGGCCGCCGCGTGGATGCTCGCGTTCTCCATCTTGGCGATGAAGTCGAGGGCGTTGCCGCCGTGCTTGCACTCGCTGAAACAGTTCCAGACGTTTTTGGAGAGGCTCACCCGGAACTGCGTCGGGTTCGAGCCCTTGTGGATCGGGCAGGGGCCGGAGAGGCTGTCGCCGCTCCGCTTGAACGTGTCAATCAGGCCGTAGTGCTGAAGGACCTGCTCGATGGTGATGGCGGCTTTGACCGCCCTGAAGTCAACGAACTTTGATTTTGGCATGGCATACTCCTATATGTGATTGTGAAGAACGAACGCGGCTCATGGAATGAACCGCCCTCCGTGGAGCATCGTATGCCCTGGGGCGGGATTGGGTAGGCGGGCAGAGTTGCCGGTTACGGCAATATCCTGGCAACCTCGCCTCTGCCAGTTTTCCAGGCCAGGGTCAATAAATCAGGGTGTTTTTGCACCGCCTGGCGAACGACAATTAAAAATCACCACCGGTGAAGAATAGTTGTCGTTGGGCAACCGCCGCCTGGTCGCAAGAGAGAAACAGGCCGTGGCCGCGTTTCAACTCTGAACATGCCGCAACGAGGGACTCCACCCGCGCGGCGCTCGTGGTCACGGTGAGCACCCGGAAGCGGTGAAAGCCGAATTGGAAGCGGTGCAGCCCGGTGGCCCAGGTCGCCTCGTAGGCCAGGAGTT
>JBEKIA010000003.1:0-40713 GCA_050011995.1 Verrucomicrobiota bacterium
CAACCATCACCGGCTTGGTGGATGAGGTTCCGGTGCTGACGGCGACGAACAACCTGTATGCCGGCGGCATGGCCGGCCTGGTGACCGGCGGTGAAAACAATGCCCGCAACACCGCCTTGTTCGATAACCTCATTGTCAACGCCGTCGGCGGCCCAAAACCCCAGACGACGGTGTTCGCCCAGGATGCCAGCCCCCTCTATAAACCGTAAGGGCATTCTCCTGGCGTTCGTAATGCGTCTGTCATGGGTGGTAGGGCGCGCGCGCCGCGCGCGCCGCGGCGGGCAGGGGACTGCCCGCCCTGCCTTTTCCTCTCTCTTCACTGACGCATTACTGGCGTTCGTATTGTTGGTTTCCGCCACCTCCGCCTTTCCGCAGGATCGTGGCGACATCGCGGCGCAGATCGAATACAACCGTTCCAATTACGCCAAATCCGAATACCGGATTCCCATGCGCGACGGCATAAGGCTGTTCACCGCCGTCTATGCGCCCAGGGACACCGGCCAGCCCTATCCGATCCTCTTGCAGCGGACCCCGTACGGCGTTGACCCCTACGGCCCCACCAATTATCCCCCCGCGCTCGGCCCGTCGGATTTGTTCACCCGGGAAGGATTCATCTTTGTTTATCAGGACGTTCGCGGGCGCGGTCAGTCCGAGGGCGTGTTCGATGATCCGCCCGCCCACAAGCTGCGTTTCAGCGGACCGACGGACGCCGACGAAAGCACGGACAGTTACGACACGATTGACTGGCTGGTGAAGAACATCCCGAACAACAATGGCCGCGTCGGCGCCTGGGGCATCTCCTATCCGGGCTTTTTTGCCGCCTTCACCCTCATCAACGCGCATCCGGCCCTCAAAGCCGCCTCTCCGCAAGCGCCCATGGCGGATGTCGGCAACGGCGACGACGCGTATCATAACGGCGCGTTCTTCCTGGCCGAAAATTTTGATTTTTATGTCAACTTCAGACCCAGGCCATCCGACTCCGCCGCTCCCACGCCGCAGGGCGGGCCGTTCCGGATGGGAACGCCGGACGAATACGATTTCTTTCTCCGGATGGGAACTCTCGCCGACGCCGAGAAGAAGTATTTCAAGGGCCGGAATGAGTATTGGACCAGCATGGTCACGCACGACACCTACGATCAATTCTGGTCCTCGCGCGCCCTGGGGCCGCAAATGCGCCACCTCACCGCCGCCGTCCTCATCGTCGGCGGCTGGTTTGACGCCCAGGATCTCGGCGGCACGCCCCGGCTGTTCCAGGCCATCGTGCAGGACGGCAGCGCCCCCGCCGCAACGCTGGTGATGGGACCGTGGTCCCACGGCGGTTGGTCGAGCGGCGACGGCGATACGCTGGGCCGCCTGGAATTCATCGAAAAGACCGGGCTTTTTTTCCGGGAGCAGATCGAGTTTCCCTTCTTCCTCCAAAATCTCAAAGGAAAGGGCGGCGGCCTCAAGGGGGAAACCGGCGCGGCGCTTCCACGGGCATGGATCTTCGCCACCGGCAGCGACCAATGGCATCAGTTTGACACCTGGCCTCCGGCCAACGCCATGCGGCGCTCGCTTTATCTGGAGGCGGGCGGAAAACTGGCCTTTGCCACTCCTGTGGGCCGCGGCGGCCAGTTCGACGAGTATGTCAGCGATCCGGCCAAGCCCGTGCCCGTCGCCGGCGAAATCGCCGTGGACTTGCGCGAGGACTACATGACTTTCGATCAGCGGTTCGCCTCCAGGCGGCCCGATGTGCTCACCTACGAAACCGAGCCGCTGGAACAGGCGCTCACCATCGCCGGGCCGGTTACTCCCGTTCTGCGCGTCTCCACCTCCGGCACCGATTCGGATTTCGTGGTGAAACTGATTGACGTTTATCCAGACAATTATCGTAATCCCCAGGCGGCGGCGGGCGACCGGCGCAATCCGCCCGGCGCCGTCCCCATGGCCGGCTACCAGCAACTGGTGCGCGGCGAGCCGTTCCGCGGAAAATTCCGCAACAGCATGTCCAAACCGGAGCCGTTCCAACCCGGCCAGCCCGTCAAGATCCAGTTCGCCATGCCGGATGTCATGCACACCTTCCTGCCCGGACATCGCATCATGGTGCAGATACAAAGCTCGTGGTTTCCCCTCACGGATCGAAATCCGCAGCGGTTTCTCGATATTAGAACCGCCACGGCTTCTGATTTCCACAAAGCGGTCGAGCGCGTCTATCGCGGCGGCCCGGACGGCTCCCGGCTGGACGTCCTCGTCACCGAGTAACCGGAGGATCGGCCGCGATGTATTCCATGCTTGCCTACATCCTTGTGGCCGGAGCGGGGATGTTCATCGCCTGGTTCCTGAACCGCGCCCCGGAATTGCGCAACGGGCGGCTGTCCCAGATGATCTTCGTCCCCGGCGGCCTGGTCCTCATTCTTTGGATTGTGAGGCAGACCGGCGGGCGCCCTGATTATATCAGCGGCAAGGCTGTCCTCGTAATCATAGTGTTGTTAGCATTCCTGCTCGCGCCCAGCATTGCTTACAACCTGGGAATCGGCCTGTCCAACTTTCTGGACCCTCACGACTGGACTCCCGCCGAGGAGGAAATTGCCCTGCGCCCCATCCGGCGGTTGATTGACAGCGACCAATACGATCAGGCCCTGGGCGGCTTGGACGCCCTGCTCAAAAAACACAAACCCACTCACGAAGCCCTGCTCCTCCACGCCAAACTTCTCTATCACTTCGGCCGGCTGGACGAGACCGCGGCGGCGCTGCTCCAATCCATCGGACTGAGCCATACCACCGCGCAACAACTGACGGTCATGGAACTCCTCGCGGCCCTGGAAGATCGTCTGCCAGGCCCGCCGGCCCCAACGGCCCGGGGAACCCGCCGCCTGCTGCGCATTGGCCACGAGTTAGTCCTGTTCCAACCCGCCGCCGCCGACCGCTCGCTCCACAAGACCATTCCGCCCGGCGGCTACGAAGTGGAGGAAATCCTCCACCGCCGCTGCCGCTGGCTCAAGCTGGCCGGGGAAGATTGGGGCAATGCCCAAACCTGCTGGGAAGCGGTTCTGGAAGTTCATGCTCCCGCTTCCGTTCCCAAAAAGAAAGGCATCCTCCGGCAAATCGCCCGGATGCATCAGGCCATCAGCGTTGCCCTCAAAGGCAGGCCGCGCCTGCATTCCCAGATGGAAGCCGATAAACTTCTCAAGGAAGCCGGCCAACACATCCGGCGGCAGGACTGGCCGGCCGCCCTTCCCCTCCTCCAAAAAGCCTCTGCTTGCGACCCGGACCGCTATGAAATCGCCTATCGGTGGGTGCAGGCCGTCCGCCACACCGCGGACGACCATACCACTGCCCACGCTGTGAAAAAAGCCCTCGCCCAAAGCCAATGGACCGCCAACGAAAAGGAAATGCTCCGCCAATTGCAGCACCCCATTGCGCCGAAGAAGTGACCTGAGCGATTTGACGATGGGGAAGAATAGTTGTCGTCGGCACATTGTAGCCGTCCCCAAACTTTTTTTAGCCGTCCCCAAACTTATTTCTCGACAATCCCGGCCGCATTGCTGGATTTCAATGCCGGTGAGATCATTTTCAAACAGGCTGCCCATATCCGGCTGGGAGAAACACTCAAGTCAGCATGGCCTGGAAGTCCAATAAAGAACTTCTTTTCCGAAGATTTTCTTTTGCGCGAGATTTTCTTTTTCGTGCCTTTTTTCCGCGCCCGGTTACACTGGCCGGATGGAAATCTCCGAATTGATCCAATGCCCTTATTGCGGGCAACGCTTTGATTTAATGATTGACACCGGCGTCCCCGCCCAGCGCTTCACCACCGACTGCGAAATCTGCTGCCGCCCTTTCGAGGTCGTCGCCGAATGCGAGCCGGGCGAAATCCTGAGCCTGGAAATCCTTTCCGGATGAGAGCCAGACTGTTCATGCTTCCGCAACCCCGACATACTGCGCCATGATGCTAAGGATCGCCACCGCGCTGTTCGTTTTCCTCGGCGGATTCGCCGTCATGGTCCTGGAGATCATCGGCGCGCTCTATCTGGCCAAGGATTTTGGCGGCTCGTTCTATGTCTGGACCAGCCAGATTGGGGTGATCCTCATCGCCCTGGCTCTGGGCTACGCCATCGGCGGCGCGCTGGCGGACCGTTTTCAACGCGCCGGTTTCCTGGCCCTCCCCATGGCCGTGGCCGGATTGTTCATCTTTTTCATCCCCAAGTTCACGCCGCCATTGCTGGAGGCCATCGTCATGCGCCATCCCGTGACGCAGGACATCCCGGCCGTCTGGATCAAACTGGACCCGGTGCTGGGCAGCGCCGTGGTTTTTTTCCTGCCCTGCTTCGTGCTGGCCTTGATTTCTCCCTACATGGTCCGCATGACGGCGCGGCGCCTGGACCAGGTGGGGACAATCAGCGGCTTGATCTACGCGGCCAGCACGGTCGGCAGCATCGCCGGCGTTTTTGTTTCCGGCTATATTTTCATTGATTATCTGTCGGTCACGACTATCTTCCGGGCAACGGGCCTGGTGGCGCTGGTTCTGGCCGGGTTAAGCCTGGCCATGGACAAATGGCTCAGGCCGCCGGAACCGCCGGCGAAACAACAAACCGGAAACGAATCGCCGTAACTTTCCAGTTGCCGGCAGCGTCTTTCCCCATGACAACAAGTTCGCCAAAATGAATCGCACGAACCGCCGTAGATCCGTCAGCGCCTCTCCCATCCCCGCCCGGTGGCTCCTTTGTCTGGCCGCCTTGCTCTCCGCCTGGAGCGGCCAGGCGCAAACAGGCAAGCAGGTGGTGTTTGAGCGCATCTCCCAGTATCATCAAATCCAGGTTTATGACGATGGAGGCGTCCGCACCCTTAGCTTCAACGGTTCGTGGGAGACGAAGATGTCGCTGGCCGACCCGTTGACCGGACATTTCGAATATACCGAGTATTTCCAGATGCCGTTCGTCTGGAATCCCGACATCAAGACCGTGCTAATGGCCGGGCTGGGCGGCGGCAGCACCCAGCGCGCCTACCAGCATTACTTCACCAATGTGACGGTGGACACCGTGGAAATTGATCCGGTCGTGGTGGAGGTCGCCAAAGACTACTTCCACGTCACCGAAACCCCCACCCAGCGGATTCACACCAACGACGCCCGCCAATTCTTGCGGCGCGCGACCAACACCTACGACGTGATCCTGATGGACGCCTACGCCACGACCCGTTACGGCTCCTCCCTGCCGCCGCAACTGGTGACGAAGGAGTTTTTCACCATGGCCAACGAGCACTTAACCGCCAACGGCGTGCTGGGCTACAACGTCATCGGCCAAATCACGGGCTACCGCAGCAAACTCATCGCCGCCTTGTACCACACCCTCAAGGAGGTTTTTCCCCAAGTCTATCTGTTTCCGGCCAACGAAAGCCAGAACGTCGTGTTTATCGCCACCAAGTCCAAGGAACCTTTTACCGCGGCACAGGTGCAGCAGAAGGGGGAGGCGCTCCTCCGTTCCGGGATCGTCAAGCTGCCCGCCTTCACCGCCCGGCTGCGCAACTTCTGGAACACACCCCCGCCCGCCGCCGCCACCGCCACCACCCTCACCGACGACTTCAACCCGATTGAGAGCCTGATGGCAAATTAAGGCCGCTTTTCCGCAATTTTTGTCTATTGACGCGAGATGGTTCAACCACTAACATCGGCTTAAGTTTGGGGGAATAGCATACGAAAAGGCACGCGTACCCCCTGAATGCCGTGAAAGGAACCATTTAATCATGAAATACAATGCTCTCGACCGTAGAAACTTCCTCAAAATGTCGCTGATGGGCAGCGCCGTGCTCGCCATGCCCTGGAACGCCAACCGCACCCTGGCCGCCGCCGGTGCGCCGCCTGCCGACGCGCCTGCAAGCCGCGGTCCGCGTCGTGGTCCGCCGCAGGGCGGGCCGGCTACCCCTCCGGTGTCTTATGCCGACACGCTGCCCAGCCGCGTCGGCTTTGCGGCTGGCGAAGATCGCGCCGACATAGCCTTCCAGGCGCTCAAACCCTTCTCGAAAGAGATCACCGCGGCCATCGGCAACAAGCGGGTCGTCATCAAGCCCAACCTTCTTGTGACCAACAATCAACTGGCCGCCACCGACGCCAAGAATCTGGAGGGCATCCTCGAATTCCTCAAGTCCATCGGCAAGGATGGCAATGTGCTCATCATCGAGTCCCCCGCCATGGGCCCGGCTCAGACGGGGTACGTCAATTACGGTTACGACAAGGTGGCGGCCAAGTACGGCGTCAAATTGGCGGAACTGGACCAGGATGAGATCGAAACGATCTGGTGCTATAACGACGCCGATTTTCGTCCGCACCCCTGCCGCGTGGGCAAGACCCTGCTGGATCCGAACAACTTCATTATTTCCGCGGCCAAGTTGAAGACCCATGACCGCGTCGTCGCCACCCTGTCGCTCAAGAACATCGTTCTCGGCTCCGCCATCAAGCGCCCAGGCGGCGATCCGATTGACGCTTATTTGGGCAGTAGCGACAAGCCGATCATGCATGGCGGCAGCATTCGCGGCAGCAACTTTAACCTGGCCGTTCTGGCCCAGCGCCTCCATCCGCAACTGGCCGTGATTGACGGCTACGAAGGCATGGAAGGTCAGGGGCCGGGCCGCGGCACCCCGGTCAACTCGCGCGTCTGCGTGGCCAGCCTCGACTGGCTGGCGGCCGACCGCGTGGGCGTGGAACTGATGGGAATTGATTTCGCCAAGATCGGGTACCTGAATTATTGCGCCACTATGGGCCTGGGCCAAGCCGACTTGAGCAAGATCGAAATCGTCGGCCCGGCGATCAAGGACCACGTCAAGACCTACAAATTGCCGGCTAACATTGAGGAACAATTGATCTGGATGAAGCCGGTCACTTGATCTTTTCGCAGAATCTCTGCGAAGTCCGCGGGATCCTTTTCCGTTCTGCTCGTTCTCCGCCGCCGCGGCGGCGGAGAACTTGCGGAGGAATCGAACGGCTCCGTTTCGCCGGAGGGGGATGTGCTGATGTCTTATCGCGTCGGAATCCGACCGTCCGTGGAGAAAACCCTTGGAAAAATCCGCGATACCCGCCTGCGGCATCGTATTGACACTGCTTCCAACAAACTGGCCGGGAACCCCCGGCACCGCCAAGCGCCGTAGGCGCGGAATCTTTGTAGAACCCCGGCGCCAAAGAACCCAAAGCCCCGGCGGGGCGGCATATTCGGGCAATCAATCCTCGCCGCTTTTGAAAATGTATCGCCGGTCGTAATCCACACCAGACCTTTCCAGCAACCCGATGTATTCCTCTTGGAATGATTTCTTCGCGTGATGTTTTTGCTGGTTCTCGATGTAACGGATTACCGTGCCCAGTTGGGAACGCGAATAGGAAAATGCGCCAAACCCTTCCTGCCACGAAAACCTTCCCGCCACCCAATGTTTTTCGTTGATGATCCTCGAGGAATTGGCCTTCACATCCCGAACCAGATCCGAAAGGCAGGCGTCCGGCCTCAAGCCAAGGAGCAGATGGAGATGATCCGGCATGTTGTTGATCGAAATCAGCTTTTGCCTCTGTGCGGAGAGAATGCCTGTGATGTACTTTTGCAATTCGTCATTGTGCTCCGGTGCGATGAGATTTTGCCTCCCTTCCACAGCGAACACGACGTGAATGTAGATTTGTGAATAGGTGTTGGCCATGAGCGGAAGATACCGCTCCTCACGGAGCTTGAAAAGGCTTTCGGTTCGGTTCTACAAAGAGACCGCGCCGCTGGCGCTTGGATGGACGGATCAGGTGCCCTGGCGCGTCCGCCGCCCAGCGCCGCAGGCGCGGCATCTTTGTAGAACCTTGGCGCCAAAGAACCCCAAGCCCCGGAGGGGCGGCATATTCGGGAAGTCCTTTTCCCAATAGGCGTTTGCCATGACCCGAAGATTCCGCTCCTCACGGAGCTTGGAGAGCCTTTTCGGTTCGGTGCTACAAAGAGGCCGGGCCGCTGGCGCTTGCATGGAACGGATCAGGTGCCCTGGCGCGTCCGCCGCCCAGCGCCGCAGGCGCGGAATCTCTGTAGAACCCCGGCGCCAAAGAACCCAAAGCCCCAGCGGGGCGGCATATTCGGGCAATCATTTCACAATAGGCGTTGGCCATGAATCGAAGATCCCGTTTTGGAGTGCGGCGGTTTGCCGCCGCTTTCCTCGCCGCAAACCGTGCCCGACCCGAAAGCGGGAGCAAGCTCCCGCACTCCAAATAAGCTGCGCTCCTTCTTGCCTTTGGCGACAACAATGGAGTTTTCACCCAAAATACCGTCGAGGAACCATTCTCTTCCTGACAACGGCCTCACTTGGTTTCATCACGGCAGAAGCAACCTGTTTGTGGAATTTCCGCCCTGATGAAAAAGCTGGTCAAGCCGCGCAGAATCAACCCTGAATGCGTATTCAACATGGCCGTCGGCGAAAGCAACATTCCCGTGATCGCCGTGCAGCCCCAACGCGGGATTCCAACTATAAATTCCCTGCGCCGAAACCGAAATGTTCCGATCCCCGGCGAGTACGCTGAGAGGGTCGTTGAAAACAGCGTCGGGATCGAAAAAATAAGAAAGGTTTGTGCGATTCAGGGATTTCCAATCTGAAGCCGGTATCCTTGTGTCTTGCGGACAAATTAGATATGAAACTCGCAGCCTTGAACCAACTGTTTGATAGTAAACCTGCTCGACTGAGGCAGCACCATTGCCGGAATTCAGCGGCACTGAAACTCTGAAGTTTCCGTTGTGGGTGTTTGCGTAATAAAGAGAATTTTGGCCGATTTGCTGTAAATAATAGGAACAAGAGAGTTTGTCAACTCTCTTGGGAAGAGTGGGCA
Source organism: Verrucomicrobiota bacterium (assembly GCA_050011995.1). Classification (GTDB taxonomy): domain Bacteria; phylum Verrucomicrobiota; class Verrucomicrobiia; order Limisphaerales; family Palsa-1400; genus JBEKOF01. Next base: position 8,807 of record JBEKIA010000003.1, read on the forward strand.
AGTAAAGACTTCCCAGCAACACCATGCTCACAATGATGAAAACAACTACAACCAGATCAGTCCTGGAAAACCCGATCTCATCCCTCCCATGCCGTTCAACTCTCATACAGGGGCGGTTCCTCGTTTTGCCGGTTTTCTGCTTCGGGTTGTATTGCTCCGCTGACGCGTTTGGGCGAACTCTCCACCGCCGGGCACTGATTCCAGTCCAGCATGGGAACGATTAACCGGTTTTGGCGCCGGGCGCAAGCGGCGCAGTTCAGCAAATATGCGCCATTGCGGCGCCGGGCAAAATTCCGCATTTCCGAAAGCCAAATTGAGGGTATCGTTTGTTCGTGCTTTCGATGGCCCAACAATTGGAAAATCTTTCCTCCCTCCAGCAGGTCGCTATTCCCGACCTCTGGCAGCAGGAGGCCGTCGCCGCTTTGCGCGAGGGCAGGGACGTCGTCGTGCAAGCCCCGACCGGCGCGGGCAAGACCTTCATTTTCGAGCTTTGGTCCAAGCAGGGAAAAAACCGCGGCCAGGCGATTTACACCGTCCCGACCCGCGCCCTGGCCAATGACAAACTGGCCGAATGGCGCGCGCGCGGCTGGGAGGTCGGCATCGCCACCGGCGATTTGAGCGAGAACCTTTCCGCCCCGGTCATCGTCGCCACGCTGGAAACGCAGAAACACCGCCTCATCCGCGGCGACGGCCCGGCGCTGCTTGTCGTGGACGAATACCAAATGCTGGGCGACCCGGACCGGGGATTGAATTACGAACTGGCGCTCGCCCTGGCTCCCCCCCGCACGCAACTCCTCCTCCTCAGCGGCAGCGTGGCCAATCCCCAGCAAGTCGTCAAATGGCTGGAACGCCTCGGGCGCCGGGCCGTGCTCATCCGCCACGAGGAACGCCCCGTTCCGTTGGAAGAAGTCCACGCCAACAATCTCAATTACCATTTGCCCGCCGCCATCCAGGGCTATTGGCCGCGCCTGGTGGCCAAGGCCCTGGCCGAAGACCTCGGCCCCATTCTCATTTTCTCTCCGCACCGCCAATCCGCCGAATCGCTCGCCGCCGAATTGGCCCGCACTCTGCCCGTGCCCAATCCCCTGAGCCTGAGCGCCGAACAAAAAGCCCTGGCGGGCGGGCCGCTCGCCAAAATGTTAAAAAGCCGCGTGGCCTATCATCACAGCGGTTTGAGCTACGCCGCGCGCGCGGGCGTCGTCGAACCGCTGGCCAAGGCCGGCCAGTTGCGCGTCGTCGTGGCGACGATGGGATTGGCGGCGGGAATCAATTTTTCCCTGCGCAGCGTCGCCCTGGCCGCCGAGTCCTACAAACGCGAGCAACAGGAACAACTCCTGCGTCCCGATGAGATTTTGCAAATGTTCGGCCGGGCCGGACGCCGGGGATTGGACGAAACGGGTTTCATCCTCATCACCGCCAATCAACTTCGCCTGCTGGACGCCCGGCCCGGCCATCTGGCCCGCGGCGGGCTGGTGGATTGGAACGCGCTGCTGGGCTTGATGGCCGCCGCCGCCGATCAAGGCGGCGATCCCCTCCAGCAAGCCGCGCGCGTGCAGGAACGTCTTTTCACCACCAAGCCGGTCACCTTGGGCATCGAGCAATCCATGCAGCATCCGCGGACCCCGTGCGGCCTCAACATGGATGCCGAACGCGCCCGCCATGTCCGCCGCCTGGTCCGTCAGATGCAAAACAGCCGCGGCGAATGGCAGGATTATCCGCCCCCGCGGGATGTCCCCCTCGACAAAATCCTGGTCATGTCCGCCGGCGGCCCCGGCTCGGACCGCCCCCGGTTTCACAGCATCCTGGGCGAGGCTGCCGCGCTCGAAAAAGTCGGTCCCGGCATACTATGTCTCCTCAGCGAGGACGCCGGCGGCAAAACCTACGGACGCGCCATCACCGTGGCCGACCGCCTCGGCAACCGCCGCGTCCTCCTCAACAAATGGGTCCGCCGCCTCCTCCAGTGGAACGGACGCCAGGCGCCTCTGGAGGTGTGGACCGAAAAAATCGTTCCCTTGCTGGAGCAAAAACTGGCCGCGCAAAAAACGCCGCTGGTTTGCCTGGTGGACGAGTCCGCGCGCATCATCGCCCGCCTCAGCATCGCCGGCCTGGCCTTGCGCGCGCCGGTGGACGGCCACCAGGTGGCGCTCTGGAAACCGCCGGAGCGCGAAGTCCTCCCGCCGGATTGCGCCCAATGTTCGCTCGTGCCCGTTTGCCGCGAGCTTCCCACCGCCACCGGCGTGGCCTTGCTTTGGCGGCGTCTGGGTCTCATCCAGGTCTCCGGCGCGCCCACGCGGCGCGGACGCGTGGCGGGCTTTTTTTCCCAAGGAGACGGGCTGGCCATCGCCGCCGCGCTGGAGGATGAAACCTATCCGATGGAGGAACTGGTGTACGATCTCGCCAACCTGGACGCCAGCCACCGTTTTTCCGGGGAAGACAACCGTTGGGCGGGCCGTCTGGCGCGAATCTGCCAACAAACCTACGGCGCCCAAACCATCCCCGGTTATTTGGAAAACGGGGTCCCGCCCAAATACGGCGCCGGCGCCGGGCCGGTCGTGGCCGGCGTTCACCGCGACCCGTTGAGCAAGCACCTTTGGGTGACGGAACTGTTGGGCGCGGGCGACATTGACCGGATTATCATCGAATGGCGCAGTTTGTTGCGGCGCATCGTCCACGCGCCGGACCTGGATTGGGCGCGGTGGAAGAAGTTGCAGGAAACGGCCCGGGCCATTTTGCAGGAAACCGCCTCTCCCACCCTGACCGAACTGCCCCCGCTGGAATACCATCAAACCAAGCGCGTGGACCACCGCTTGATTCTGCCAAGACATTAAAAACTTCGCCAGTTTCGCCAGTTGGATCTTGAACTTCCGCCGCGGCGGTCTTACAAGTACGGCCCAATCTTCGACACAATCTTTTTATGGCGACAACCAAATCCAACCACAACATTTACCGTCTGGCCCGCGAAACTTACGCCCAATTGGGCGTGGACACCGAAGCCGCCCTGCGGCGCCTGCGCCAGGTTTCCATTTCCCTGCACTGCTGGCAGGGCGACGACGTGGGCGGTTATGAAAATCCCGGCGGCGAACTGGGCGGCGGACTGGCGGTGACGGGCCGGTATCCGGGCAAGGCGCGCACGCCGGAAGAGTTGCGCGCGGACCTTGTCAAGACTTACGCGCTCATTCCCGGCCGCCATCGCCTGGCGCTGCACGCCATTTACGCGGAAACCGGAGGCCGGCGCGTCCCGCGCAATGAAATCGCCCCGGCTCATTTCAAGAACTGGATGGACTGGGCCAAAGCCAACGGCCTGGGCCTGGATTTCAACCCCACTTGCTTCTCCCATCCCAAGGCGGAGGACGGCTTCACCCTCGCGCACCCGGACAAGGGCATCCGGCAGTTTTGGATCGAGCACTGCATCGCCTCGCGCCACATCGGCGCGGCCATGGGCAAGGCGCAGGGAAATCCTTGCGTGACCAACTTGTGGATCCCCGACGGCTACAAGGACACGCCGGTGGACCGCAAAGGCCCGCGCCGGCGGCTGGCCGAATCGTTGGACGCCGTTTTTGCGCCACCCATCAGCCGCAAACACAACCTGGATTCGCTGGAGCCAAAACTTTTCGGCCTCGGGTCGGAAAGCTACGTGGTCGGTTCGGCCGAGTTTTATTTTGGCTACGCCATCCGCCACCGGAAGCTTCTCTGCCTGGACACCGGCCATTTTCACCCCACGGAAAGCCTCGCGGACAAAATCTCCTCCGTGCTGGAATCGCTGGAGGAAATTCTGTTCCATGTCAGCCGCGGCGTCCGCTGGGACAGCGACCATGTGGTGATTCTTTCCGATGAACTCCAGGCCATGGCCCAGGAAATGGTGCGCGGCGATTATTTGGACCGCATCCACATCGGGCTGGATTATTTCGACGCCAGCATCAACCGCGTGGCGGCCTACATCATCGGCGCGCGCAGCGTGCTCAAGGCGCTGCTCCTCGCCCTGCTCGAACCCATCGCCCGCCTGCGCCAGGCGGAGCGCGGGAACGATTTCACCTCGCGCCTGGCCCTGCTGGAAGCCGGCAAAACTTTGCCCTGCGGCGCGGTCTGGGATTACTACTGCGAACAATCCGGCGTCCCGGCCGAAGGCGCCTGGCTGCGCGAAGTCAAACAATACGAACGCGACGTCCTCTCCAAACGGTAAGGCCGGTGTTATTTCGCCTGGTCAATCGAGGCCAGTTCCATCTCAAATATCAAGGTGGCGTTGGGGGGGATCCGCGGCAGAAACCCGCGCGCGCCGTAGGCCAGATTGGACGGGATGAACACTTTCCATTTGGAACCGGCCGGCATGAGTTTCAATATGTCGAGCCAGCCCGTGATGACGCCTCCCGACAGATTGCATGGAAAAGGCTGGCCGGGAGGCGAAGCGTCAAATTGCGTGCCATCCAGAAGCATGCCGCGATAATTCACCCGGACGCTGTCGGTTGGTTTGGGAATGGGGCCGGAGCCGGCGGTGAGGACGGTGTATTGCAGGCCGTTGGTCAGGGTGATGACGCCCGGCGCCGTTTTGTTCCTGGCCAGAAATTCCGCCCCCTCCTTCTGGTTCTTCTCGCTGTCCGCCTTGAACTTGGGGTCCTGTGCCATGAGTTGGGCGATTTGCTTCGCCTCCACCTTCTCCTTCAGGCTCGTGAAAACCGCGCCCGCCTCATCGGCGGTGAGCAACGCGGGGTTGCCGGCCAGCAGGTCCTTGACGCCCTTGGCCAAGTCATCCAAATCCACGTCCGCCAGGCCCAACCCCGCCGCGGTCAGGCCCCGCGTGAAATCCACTCCGATGGCGTACCCAATCTCCTCCTTCACGTTTTTGAATTTCTTGTTGCCGGCCGGCAGACTGGCCGGCCCGCCCGGCAGTTCCCTCAGCACGGCCCTGACCTCATCGGCCGTCATCAAGCTGGACGCCCCGGTCAATTGCGCCCGGATTGCCTTCGCCAGGAAATCCACATCCGGGGAAATGTTGTTAGTCTTGAGGGATTTGCCGAGGCTCATGCCCAGGGCATAGCCGATTTTCTGCGGCTCGGTCTTGAGCGCCGCGCCTGCCGCCAGGGCCTTTCCCTGTCCTCCCATAAAAAAGGCGAGACTGCCGGCCGCCAATGCTGTCAATATATGTTTTTTCATTTGTGCCGTGCTTTTTCCGGACTCGCGCGGCGCGGCCGGGTCATGGCCGCCCTGCCCGCGCAAATTTACCGGCGCGAAGATAACACGGCTTCCAAGATTGGAACAGCAAAAATAGTCGTGCTCGCCATGAGCCTGGTTTCGCCCTATCCTTGCGCGGAAGATGAACATTCCAAAGTTGCAGACGATTGACCGCGTGGTGGGGGTGCCGCTTTGTTTCTTCTTGACTTGTCTGCGCCGGGTGCTCCCCCGCCGCCTCCCGCCGGGTCGCGCCCCCGTCCGCAACCTCCTGTTCGTCAAACTGGCCGAGCAGGGTTCCACCGTGCTGGCCATCGCCGCCATCAACCGCGCCGCGGAAATGGTCGGGCGCGAGAACGTCTATTTCATCGCCTTCGAGGAAAACCGGTTCATCCTGGATCTGCTGGAACTGATCCCGGAAAAAAACGTCATCACCCTCAATTCGCAGAGTTTGACGGGCCTGGCCTTCACCACCTTGAAGGCCATGCGGCGGATGTGGGCCTTGTCACTGGACGCCGCCATTGACATGGAATTCTTCGCCCGCGGCTCCGCCGTCCTGGCCTTCCTCAGCGGCGCGCGGGCGCGCGTGGGCTTTCACACCTGGTACGCCGCCGGGCCGTATCGCGGCGACTTGTTCACCCACCGGCTGTTGTACAATCCCCACCTGCACACCACCACCACGTTCCAGGTGCTGGTGGAAGCATTGCGGATGGATCCGGCCGATTTGCCGACGATTGATCTGGCGCCGCCCTCGGCGGAAAACACCTTTGCCCACTTTGTGCCGCGTCCCGGCGAAGTGGCGCCGGTGGAGGCGATGTTGCCGCGCCAGAACGGGAAGCGTCCCCCGGTCATTTTGCTCAATCCCAACGCCGGCGACCTGGTGCCCTTGCGCCAATGGCCGGCCGGCCGCTATGTGGAGCTGGCGCGCCGCCTGCTCGCCCAATTTCCCGAGGTTCACATCAGCTTCACCGGCGGGCCGCGCGAAGTGGCGCCCATCGAGCGCCTGGCGCGCGAGGTCAATTCCCCGCGCTGCACCTGCCTGGCGGGCAAGACCACGCTGCGGCAATTGATGGCGCTCTACGCCCTGTGCGAAGTCTTGGTGACCAACGACAGCGGCCCGGCCCATTTCGCCTCGCTCACCTCCATCCACGTCGTGACCCTTTTCGGGCCGGAAACGCCGGCCTTGTTTGCCGCGCGCACCCCGCGCAACGTGGCGATCTGGGCCGGCCTTTCGTGCAGCCCGTGTGTCAACGCCAACAACAACCGGCAATCCCCCTGCCTCAACAACCTCTGCATGCAACAGATCACCGTGGACCAGGTCTTCGGCGAGGTCTGCCGCATTTACCGCGAACGGCGTGCCGCGATTCCAGCTCGGTAGGGCGAGACTCTGTCGAGCCGTAACTCGATTTTCTGGGAAAAGTCACGGCTCGACAGAGTCTCGCCCTACCGTCAAGATGTCGGCCACTTCTTCCGCGCGTGTCGCCGGGTCCTTGCGTTTTTCCGCCAATTGGCCCCCGGCGGCGCGCTCCAGCCTTAGAATGAAACGCGCCTTCAATTCCTGGGCGCGCTTGAATTGTTTGTCCGGCTTGGCCGGCGTCAAGGGATACTCCACCGCGTGGCCCTGGTCGCGCCAATGTTGCACCCGCCGCAGGGATTCCGCCCGCAAGGTCTCGTCTTCGATCAGGTAAAAAAACTCGATTGGGCCGTCGAATTTTGGCAGCAAACCGCGGGCCTTGAGCAACTCCAGCAACACGACATCGCCCATGCCAAATCCCAGCGCCGGCAAATCCACTTTGCCCCCGCTGATCAAGTCAAGCAAATTGTCGTAGCGACCGCCGCCGGCGATGGCCCGGAATTTACCTTTGAGATCAAAAGCCTCAAAAACTGTTCCAGTGTAGTACGCCAATCCACGAATGACTCCATAATCCACGCGTACGAATTTTCGAAGGTCGCGCGCAGCCAAGTTCTCAGTGATGAGTGAAATCTGCTGCGTCGGGGCGCTTGTGTCGATGAATCTGAGCACTTCTTCATAGCTGATGTTAAGGGCCGCCAATTTCGTTGCACTTAAAGAATCCTCTTGCCGATCCAGTTTATCAATGATTTGGAAAAACTCATAGGATTTGCTTTCATCCAAATTGCTCATCGTAAAAAACTCACGCCAAACATCCCGACTGCTGACACGCACCTCGAAGTCTTCTTGAGTAAGCCCGAATGCTTTCAGGGCGTCTATCAGCAATGCAATAAGCTCAGCATCCGCCGCCGGGCCGGCTTCGCCGAGGATGTCGGCATTGAACTGGAAGTGTTCGCGCAGCCGCCCTTTTTGCTGCCGTTCGTAACGGAAAAGCTGCGGGATGGCGAACCACTTGAGCGGCTTCTTGTAATTCCGTTCGTGCGCCGCCGCCATCCGCGCCAGGGTCGGCGTCATTTCCGGCCGGAGCGCGACGGAGCGGCCCCCTTTGTCAATAAAATTGTAGAGCTGCCCGACGATTTCCTCCCCGCTTTTGAGCGTGTACAATTCCAGCGGTTCGAGGGGCGGCCCGTCGTACTCGCGGAAGCCATAGCGCCGCGCCGTGGCGCGCCAGCGCTCGAAGACAAACTGCCGGGCGTCCGCGCTCCAGAGGTCGGGGTGCGGCGCCGGTTCCGGGTAAAAGTCGCGAAATCCAGGCAAACGTTCCATATCGAAGGCCATAGTGAGCCATAAATACCGCCCAATGAGAATCAGAATCGGAGGGCCGGGTCCTCTCGTCGCTCAAATTCCGCCAGTTCCAGGGGCAAAACCCTGGTTTTCTATGTGCTATGCTTGTGCGGCCCCGTTTTGCCGCAATGCCCGGCGGGCCAGCCAGACCATAGCTGAGACCAAAACGCCATAGACCACAGCCTGTCCGGCCGCATAGCCGGCCAGCGGCACTGCAAAATGTGTTTCAAAATATCCGAGCAGGAACAGGCCGTACATGTCGTTCAAGTCAAACGGGGTTCGGTTTTCCATAATTTTGTGAGGAGGTTGTGAACGGCCATCCATTGCTCTTTTTCCGTGTGCAGCGCCTTCCGGCCCTTGGCGCGCAGGCGGTAATACTTGCGCCGATGGCCGCTTTCCGCGTCGCGCCATTCGGATTCGATCAAATCTTCCCTCTCCATCCAATGCAGCACCGGGTAAAGCATCCCCTCGCTCCATTGCACCTCGCCCCCGGACATCTCCCGGACGCGCTGGATGAGCGCGTAGCCGTAATCCTCCCCCTCGCTCAAGATGGACAGCACCAGGGTGGTGGTGGAGGCCGCAACCAGTTCTTTTGAAAGCATGGCGGCAAGTTACATAACATCGCAAGGCATGTCAAGGGCAAATCGCCAGAAATCGCAATGCGCCAGCGACGGCGGGGAAAGGTAATCAATAGCCAGCTCCTCCTTTGCCGCTGAATCCAAGAGGACATTGGAAAAGGCGGCGCTGTCGCGCACGCACTCCAAGACCTGTCGGCACATCCTTCGCCCACTGCGAACGCGAAGCGTCGTGGAGTGCGGAACGACCAGTTCCGCTTTGGCCGTGAAACACGCGCTTTCGCCCCATTTGAAGAATCCTGTCCTGCGCCACCTCCGCCCGAAACAGCGCTTTTGCGTTGCAAGAATGGGACGGTCAAATAAGATCGTTCCCAATGATTCTTGCCACCACCAACGAGAGGCCCTTATGAAGTCGAATCGTGAAATCCGGCCGTGTCCCATCCGCATTCAACAATCCTCATCCTGGCGAAGCGCCCTGGCTCTTCTGGCCGCGCCTTTGGCGGCCGGATTTCTGGCCGGGTGCCTGCATGGGACCGGCCCAGACCTGCCCCAGCCAGCGCGCCCGCACGAAGTGACCCTGGGATCAGGCTGGCAGATGCAAGACACCAGCAAGGTGGCGGAGACCAACGGCGAAGCCATCTCCCAACCCGGCTACGCGCCGGCAAGCTGGTGGCCCGCGACCGTGCCGGGGACGATCCTGACCACATTTGTCAATAACAAAGTTTATGCGGAACCGCTCTGGGGCGAGAACAACCGTCCCAACCTCATTCCCGAGTCTCTTTGCCGCGCTTCCTACTGGTACCGCCTTCAATTCACCGTCCCGGCCGCCCATGCCGGCAAGCGGACCTGGCTGAATTTCCACGGCATCAACTACAAGGCCGAGGTCTTCGTCAACGGCCAAAAGGCGGGCGACATCGCCGGCGCGTTTGCGCGCGGCTTCTTTGACGTGACGCCCTTCGTCAAACCCGGCGAGACGGCGGCGGTGGCCGTCCGCATCCTGCCTCCGCCGCATCCGGGCAATCCGCAGGAACAAACCGTGCAACTGGGCCTCGGACCCAATGGCGGCGCATTGACGCAGGATGGGCCGACGTTTGTGTGCGCGGTGGGCTGGGATTGGATTCCGGCCATTCGGGACCGGGACATGGGCCTGTGGCAAAAAGTCACCCTGACCTCCAGCGGCCCGGTGGTCTTGCAGAATCCGCTGGTCACTTCCGATCTGCCCCTGCCGCGAACCGACTCGGCGGATTTGAAACTGGAAACCACGGTGAAGAACCTGACCGACGCCCCGCAAACCGGCGTCTTGCGCGGATCCTTTGGCGACACCGGCTTCCAGACACGCGTCTCACTCGCGCCCAAGGAATCAAAGCTTGTCAAGCTGACGCCGCAGGACACGCCGGCGCTGCGCGTCGTCAACCCGCGCCTGTGGTGGCCCAACGGCTACGGCGATCCCAATTTATACACCATGCGCTTGAGCTTTGAGATGGGCGGCGGCATTTCCGACCGCTGCGATTTCAACTTCGGCATTCGCAAGATCGAGTACGCCGTGCCGGACTCGCCGTTTCTCACCCTCTCCGTCAACGGGGTGCGCGTCTTCTGCAAGGGCGGATGCTGGGGAATGGATGAGGCGATGAAACGCAGCCCGCGCCAGCGCCTGGAAGCCCAAATCCGCTTCCAGAAGGAAGCCAATTACGTCATGCTCCGCAACTGGGTCGGCCAAAGCACCAGCGAGGATTTTTATGATCTTTGCGACCATTATGGAATCATGATCTGGGACGAATTCTTCGAGGCCAACAGAAGCGACGGCCCGTCCGCGACCGACGTGCCCCTCTATCTGGCCAACGTCCGCGAAAAAGTCCTGCGCTTTCGCAACCACCCCAGCATCGCCCTCTGGTGCGGACGAAATGAGAGCGACCCGGCCCCGCCCGCGCTGGCGGCGGGCATTTCCAACATCATGCAGGAATTGGAGCCGTCGCGCCTGTACCACGCCAATTCCGACGACGGTCCGGGCGTGCATTCCAACGGGCCTTATTATTGGCGGCCGCCATTGGACTACTACAATTACCCCACGTCTGGACGGCTGGCCGAAGTGTTCAAGACGGAGCTGGGCAGCGCCTCCATTCCCACACGCGAGAGCATTTTGGCCATGATGCCGGAGAAGGACACGGATAACTTTCCCAACGACGATTGGGCCGAGCATGACCTGGCCCGCGGCGCGGACAACGGCAATACCTACCCGGCCACCATCGGCGCGCGCTATGGCAACATTTCCGGCACGAACTTCTCGCTGGCCAAATTCGTGCATGAGGCGCAAATGGCCGACTACGAGGCTTTCCGGGCCATGTATGAAGGGCGCGAGGCCCGATTATTCACCGGCAGCACGGCGGTCCTGACGTGGATGAGCAACCCCGCCCAACCGAGCACCACCTGGCAGCTTTACAGCTATGACTTGGAGCCGTTCGCCTCCTTCTTCGCCACCCGCAAGGCTTGCGAACCGGTCCACATCATGATGAACCAATCCAATTTCGACCTGATGGTCATCAATCACACCCCTGCACCCCTGAGCGGCATGAAAGCCCGCGTCCGCGTCATCAATATGGACAGCTCTGTTGTCTCCGACAAGACAACGCCGGTTTCCGCCAAACCCAGTTGCGCCACCGATCTCGGCCCCATTCAGTTTCCGGCCGGCCTTTCCGCCGTGCATTTCGTCAAGACCGAACTGCTGGACGCGGGCGGCCGGATTGTTTCGGACAACTTCTATTGGCGCGGCACCAACGCCAACGATCTGACCGCGCTGGCGACCCTCCCGCCTGCGCCCATAGAAGGAAACATCCAGCGCCACGATGCCGGCGGCAAATGCCTCCTGGACGTCACCCTTTCCAACCCCTCCAAAGTCGCGGCCCTGATGATTCACATCCAACTGCGCAAACAAAGCTCCAATGAGCGCGTGCTGCCCGTCTATTACGACGACAACTACGTGTCGCTGTTGCCGGGCGAAAGCAGAACCATCAAGGTGGAAGCCGCCTCCAAGGACCTGGGCGGCGACAAACCCCTGGTGGCGGTGGACGGGTGGAATCCGGTCGTCAGGAGCCAGACCTTCGGCGGCGGAGCGAGCCTCGCGCCCAACACCCCGGCCCTAGTCATCGGCGCTCCCGCCGCAAAGCCCTGACTCATCGCGGCCGCAACAACTGAATCCGATCCCGCAACCTGTCGAAATCGGCGTCCAGCACCAGCAGCTTATCACCGCGGGCAAGCACCGTGGCGGCAATCGCTGCGTCAAAAAACTTCATCTGTTGCCCTTTGGTTTTTAGTTCAGCAATCAGCATGGCCAAGGCAACAGACTCCGCTTCGGTAAAAGTTGAAACCAAAGCCCGGAATCTGTTTTGGTAAAGCTGAAACGCCCGTTGCCGTAAATCCAGCCTGACTGGCGGCTGTGTCCCAACAAGAAACTCCGAGGCTGCCAACGCCGGGATATAGTAAGGGCCGTCTTCGTTTTCAGGAAGCAGTCCGTCTAAACCACCCCGCCTTTCCGCGGATATCAGAACACTGGTATCAATCGCCACCGGCATAGCCAATAACCTCCGAGGCGCTATCCATCGCAGCCTTCAAGTCTTTGGAGTCGGCGGCGCTGAATCCCCGCCCGCGCAGCAAGCGCAGAAGTTCCGAGCGCGTGGCTCCCGCTCGCGGTTGAATGACAGCAACCGTCTTGCCGTGGCGTTGAACTTCCACAACCTCGCCACCCTGGACCACCCGATCCAGGATGCTTTTGCTTTCATTGGCCAGTTCTGTCGCCGTCACAATCATAGCTCCAAAATACCCATTTTGGGGATTTTGGCAAGCCGAAAAGGAAAGCCAAATTGGCTTGCCGCCTGGTTTTCTGGATGGTCTTCTATCTCACCTAATAACCCTATTGCCATGAAAAAAGTCACTGTTTGTTTTTCCGCGTTGTTGTTTGTGTGCCTCTGTTCCAATCGCGTTGCCGGCCAGGCGGAAGTCACCGGATGGGGCAATTTGCGCGGCATCCGGGTGGGTGGCCAGCTTGTGGCCTTTACCACCGAAGTGGGCATTTACAACCCGGATTTTTCGCAAGTCGTCATGTCGCAACGCGAAGGCCCGCTTCGCACCAGCCAATTCACCCGCAACAGCAACAGCGTCACGGTGGGTGAAAGCCTGCAATACGGCGCCGCCGGCGCGCGGGGCGGAGCAGGCGCTCGAGGCGGAGGATTTGGCGGCCGCGGCGGCGGCGGCAGCGGGTTCAGCTACACCATGGCCTATACGGGCTCCGCGCCCGGGACGTGCGACGTCAACATCCGGCTCACCTCGGGGGCGGATCAGACTATCGCCGGGATTTACTACTTCCTGGATTTTCCGGCCACGTCTTTTGCCGATGGCACCGTCCAATTGATGCGCCCCGCCGGCGGATTGCACTTTGATCCAATCCCGCTGAAAACTACCGACGCCCAGGGCCGGTATTTTACAGGGTCCGCCACGGAGCTTCGCTTTTCCGGTCAAAACCACCAACTTGTCTCGGTGATTTTTTTGGGGAAGGAACTGCCAGTGGTTGTGCAGCAAGCCGGCAACAGCCACAATCCCAACGTCGCCGCCGATTCCATTGAAGTCTATTTCCCCATTGCCGTCGGCAACACGACGGCGGGCCAGGTCATTGAAACGCACTTCACGATCAAGGCTTCGGGCGATGTCGAGACCAGCCCCGTCACCGTCACGGTGGACCCCACAAAGCCGGACCGTGTTTTTGACGGCATGGGCGGCAATTTCCGCATCCAGAGTCCCCGGGATCCGCAGGTCATCCAATATAATATGGACCACATGCGCGTGGCTTTCGGGCGCGTGGCAATGCCGTGGAACGTGTGGCAGCCGGAGGAAAACTCGCCTCCCCCGATGATGGCGTCCGGGGGGAGCGGCCAGCCTCCCGCACCCGACGCGGCAGCCCCTCCTGAGCGCGGCGGGCGCGGCTTTGGCGGCGGCGGCGGGATGAATTCGATTGTCTCCGCCATGGAGATCGCGCACAAACTGGCGACGAACAACATCCCGATGATTATTAGTTGCTGGGCCGCCCCTTCCTGGGCCGTGGTGGCCAATGACCCTCGCAGTTCCCGTTTCGGCGGCACAGAACGCGGGCAGCACCTGGAGCCAGCCAAGTGGGATGCCATAAGCAAGTCCATCGGCTCCTATCTGGTCTATCTGCGCGATCATTACGGCGCGGAACCAAAGTATTTCAGCTTCAACGAATCCGACCTCGGCATTGATGTGCATCAGAGCCAGGAAGAACACGACCAGGCCATCAAGAAGCTGGGCGCATATTTCAAGTCCATCGGCCTGAAGACCAAGATGCTTTTGGGCGACACCAGCGATGCCGTGCCGGCCAGTTTCATTCAGCCCGCCCTCAACGATCCCGAGGCCGTCCCCTACATCGGCGCGGCTTCCTTCCATTCCTGGCGCGGCGCGACCGACGCCCAGTATCAGAAGTGGACCGACGCTTCCGTCAAGCTCGGCCTTCCGCTGTTCGACGCTGAAGGCGGCAACGACGCCCAGGCCTCCGGCTACCCCAACGTCTTCCGGGAGCAATGGTACGCGCTGGACGAAGCCGCCGAGTACATCCGCATCATGCGCATCTGTCATCCGGAAGCCATTCTCGAATGGCAGCTCACCCAGGATTATTCGGTGCTCAAGTCCGATGCCGGCGGCGCGCTTGAGCCGACGCAGCGGTTTTACAACCTCAAACAATTCAACCTCACGCCTGCCGGCTCGGCCTGGATTCCCGTGCAATCCAGCAGCGGACTGGTCCTCCCGGCGGCTTGTCTGGACCCGTCGAGCGGCGTCTGCACGGTCCACCTGGTCAACAACGGCGCCAGCCGGGCCGTGACCCTGGCCGGATTGCCGGCCGCCATCACCCAGATGAGCGTCTTTGTCACCGATGACAAGCGCGGCGTGGAAAAGCTCGAACCGGTCCCCGTCAAAAACGGCTCCGCCCAGTTCACCCTGCCAGGCCAGACCTTGACCACCCTGATCAACGCCCCGAAATAGCCAACCGATTGCTTGTAGCTGCGGTGTGTCACCGCCGCAAACTTCAAAAGAGAAGTCCAGCGACGGTCGCAGACCGCCGCCACAGACTGCCGCCCCGTCAGCCCGCTATGTCCCTTCCGCCGGACATTGCCAAGTTTCCCGAAAAGGGTTATGAAGAAGGCCAGTAATGGAATTGTTTCACCTTAAACTGAAGCGTTTTGTCGTCTCCAATTACCGGAGCATCAAACGCATTGAACTGGACCATCTGGACAACATGGTCTGGCTGGCCGGACGCAACAACGCCGGCAAATCCAATCTTCTGGACGCCTTCCAGTTCCTGTCCGACGCCGCCACCAGTTTCGAGCACGCCCTGGCTTCGCGCGGACACGACCTGGTCCAGGTGATGCACCGGAAAAGACCGCACGGCAAAATGGAATTCCTGTTCGACTTCGTTCTGGCCGCGGACAAACGGGCCGAATTGATCCAGCAACTCTTCGCCGAAAACACCCCGGCCGCCGCCACCGCCGCGCTGGCCGGCGATTTTCTCTCCACGCTGACGCTCCAGGTGGTGATTGGCCGCGATTCCTTTTCCGAGGAGCTTTCCACTCCCAATTTGCGCGGCGGCCGGCCTTGTCTGGTTTTTTCCATCCAGGGCGCGCCGAGAAGAACCGAGGTCATCTACGGGCAGCTCGAGGCGCTGTGCAAGAAGTGCCCGGACGAAATTCCGTCGGAACCGGTCGTGCCCGATCTTCCCCCGGAGCCGGCCCATCCCTTTCGTCTGCGCCTGGGCCGGCCCGAATCCGGCGCGGTTTTTGCCGTTTCCAACGAACTGGCCGATGGCGTGCGGCGGCAGTTCACGGCGCTGCAATGGGAGTCGCCGCCGGATCGCATCCCGTCGGCGGACCCCGGGCAGCCTTCCCTGGCGGCGGAAGCGGCCAATTTGCCCGAGGTGCTGCACTGGATTTACAACAACAAGCCGAGCCAATTCCGCCGCATCGAAGCCCAGGTGCAGAGGCTCATCCCGCGCCTGGGCAGACTGCACACCCCCACCGCGCAGGGCGCGCCGACGCTGGCGCTGATTGATCCGCGCGACGACGAGTTGGTTTATTCCATCAGCCAGATGAGTTCGGGCAGCCGGGCCATGGTGGCCCTGGTCGCCAAAATCATGCTCGCCCCGCCCGGGACTTGGATTTGCCTGGAGGAGCCGGAATACTGCCTCCATCCCCAGGCGCAGGCGCGGCTCCTGCAATTCCTCCGCGCGGAATCCGCCGGCAAACGAATTTACGGCGCCACCCACTCTCCCGCCATCGCCGCCGCCTGCCCCGTCTCGAGCTTGTTTCTTCTCCGGCGCGACGCCGACAACTGCACCGTCGCCCTGCCCGTCACCCCGGCCAACGCTGTCCAGGTGCTCGATGAACTGGGCATTAGCGTCTCCTTCGGTTTTGAGTCCGACGCCGTGGTGTTTGTGGAACAGGCTGATTATATTCCCGTGTATGAGGCGTGGGCCAAAAAATACGGATTCCGCGTCGGCGTGCAATTTCTGGCCTGCGGCGGCGGCGACACTCTCCATTTTTACGCCAACGCCAGGGTGGCTTTAAGCCGATTCGTCCGCACCGTGGTGTTCGCGGTGTTTGGCAACGGGAGCGCCCCCAGCCGCAAGGCCATCGCGCAACACCTGGAACTGCCGGACGATCAGGTGGTGACGCTGGATATGCCGGAGTTGGAAGGCTGCCTGCTGGAGGCCAAAGCCATTCGCAGGGCCTTCCCCGCCATCTCCCTTTCCGAAACCGAGCTGGCGGCGCGCCTGGACCCCGCGCTCGTCTTGCTCGGCCAGAAGAAGGCGCTGCGCGACTTGCTGGCCGAGTTCAAGATCGGGGAGTACGACGGCCATTTGGGCGGGCGGATCGCCGAGGCCATGGAAACCCTTCCGCCGGATGTCGCCCAATTATTCGCAAAAATCGAAATGCGCGCCAAACCGTTCTGGGAAATTTGAGTTCCCTGGAGACAACCGCCGTCTCACTTGAAGGCGGCATAGACGCGGTGGACGTCCTCGTGGTCGTCCAGGGCGGTGAGGAAGTCGGCCACTTGTTTGCGGGCCTCCCCGTCCAGGGGGGCGAAGTTCTTGGCCAGGTAGCGGATTTCGGCGGCGATGATGTTCCAGCCCGCCCCCTGCAACGCCTTGGACACCGCGTCCAGGTCTTTGATTTCAGTCAGGAACCGCGCCCCTTTTTGGCCCGCCGGAATTTCCTCCGCCTCGAGCGCCTCCACTTCCTGCGCGCCGGTTTCAATGGCGTCGGACTCGGCGTCGCGGTTGGGATCGGCGTGGGTGGCTTCGACCACGCCGAGATGATTGAAAAAAAAGGCGACGCTCCCCGGCTGCCCCAGCGAGCCGGCTTTGAACAACATCCGAATCTCCGGCGCGGTGCGGTTGCGATTGTCCGTCAGGCACTCCACGACGATGGGAACTTTGTGCGGCGCGAAGCCTTCGTAAGTGATCAGCTCGAACGCGACCTTTTCCTCCGTCAATCCCGCTCCCTTTTTGATGGCCCGCTCGATGGTGTCCCGATAGACAGAACTCTTGCGCGCCTTCTCCACCGCCGCGGCCAAGCGCGGGTTGAGTTCCGGATCGGGGCCGCCCAGTTTGGCCGCGACCATGATCTCGCGCACCAGCTTGACCACCATCTGCCCCTTTTTCTGGGCATTGGCTTCGCGTCCGGCTTGTTTCCATTGCGCGCCCATGTCACCCAACTCCTGAAACGGCGGTCGTCATTGCGCCGACAGTTTGCGGCCTGGCCGGGCGGTCGTCAACCTTTCCGGGACCGCAAAATCCCCGCCGGAAATGCTTCTTTCAGCCGTGAAATAGGCGAAACACGCGAACAGGAGCGTTCTTTGGGCGCAGGACGGGTCTTTCGCGCGGTTGCTGTCTGGAAGAAAGAAGGGTAATGAACACGCTGTCAATTCGCTGGACCCGCTGATGAAAGGCGAATTCTGAAAACAACAAACTTGGAAACGACGCGGAAAGCAGGAAGCCAAACTGCGCCGGTGGTGTGCGTTTGCGCTTTTCTGGCGCTGGCCGTTCTGACCGTCTTTGGGCAAACGGCGCATTTTGGGTTCGTCAATTTCGAGGATGACATCTATGTTTATGAGAACCCCCACGTCACCGGCGGTCTGAGCCTGGAAGGCATGGCCCGGGCCTTCACTCATGCGGAGTGCAGTCTCTACCATCCGCTGACCATGATCTCGTTGATGACGGATGACCAATTGCACGGGCTTGCGGCCGGGGGCTTTCATCTCGGCAATGTCCTGATTCACGCGGCTTCCTCCATCCTGCTCTTCCTCATTTTGCGGCAGATGACGGGCGCTCTTTGGCGCAGCGCCTTCGTGGCGGCGGTGTTTGCCATCCACCCGCTGCGGGTGGAATCGGTGGCGTGGGTGACGGAGCGCAAGGACGTGCTGGGCACTTTCTTTTTCATGCTCACGCTGGGCGCTTATGTGCGCTATGTCCGCAAACCCGGTTCGCCGGCGCGCTATCTGATGGTGGCCGGCCTTTTCGCGCTGGACCTGCTGTGCAAGCCCATCGCGGTGACACTGCCGTTTTTGCTGTTGCTGCTGGATTACTGGCCTCTGAACCGGTTCGCCCCGGGGACGCCAAACCGTCCCTTTGGGATTCCCGGGCGCTTGATCCTGGAAAAGATTCCGCTGCTGGCGCTGGCGGCGGCGGCGTGCGTCGTGACTTATTATGCGGCGGGGAAAGCGGTCGTTTCCGTCGCGTTTGTTCCGTGGCCGATGCGGGTTGGCAATGCCCTGGTTTCCTGCGTGGTCTATCTGCGCCAGATGGTTTGGCCGGCGGGGTTGTCGGCGTTTTATCCCTATCCGGAGAAGAGTCCTCCTCTGTGGGAATTGGCCCTGGCGTTCCTCCTGCTGGCGGGCATTTCAGGAATAGTATTGACGCTTGGGCGCAAACGCCCCTGGCTTTTCGCGGGCTGGTTTTGGTATTTGGGGATGCTGGTTCCGGTCATCGGCATTGTTCAGGTGGGCGCGTTTGCGCACGCGGATCGGAACACCTACTTGTCGCAGATCGGCTTGTATGTCCTGCTGACCTGGACAGTTGCCGGCATGTCCGCCGGCTGGCGTTATCGCCGCCTGGTTCAAGGGGCAGGGGCCGCGGCCATCCTGGCCGCCTTGATGGTTTGCGCGCACACCCAGGCCTCCTATTGGCGCAACAGCGAGTTGTTGTGGGAGCACGCTCTTTCCTGCGCCCCGGACAACTACCCGGCCCACTACAATTTGGGCAATTACTTTGTCAAGCAGGGCAGGCTGGAGGAAGCCGTCGGGCATTTCCAAAAGGCCCTGGAAATCCAGCCCGCCAGCTACGACGCCCGCTACAATCTGGCCAATGCTCTTTTCAGCCAGGGCAAACTGGAGGACGCCATCAACCAATACCAAAAAACCCTGGCCCTCGCGCCGGACAGCGCCCAAGTCCTCAACAACCTGGGCAATGCCCTGGCCATGAAGGGCGAGTATGAGGACGCTGTCGCGCAATACGAAAAAGCCCTGAAGATCCAGCCCGGTTACGCCGGCGCCCACTACGATCTGGGCCAAGTTCTTCTCAAGCTGGGCAAACTGGATGAAGCCATTGCCCACTACCGCAAATCGTTGGAAATTGAGCCGGGGAATGCGGAGGCCCAAGACGGCCTGGGCACAGCGCTTCTCCGGAAAGGAGATTTGGACGGGGCCATGTCCTGCTTCGAGAAGGCCGCCCCCTTGAGTCCGAACCCCGCGGCAAATTGGTGCAAACTCGGCGACCGCTTTCTGGAAACGGAGGATTGGGCCGTTGCCATTGCGTGCTATCAGCGCGCCGTCAAAATCAACCCACGCGACCCGGTCGCTTGCGCCGGCCTCGGAATGGCCTGCTTCAAGAATGGAGACGCCCGGAACGCCATTGATTCCTGGCGTCACGCCCTGGCCATCTATCCCGGCCAGGTCCCTGTCCTGAACAACCTGGCATGGTTGCTGGCGACGGCAGCCGACCCATCCATGCGCGATGGCGCCAAAGCCGTGGAACTGGCCACGCAGGCCAGCCAATTGAGCGGGGGCGGCAATCCGGTGATTCTGCACACTCTGGCGGTGGCGTATGCGGCGGAAGGCAATTACAGGCAGGCGGCGGCCACGGCCCGGCGCGCCCTGGAGTTGGCGGCGGGGCAACAGAAGGACGCCCTGGCCGCGACGCTGCAACAGGAAATAAGTCGCTACGAGGCGACCCTGCCGCCCGGGAGCGCGCCGCCATGAGCGGCAAATGGAAGCTTGAATTGGATCGGAAAACCAGTCGAGCAAAACGGTTGCGTGAATGTGAACGGGTCGCTTATTTAATCCTTGGGCAGATACTCGCCCGCCCAATCCAGGGATTCTATCTGGACGAGCAGACGGTGGGCATCCGGCCCCGCTTCGGGCCGGCCCTGAAGTTCCCAGACGGGGCGGGGCACATCCGGGCCGGAAACCAAATGCGGCTTCACGTCGAAATTGACGCCATAAGCGCCCGGGGGGATCTCCCGATGCCGGGCGTCGGCAATGAGGGTTTGCGCCACTTGCCGGCCCAGTTCGGCGTTCTTCGTCACGTAAGCGCCGTAGGCCATGGGCTGGCCCGCTGTGCGGACCGCGTAATTGTGCCAGGCTTCCCAGTACTTGGGATGGTCCACCACCAGTTCCATCTCGGCCATCACTTCGACGGTGCCAAAAAGCAGATCGAAGCCGGTCGGTCCTCCCGCTGCGCCGCCGCCCGCGCCGCGCCCGCCGGCCATGAACTTGCCGGTCGCGGGATCATACGGGCCGCCGCCCAGCAATTGGCCCGGCGCTCCGGCCAGGGCCAGTTGCGAATCCATGCCCGCCTTGATCTTGTCCAGCCACTTCGTATCCAGGGTGCGTTCGTATTCGGTCAGCCAGTTGGAACAATAGGCGGCCCAATCGGTGCCGAAGCTGGCGCCGGCGTATTCGCCGCGGTCGGGCATGCGCGGGTCGGTCTTCTTGAGCTGGGCATAAGTGGCGTCGGCCGAAAGCTGTTCGCGCATCAGGTCGCCGATCCGTTCATCGGTGCTCAGGAAGTAGTAGAAGCGCTTCAGCCCGGCCAGGCTGATGCGCGGCTGTTTGGCGCCGTCGCCCCAGTGGTTGACGTTGTGGCGGGAGCCAAGCGGCGCAAACCGGCCGAGGTGATGAACGACCACTTCGCTCGTGTTCCGCGTCATGGCTTCGGCCAGCCGGAAGTAGTCCGCCCGGCCGGTGCGGAGGAAGTTGTACCAGAGCCAGTAATCCGGCAACAACTCGGTCTCGTTCCAGGCCTGGCCGCCGATGTCGTAGCGCCATTGGTGGCGAATCTCGTCGTACATCCGTCCCATGTCGCCGTAGTCCCACAAGCCGTACCACGAACGCTGCTCGACCTCGTCGCGGTAAAAGTTCATGGCCTCCTCATTTTGATCCTCCAGCGAGCGCCGGGTGGCGCTGGACCGGTCCGGCAGACTCCAGAATCCGAAGGCCCGCTGGTCATGATAATACTGCGGCGCGCAGACCAGCATCGCCGGCTCGGCGCCGGCCCGGGCCATCTTCACCAGGTCCGCATTGGAAGGGACGCTGGAAAATGCCCAAAGCGTCAGTTCGGCGGTGTTGGCCACGCCCAGCGGGGAATCCCAGCCTTCTTTCCAGTCTTCGTAGGCCATGTCCAACCCGTGCCCCTTGATGTCGTAGTGCCGCATGTCCATCGCCGGCACATCGGGCGACCAGAGCCAGACGCGCAATTCGCCCAGGGGCGAGGTCGCGCCGTGAATCTCCAGCGCCGACGGGTTCTTCTGCCAGAACTTTCTGACATCCACCGCGATGCCGCCGGTGACGTCGCCCAGGAAGGCCAGGCCCAGCGCGCGTTTGCCCTCGGTGACGTGGAGCCAGGAGCTTTTCGCCTGCGTGCGCTTCTCGATCACAAAACCGTTGGCGCTGGCCTGCGTGAGCTTGTAGTCGTCCCAATCGGCGATGTCGCGGATGTACTGTTGTTGGGCCGGGGCATATTGATTGGCGTTAGGGATGCGCTGGCCGGCCAGTTGGGCCGGGAAAATCTGGCCCTGGTTGCCGTAAGTGATGATGCGCCGGCCCACCAGTGGCTCGACCGGCTCGGCCCACATTCCTTCGTCGCCGCCGAATCGGACATGGCGGTTGATGACTTCTTCGCGCAGCGGCACGGAGAACGAGAGCGCCAGACCCTTGATGAAATCCTTCTGGCCGTCGCTGTCGAAGACGAACGAATGGACGATGCGAATCGAGTCCAGCCCGGCGCTGAAGTAGAGCCGGACGACGAACGGCAGCCAGGCGCGGTCGGAGGACGTGGACTTGTGATCGCCTTCGATCTTCACGACCGCCCGCACTGGGCCTTGCTGTTCCAGGGTGACGGTCTTGATGCGGCTGATGAATTCTTCTTCGCGGATGGTCCGGGTGGCCTCGAAATTCGCGCGGTCTTCCAACTCGCAGACCAGCTTGCCGTCTTGGGCGATCTTGCGCTCGCCGATGAAGATGGACTCGATGAGGTTGGACCCCTGCTTGGGCAGCCGCACGCGGATTGCGCCGGTGTCAATGGTGATCGCCTGGCCATCCTGCGCGCAGGCAATCGGCACGGCGGGCGCCGCCGCCGCCCCGACGGCGATTTGCAGGGGGCCGGCCATGTCCGGGGTGGCGGCGATGGAGTGGCCGCTCCACATGATGGAGCCGTCCGGCCAATAGGCCATCGGCCAGCTTTGCGCCGGGATGGCCTTGCCATCGGCGGCCTTGAGAACGAACGAATCGCTCTTTTGCACCTTGCCCTTTGGCCACGGCACACCCCAACTGACGCTCTGCCGGATGGCGGGCGGCTTGCCGTCCAGCCAGTCGAGCTTGACCGGCTCAACCGGCTGGGCGAGTGCCGGGCCGGCGAAAAGCGCCAGCGACATCAAGACGCCCGGCAAGGCGAGGCGGGCGGTTACGGATTGGAGACACGATTTCAAAGATGGAGTGTTCATGGTTGATGGGTTCCGGCCGGAACGGTCTGGAAATTTTGCCTGGTCATCACGGACGCGCCGTTGCGCGCAAAGAAAGTATGATCCGCCCGCGCCGAATTGGAAAGGCAAAGATAGGGTGATGAGTCAGTATTGTGAGGTAGGGCGAGACTCTGTCGAGCCGATGCTCGATTTCCTGGGAGAAAGTCACGGCTCGACAGAGTCTCGCCCTACCTTTACCCAAATTCACCGACGCATTAACTAATCCCAGCGGATTGGCAATCACGGCTTGGGCGGACTGGCATCGAAAATCTCGACGTGGGTGTGGTGGCCCGGTTGCAGGGAGACGTTGCGGAATTCAACCCATTGCCGCTTTCGCCCCTGAAGCTGGAATTCCTTGATCTGATCGAATTTGTCCCGGCTCAGTGAAGTCATCACGCTCGTCAAATTGCTGCTGATGCTGTTCTGCCTTCCGGGCGGCAGGATTATCGTTTCCCCATTGGTGTCCACGCCCACGAATCGGGTCTCCCAACCGTCGCAGAGTGATTGTAGATATCCGATTACCACCTCGCTGCCGGCGCTTCCGTTGGTTTGCACTGCCGCTCTCCAACTGGTCCCGTCCGGGTAAACATGTTCGCTGCCCCCGCCCGGGGACACCGTGATCTCCTCCTTCCACGGCCCGTTCGCCATCCCAACCTGGATGTTCATCTTCAGCGAGTTACTCGGACAGGTGAACATTTCAGTACAGATAGCGTCGGGCGATTTTGGATCAGGCCATTCCATCGAGGTTCCGGTCGTTCCTTGGAGGCGGAGTTCCGGGTTGAATTTCACAACTGGCGCCGCGGTTGTCCCGTGAACGCGAAAAGCAATCGCCCTGATCTCCATGCCTTGCGACCAGACGCGGCCGTGGGGGTTGGGAAAGGGTTCGTATGACAGTGTGCCGTCGGGTTGCCAGCAAAGTGAGTTGGAGACAGGATCCTCCGCCACAAGCAGCAGTTCCACCGTGCCATTGGAGAAGCGGGCCAGGAAAGGTGCGCGGCTCAATTTGCCCCCTTTGCGCGCGGCTTGTTCCTTCAAATTGGCGGTCAGATCCGAAAGGCCGCTCACATGGCTAAATAATCTGTCCTGGCCGTAAAGGAGCAAACCTGCCACGCCAAGAAAGATCACCACCGGCCAAAGATTTCGCCGCGAGAAGGAAAATAATCTTATGTTTCCGAGGTGATAGCCGTGCTCTTTTGCCCACGCCGTCGAGGCAAGAAGACGGCGTTGCGTTCGACACATCGTCGGCAGGCTGGCAAGGAAGAGCGCGGCGATGATGGAGGCCACAATCCAATTCCCCGGCGGAGGAAATGACTTGAGGAGCCACAGATTTCCGAACGTGGCCACCACAAACCAGAGGCCCCCAAACAGTTCGTCAAGAACAAGATCGCTCCTTTCTGCTCTGGTCAAATGCGCGGTGATTTCCACCACTTCGGGGGATGACAACGGAGAAACCATCCACGAGAACTTTCGAGAGGCAGCTTTCGCCGGAACACCGGCCGGCTGTACGCCGCCAGCGATCGTTTCCACCATCGTCTTGACATCGCTGGCCTGTTGGAAACGCAGTTCGGGTTTCCTTTCCAGCGCCCGCAACACCACTTCGTCCAGGCGCACGTCAATCTGGACTTTCTTCGACGGCGCTTCCAGCAGCTTGCCCGGCAGTTCGCCGGTCAGCATTTCGTAAAAAACCACGCCCAGGGAATAAATGTCCGCGCGATGATCCACCGCGCCCGGTTTTTCCGCCTGCTCCGGCGCCATGTATTTGGGCGTGCCCATGATCTTGCCGGCCTGGGTGAGTTCCGCTGTAGCGGCGGTCTGTGACCGTCGCATTTCTTCCTCGGCGGGATCACGGCGGTCCCAGACCGCCGCTACAATTTTGGCAATGCCAAAATCGGCAATCTTCACCTTCCCCTCTTTGTCAAGCAGAATGTTCTCCGGCTTGATGTCGCGGTGGACGATCCCCCGGTCGTGCGCGTATTGCAGCGCGTCGCAAATCGCCGGCACGATGGCCAGCGCTTCCGCCGGCGGCAGCCGTCCGCCCCGCAGCAACTCGCGCAGGTTCACCCCGTCCACAAATTCCATCACCAGGTAAAAATAGCCGCCCGTCTGACCGAAGTCGTGGACGGTGACGATATTGGGATGGCTCAACCTGGCCAGCGCCCGCGCTTCCCGGAGAAAGCGCTCGGCAAACCGCGCCTCCGTCACCCGCTCCGGCGCGAGGATCTTCAACGCCACCACCCGGTCCAGTTGCGGCTGGCGCGCCTTATAGACGACGCCCATGCCGCCGCGGCCGAGGCATTCGAGGATTTCCAGTTGTGGGAAATGCGGCGCGAGTTCTTCCGGGGTGCGCGGAGCGGAGGCCGCCGCCAGTTCGCCCGTAAAAACCGTTTCCGGTTTGAGATGCAGCGCCATCACGCAACGCGGGCACAGGCCGGCGGCGGCGTCTTTCTGGAGCGGCGCGCCGCATTGCGGGCAAATTTTCGGAGAATTGATGCTCATGCCGGATACATACCGCTTGCCAAAGGGTTGTTACAAAACCCCGGTCCATCATCCATGGATCTTCTCTTAATCTTAATCCTAATCTTAATCTCCTCCGAGCGAAGAAGAAGAGATTAGGATTAAGATTAAGATTAAGAGTCAAAGCACACGGCCCAAAAAACCTTCATCACCCATCCCCTCTCACGGCCCTTCCCGCGCCAGGGTTGCCGCCAGATAACGCAACTCGCCCTCCAAATCGGCCCCTTCCGCCAGGGTCCGCGAAACCTCCTCGCGCGACAATTCCCGGAACCGTTTCCGCAGCCGGTGAACGGCTACCCGCGCCGCGCCGGCGTTGCGGCCCAGTTGCCGCGCCATCGCCGCGTAATCAATCGCCCCATGCTCCGCCATGAGGCAAACCTTGAGCGCCTCGAAGTCGTCCGCCTTCCCGGCGGCGGCGAACTCGGCCTGCAACCTTTGCAGCGTCAGATCCAGCAGCGTTAGCGCCCATTGCCGGTCATAGACCTCGTCCGGCGCCAGCCCGGCCGGCGCGTCCACCGCGAAATGGCTTTCGGCAAACGCGGTGTCCATTGGGATATGCAGTTGGCGGCCGCCCCGTTTTTGCGCCGATTCCCGCCGCCATTCCTTGCTCATGAAATGCTTCAGCGCCACGACCAGGAAGGTTCGCAGCCGTCCCTTCTCGCGATCCGCCGTTTCCAGCCAGCGTTTCTCCAGGAGCCGGGCGAAAAACTCCTGCGTCAAGTCCTGCGCATCGTGCGGCGAATGTCCGCAATGGCGCGCATAAGCGTAGAGGGGAGGCCAGTAGGCGCGGCATAGAACTTCCAGCGCCGCCGCTGATTCGGGGGAAGGCTGCTGCGTCGCCGCCAGCACCAGCGACCACCGGGTATGCGGAAACCACCGGGGCGCTTCGCTGGATGAAGGCTGGCTGGTCATGAATTGATCGTATGCCCATGAATTACCGGAGGCGAGCCTGCTGTTACAGGAAGGAGATTAAGATTAGGATTAAGATTAAGAGGAGACAGAAAGCGCCGCCACAAAATACCAATGCGTTCACCGTCCGTTGGGGCTGTCGGGGTAGCACCAAAACTGGTTGGGGATGGGCTGCGCGACACCATTGTTCCAGGCGCTCTGTTTGATGAAGGCCGCGGCGCCGTTGAATTCCCCATAAACGCCGCCCTGCGCATGCCGGGCGGTCAGGCCCTCGTCGGGGCTGCTGGCGCCGTCGTTGAAGTTGCCGATGTCATTTTCGTCCGGCTCCCAAAAGACGATGCCGCGCGGCGGCATCCGGCTTAGTTTAACAGGAGGATAGATGTCCCGGCCATAGCCGTTGACGGCTCCGTTCATGACGTAGGTGGAGCTTTGCTGGCCGCGTTGGGAGAAGGTGGAGACATATTTGTCGCGCGGGCAGAAATACATGTTGCTGCTCTGTAGCGTCGGCCAGAAGGCGCCGGTGTGGGGGTCGAACCGGGCGGGACCGGCGGCCTGGGGATTGATGGTGTAGAGCCAGCCCTGGCGGTTGGTGGCGTCGCCGGCCAGCCAATTAGACCACGGCGAGTTGTCCTGGTTGTCGTTGCCGTACATGGCCAGGGCCAGGACCATCTGTTTTATATTATTGACATCTGTAGCGCGCACGGCCTGGTCCTTGGCCTGGCCCAAGGCGGGCAGCAACAGCGCGGCCAAAATGGCGATGATGGCGATGACCACCAGCAACTCGATCAGGGTGAAGCCGCGCGCGGGTGCGCCGGGCGTCCCAAGTTTTGGGGTCTGGGGTCGGGAGGGCATTGGGTTTCCGTTGGTCAGCATGGCGCGGTCACAAGATAACAATGCGCTCAAAGGCGAGAAGTTCAAGGGGCCTTTTGCGATTGTTTCATTGTGTGGTTTCAGGATGGGGCGGTATCATCGCTTGCATGAGTCATTACCAAGACGCTCTGGAGGCGGCGGAGGCGCATCTGCGCGCTCTCCAGGCAAACGGGGTCCGGTTCCTCAACGTCCAGGCGGAAACGCTGCTGGCCCTCCAACAACCGGTGCCGGAACAACCGGACCTGGTTGCGCTTGAAAATGCGGTCGCGGTGGAATCTGTTCCTGCTCTTAATCTTAATCCTAATCCCACAGTCACGGCTGAAAAGCAGGCGGCGCCCGAGCCAGTCACGGCTCGACAGAGTCTCGCCCTACCGGGTTTGGTGGCGGCGGAAAAGCAGGCCGCGCCCGAGCCGGTCGCGGCTCGACAAGTCGGGACCCTGCCGAAATTGAGCGCGGCTGAAAGGCAGGCGGCGATGGCGGCCTTGCGGGAGCGGGCCACGGCCTGCGTGAAGTGCCCGCATTTGGCGAGGTCCAGACGGACGGTGGTTTTTGGGACGGGCGACATCCATGCGCGGCTGATGTTTGTGGGGGAAGCGCCGGGAGCGGATGAAGACGCGCGGGGCGAGCCGTTTGTGGGAGCGGCCGGGCAATTGTTGACACGCATCATTAAGGCGATGGGCTTCAGCCGGGAGACGGTTTATATCGCCAACATCTTGAAGTGCCGTCCCGACACGCCGGGGCAAAGTTACGGCAACCGCAAACCCGCGCCGGAGGAAATGCGAACCTGCCTGCCGTGGCTGCTGGAGCAGATTGATCTGGTGCGCCCCGAGGTCATGGTCGCGCTGGGGGCGACCGCCGTGGAGGGCTTGCTGGGCAAAGGCGAGGGCATCTCCAAGCTGCGGGGCCGGTTCCAGACATTCCACGGCGTCCCGGTCATGCCCACCTTCCATCCGTCTTACTTGCTGCGCAATCAGGCGGTGACGGAGAAGCGCAAGGTGTGGGAGGACATGATGCAGGTGCTGGAAAAACTCGGCGCGCCCATCAGCGAAAAGCAGCGCGGGTTTTTTCTCAAGGCATAGAAGAAATCGCTTTCGCCGGAGCAACCGGCCTGTTATCAAACAGGACATGACCGCAAAGCTCACCATCGGATTTTTGGGCGCGGGCAAAATGGCCGCCGCGCTGGCCAAAGGTTTCATCAAAGCCGGTTTGGTCAAGCCCGGCCAAATCCTGGCCGGCGACCCGGCGGAGGAGGCGCGGACGGCCTTTGTCCGGGAGACCGGCGCCAAAGCCACCAAGGCCAATGCGGAGGTGGTGAATTTTGCCAGTCTCATCGTGCTCGCGGTCAAGCCGGGATCCATGAAGGAATTGCTGGCGGAAGTCCGGGAACAGATCACGCCGGGGCGCCTGGTCATTTCCATCGCCGCCGGGGTGACCCTGGGCCAATTGGAGGGCAGCCTGCCCGGCGGCGCGCGGGTCATCCGCGTCATGCCCAACACCCCCGCCCTGCTCGGCGCTTCGGCCTCGGCTTTTGCGCGCGGGCGGACGGCCACGGCGGAGGACGCGGCCGTGGCGCGACGTCTTTTCGAGGCGGTGGGCATCGCCTTCGAGTTGAAGGAGCCGCTGCTTGACGCGGTGACGGGATTGAGCGGAAGCGGGCCGGCCTACTTTTATGCGATGATTGAAGCGTTGAGCGATGGCGGGGTGGCGGCGGGTTTGCCGCGCGAGGTGGCGACGAAGCTGGCGGCGCAAACGGCGCTGGGCAGCGCCCGCATGGTTTTGGAAACTGGCCTGCATCCGGGCGCGCTCAAAGACATGGTGACCAGCCCCGGCGGCACCACCATCGAAGGGCTGCACGAATTGGAAAAGGGCGGACTGCGGGGCGTCTTAATCAGCGCGGTGCGGGCGGCGGCGGAGAAGGCGACGAAACTTGGAAAGGGGTAGAATGGAATTGCAGATTGCGCAGAATCTTCAATTAGGAAAGTGGGATGTCTTCATTTCACTATTCACTATTCAAATTCATCATTCTCCGCGGATTGCGGATTGAAAGATTATGAAGCGAAAAACTATTATTGAATTTGTCTGGCGCGGTTTCATCACGGCGGCTTGCGCATTGGCGGCGGCGTCGGCTTGGGGCCAGCAACCGCCCATCAAACTGGACGTGGATGCGACGGATGCGACGCGGAAAATCCTGCGCGCCCATTTGCAATTTCCCGTCCAGCCCGGCCCGCTCTCGCTGCTCTATCCGAAATGGATTCCAGGCGAACACGAGCCGTCCGGCCCGATCACCGACCTGAGCGGATTGAAAATGAGCGCGCTGGGCCAGCCGGTCGCCTGGCGGCGGGATGACGAGGACATGTTCACGTTTCATTTGCAGGTGCCGGCGGGGGCGGACCGGCTGGAGGTCGCCCTGGATTTCCTGCTGGCGCCCGGCGCCAGCGGGCTCTCCTCGGGCGCCTCGGCCACGGCGCAATTGCTGGACTTGAGCTGGAACCAGGTGCTGCTTTATCCGGCCGGGGCCGGGGCCAGCGATGTCAAATATAGCGCCTCCCTGCGGATGCCGGCGGGGTGGAAGTTCGCCACGGCGCTGCCGGTGGCGGGCGGATCGGCCCCGGCCGTTTCCTTCGCGACCGTGTCGCTGGAAACGCTGGTGGATTCGCCGGTCATCATGGGGGCCTGGTTGCGCACGATTGATTTGACGCCGGGCGCGCATCCGGGGCACACGCTCAACATTGTGGCCGACAGCGCGGCGGCGCTGGAGATCAAGCCGGAGGACACGCGGCATTTCGCGCATCTGGTGGCGGAGACCGGGGCCCTCTTTGGGGCGCGGCACTATGGCTGCTATCATTTCCTGCTCACCCTGAGCGACCATGTGGCGCAATTATTCGGCCTGGAGCATCATGAATCGAGCGACAACCGGTCGGGGGAACGGTATTTGACAGACGAGGACACGCGCAACGCGCTGGCCTTTTTGCTCTGCCACGAGATGGTGCATTCGTGGAACGGGAAGTACCGGCGGCCGGCCGGGCTGGCCACGCCCGATTTCCAGCAGCCGATGAAGGACGAGCTGCTCTGGGTCTATGAAGGGCTGACGGACTATTTGGGAATCGTGTTGACAGCACGGAGCGGGCTTTGGACAAACGGGAATTTCCAGGACTGCGTGGCGGTGGAAGCGGCCAAGCTGGACCACACGCCGGGACGGCAATGGCGCCCGCTGGCCGACACGGCGATTGCGATGCAACTGCTTTACGGGGCGCGGGACGAGCAGGCCTCGTCACGGCGCAGCGTGGATTTTTACGACGAGGGCGACTTGATCTGGCTGGAGGCGGACGTGCTGATCCGGCAGAAAACCGGCGGGGCGAAATCGCTGGACGATTTTTGCAAGATTTTCCTGGGCGGCGAAAGCGGCCCGCCCAAGGTCGTGCCTTACACGGAGGACGACGTGGTGGCGGCGCTGAATGAAACGGCGCCCAATGATTGGCGGGAGTTCTTCCGCTCGCGCATTTATGAGCCAACGCCCCGCGCGCCGCTGGGCGGGATCGAAGGATCGGGCTGGCGGCTGATTTACACCAACACGGTGTCGCCCATGCTCAAGTCCCGGGAAAGCGGGTTGAAATACACGGACATGAGGTATTCCCTGGGTCTGACCGTGAAGGAAGACGGTTACATCACCGATGTCATCCCCGGCTCGCCCGCCGATCAGGCGGGCGTGGGCGCGGCGATGAAGCTGCTGGGGGTGAACGGGCGGCATTGGACGCCGGCGATTTTGCGCACTGCCGTGAAGGAGGCAAAGACGAACGCCGCGCCCGTGGAACTGCTGGTGGAGAACGAAGAGTTTTTCAAGACCTGCCCGGTGAATTATCACGAAGGCGAGAAGTATCCGCTGCTGGAGCGCGACAGCGCCAAGCCCGATTTGTTGAGCCAGATTCTGAAACCGCTGACGCCGGAGCCGGACTTGAAGTAAACCAGTTATAGGCCTCCTGCAAATCAAGCCGCAGGTGAGGATGTTTTTTGAGAACGCGCATCGGCGAATTCACGGAACATCTCTTCCACGTCGGCTTGCGCGAACGGAACGCGCATGGCGGGATCGGCCTCCATTTCAGCCAGACGCCGTCCGATTTCCTGTTGTTGTGCTTGGGCCAAGGCGGATGGCTGCTCGATTTCGTCCCGGTTTTCGTCAAGCCAGCGGGTGAATTTGCGCCGCTCCTCAATGGGCAGCGCCAGCACCTGGGATTCGATTTGTTCGACGCTCATGGCGGACAATATACAACTTCGGTCCGGGTTTGCGAACAAAAAGAGCGGGCGGAGCAAACAGCATCATGCCCCGCTTTTGGGACGCCACATTTCGGCGGCAGATTTTTGATTGACGCTCTGGCCATCACCCGGGCGGCAGGGCGCGGGAGGGGCGCATGCGCTCGGCTTCGATGACGCATTCCATGCGGCGCAGGTCCTCGGCAATGGTGGTGCTGAGGATTAGGTATTGAAAGTTCCGCCACTGCGCAATCTCCGCCCGCGCCACGCCGAGGCGCTGCTGCAACTCCTCCTCGGTGTCGGTGGCCCTCTTGCGCAGCCGCTCTTCCAGTTCGGCCAGCGAGGCGGGGGCGAGAAAGACCGTGACCAAGGCGCGCCGCAGGCCTGGGTCCTGCGCGCTGGCCGAGCAAATCGCCGCGGCGCCCTGCACATCCACCGTCAGCAGCACATCCTTGCCCTGGTGAAGGCGTTCCAGGACCTCGCATTTTGGGGTGCCGTAACAATGGCCATAGACGCCGGCGTGCTCCAAAAAACCGCCCGCCGCCACGCGCCGCGCGAAGGCGTCGGGATCGAGAAAATAGTAGTCCGCGCCGTCGCGCTCGCCCGGGCGGGGGGCGCGGGTGGTGCAGGTGACGGCGCGGGTCATTTCCGGATGTTTGGCCAGAAGGCGCTGGCACAGGGTGGTTTTTCCGCCGCCGGAGGGCGCGGAGATCAAAATCAGGAGGGGCGCCGCCGGATTGCGGGGGACGGATTCTGGCGGGGTCTGGGTCATTCGACGTTTTGAACTTGCTCGCGGAATTTTTCCAGCTCGGCTTTGAGAAGGACAACTTCGCGGGAAATCAGGCTGTTGTTGGCCTTGGCGCC
>JBEKIA010000004.1:0-40424 GCA_050011995.1 Verrucomicrobiota bacterium
TCATCCACGACATAGAGCGTTCTTTTCATTGTCAGCTAACATTAGGACGGTTCTCGTACCGTGTCCAAGCCTCAATGCTTCATTTTGAACACGCGCCTGATTCTCGAGTCGCCGGATTGAAGCAGAACGCGGCCCCGATTGCAAGCCTACAATTGTGAGATGTGAAGTTCCTTCTTTCCAAATTAAAACTTCCGTTGTTACACTCCGCTCCATGAAATCATCAGGCGCCCCGGACCCTGGTAATGGCGACTACCGGAACCCGGTTGTTTTCGCCGGTTACTCGGACCCTGATGTCATCGGCGTGGGCGATGATTTCCATCGGGAGAGCATTCCGGCATGATTTTCGGCGCGCACTGTTCCACGGCCGGCGGGGTTCGCACGGCGTTGTCCCGGGCGGAAAGGATCGGGGCGGATTGCGTCCAGATCTTTGTCAAGAATAACATGCAGTGGCTGGGCCGGCCGCCGGGGCCGGACGCGGCGGCCGGCTTTGCCGCGGACCGGGAGCGCGGCGGCTTCAAGGCGGTCTTTGGCCACGCCGGCTATCTCATCAACCTCGGCGGGCCGCCTTCGCCCAACCGCGCCAAATCCCTGCAATCGTTGATCCAGGAGATTTCCTTCGCGGGCGCGCTGGGGCTGCCGTTCCTGGTCCTGCATCCGGGCGCTCATCTGGGCGCGGGCGAGGAGCGCGGGCTGGAACTCATCGTGGCGGGACTGGATGAGGCGCTGTCAAAAACAAAAAAATCGGGTGTGCGCCTTGCGCTGGAAAACACGGCCGGGCAGGGAACCTGTCTCGGCCACAGAATCGAGCATCTGGCGGCGATTTTCGAGGCGGTCCGGCAGCCGGAAAGGCTGGGCCTGTGCCTGGACACCGCCCACTTTTTTGCGGCGGGATTTGATTTGCGGACGGGGAAGGGTTGGGACGCCGCTGTGGCGAAGGTGGACAAGCTGATAGGCCGGAAGGAAATTCTGGCCTTTCACCTCAACGATTCCAAGACCGGCCTCGGCTCGCGCGTGGATCGCCACGAGCACATCGGCAAGGGCAAGATTGGTTTGACAGGCTTCCGGCACATCGTCAACGACGCGCGGTTTTTGCACTCTCCCGGCTGCCTGGAAACGCCGAAATCGGACGACTTGCGCGAAGACATGGAAAATCTGGCCATGTTGCGTTCGCTGGTGAAATAGGGCGAAAAAAGATTGGTGGAAAGAAAAAGGGGGATGCGGTAGTCTCGCGGGAAATATATGAACCGTCTTATTGCCTTGCTTCTGGCGGCCGCGCCCTTTCTTTCCGGCTGCGCTTCCAATGTGTTCTATCGCCCCGGGAGCCGGCCGGAGAGCGCGGAAATGAGGAAGGACATGCTGGATGTTTATCCCGGCGACATTCGCCAGAACCCGGATTTGTGCGCCGGCGCCGGAGTGGGCTGGGCCGGCATCATCACCCGCACGGAGGCGCAGCCGGGGCCGGACGGATTGATCCATGCGGTGACGACGTTCGAGCATCATTATTTTGACTGGCAGGAGGACCGCCGCCTCGGACACATCCGACTGAACCTGTCGCCGCGCGGCGAGGGCCTTTTCCGCACGGAATGGGTGTTGCGCCGGAACGACCCGGCGGCGGGCAAGGAGGCGGCGGAAAGCTTCGCCGGCCCCGGCAAGCTGGCCATCGTCTATGGCGTGCCGGAAAAAGTG
Source organism: Verrucomicrobiota bacterium (assembly GCA_050011995.1). Taxonomy (GTDB): domain Bacteria; phylum Verrucomicrobiota; class Verrucomicrobiia; order Limisphaerales; family Palsa-1400; genus JBEKOF01. The sequence continues at coordinate 1,687 of JBEKIA010000004.1, forward strand.
GAGGACGGGACGGTGGTTTTGCGCTACCGTTTTCTGCGGGTGGTGGAGGCGGAGGATTACAGCACCAACAAATTTGACTACGGACGCTTTGGCGAACCGTTCCGCTACATTGGCCATCCGCCGGAAAAACCATAACCTCAGATCGAATGCCGCCATTTGAGGCATTTTTGGCTTTGCGCTACCTGCGTCCGCGGCGGACGTTTGTTTCGGTGATCACGGTCATCTCGGTCATCGGGGTGTTGCTGGGGGTGGCGGTGTTGATCGTGGTCATCGCGGTGATGAGCGGTTTTGACAAGGAATGGCGCACCCGCATCCTGGGCTTCAACGCGCATCTCAAGGTCTTTAACGCCGACGGCTCCGCCATGACGAATTACCCGGTGTTGCTCAGGGAAATCACCAACAACCCCGAGGTGGCGGGCGCGGCCCCATTTATTGTGGACGAAGTCCTGCTGAGAACGGATCACAGCGAGAACGACACGAAATTTGCCCCGTGCATCCTGGATGGAATTGACCCGGACACCGAAGGCAGCGTCACGGTGCTGCCCACCAACATCGTCCTGGGCAAGTTTGAGGTGGAGGACAAGGGTTTGCTGGTGGGAATTGACCTGGCCAAAGACCTGGACATCCATGTGGGCGACCGTCTGTTGCTTTATTCGGGGCACAGTCTGGAAAAAATGGCGAAAGCCGCCGGGAACGCCAACGAAGAGCGGGTCCTGCCGTCGGAGTTTATGGTGCGGGGGATTTTTAATGTCAAGTTTCCCGCCTATAACCGAACCCATGTGGTGGCGTCGCTGGAAGACGCGGGCCGGCTCCTGGACATGCCGGAGGACGGGGTGACCGGAATCAAGGTGAAATTGCGGGACGAGTTTTGGATGGACAAGGTGGCCGGCCAATTGCAGGCCGCGCTCCAGGAACCCCTGCGCTTTATGACCTGGCGGGACGAAGCCCCAGATATATTTGACGCGCTTGCGGTGGAAAAGAACATGATGTTCATCCTGCTCTTTTTCATCATGATCGTGGCGGCGTTCGGGGTTGTCAGCAGCCAAATTACGTTCGTGGTCCAAAAAACCCGCGAGATCGGCATTCTCAAGGCGCTGGGCGCCAGCAACGGGCAGGTGCTGGCGCTGTTCCTGAGCCAGAGCGTGGTGGTCGGCATCCTGGGCGTCAGCCTCGGGTTTGGCCTGGCCATGCTGGCGTTGCAGTATCGCAACCCGTTTCTCCGTTTTATGCGGGATGTCACCCACACCCCGTTGCTCCCCGCCTCCATTTACAATGTCTATGAGTTGCCGAAGTCGGTGGAGACGGGCGACGTTTTGTTGATTTGCGGGACGGCGTTTTGCGCCTGCGTTTTGGCCGGGCTGTTCCCCGCCTGGAAGGCGAGCCGCCTGCAGCCTGTGGAGGCGCTGCGCCATGAATGAGGCCCGCCCGGAACCGCCGGCGGCAGCCCCGGAGACGGCGCGCGGGCCGATTCTCACGGCGCGCGGGGTGGGCAAGTCCTATCTCATGGGCGGGCGCGCGCTGGAGGTGCTGCGGGACATCGAACTGACGGTGCGGCGCGGCGAGTTCCTGGCCGTGCGCGGGGCGTCCGGGGCGGGGAAAAGCACGCTGCTGCACCTGCTGGGGGGGCTGGACCTGCCGAGCGCCGGAGAAATTATATTTGACGGATCGGGCCTCCGCGCCCTGCCCGCCCGCGCCCTGGCCCGGCTGCGCAACCGCCGCGTCGGTTTTGTTTTTCAGGCCTACCATTTGCTGCCCGAATTGACCGCGCTGGAAAATGTGGCGCTGCCGGCGCGCATGGCGCGCATCTCCCCCGGGGACGCCGCGGAGCGGGGGCGCGAACTGCTCCAGCGGGTGGGCTTGGGCGCGCGGCTGGAGCACCGGCCCTGCGAATTGTCTGGGGGCGAACAACAGCGGGTGGCCCTGGCCCGCGCGCTGATCAACGAGCCGGATTTGATCCTGGCCGATGAGCCGACCGGCAACCTGGATTCGCACACGGGCGAGGAGATCATCCAGTTGCTCTGCGCGTTGCGCGAGGAGCGGCGGGCGACACTGATCATGGCCACGCATGACGCCCGGATCGCCGCGCGCGCCCCGCGGGTGGTGGAACTGGTGGATGGAACGATGGCGGCGGCGCAGGACCGTCCCCAAACGTCAAACTAATAATGGCAATTGAGCGATTGGGGAATCGGTTTTCAATGGCCAATGACCAATTCCCAATGACTAATTCTCAATCCTCCGAAACAGCCTTTCCAAAACTCGCCTGTAAAATCGGAGGTTATTTTTGCGCGGACCCTTAGAGCAAGCGCTCCAGGGCATCGCACAGGGTCTTCAGAATCTGCACCCGCGCGAAGTTTTTGTCGTTTCCGGCCACCACGGTCCACGGCGCGAATTCCGTGCTCGTGCGGGCGACCATTTCGTTGATGGCTTCCTTGTAGGCGTCCCATTTTTTGCGGTTGCGCCAGTCTTCGCCGGTGATCTTGTAGCGTTTGAACTGGATGTCCTGGCGTTCCTGGAAGCGCCTCAATTGTTCTTCCTTGCTGATGTGAATCCAAAATTTTGCCAGCGCGATGTCCCGGTCCGCCAATTGCTCCTCAAAATCGTTGATTTCCAGATAGGCCCGTTTCCACTCGTTTTCCGAGGCAAATTTCTCCACCCGCTCCACCAGGACCCGCCCGTACCAGGAACGGTCAAAAATGGTCACGTAGCCCGCCTGCGGAAGATGACGCCAGAAACGCCAGAAATAATGGTGCGCCCTCTCTTCATCCGTCGGCGCGGCGATGGGGATGATGCGGTAGAGCCGCGGATCAATCGCCGCCGTCACCCGGCGTATCGCGCTGCCCTTGCCCGCCGCGTCCCAGCCCTCCAAGACAGCCACCGTTGATATTCTCCGGGCATTTGCCTCCCAGGTCAGCCGCGTCAGCCGGCCCTGGTATTTTTCCAATTCCCCCCGATACCGCCGGTCGGTGAGCTTCTGCGAAAGGTCCAGATGATCCAGCACGGTCTGGCTGGATTTGGCGCGCGCCGGCCGCGCCGGCGGCTCCGCGGCGGCGGCCTGGACCTTTCCCGCCCCGTCATCCTGAAGGCGGGCTTGCAGCGATTGCAGGAGGATGCGCCCGGCGGCCAATTCGCAGTAATGCCGGTCGGTCGCCTCAATCAGGTGCCAGGGGCACTGGGCCGAATCGGTGCGGCGGATGGCGCGCTCGCTGGTGCGGACAAACCGCTCATAGAGTTTGAGATTCTTGAGATCCGCCGGCCGGACGCGGCCCCGGGTGTGCGGATCGCGCTGAAGATGCTGGAGCCGGCGCGCCTGCTCCTTCCGGCTCAGATGAAGCCAGAGCTTGATGATCAGCGCGCCGTCATCGGCCAGCATCTTTTCAAAGAAGGCAATGCGATCCAGTGCGCCATCCAATTGGCTGCCTTTGATCTTGCGGTAAACCCGCCGCACCATCGGATCCGAATACCAGGAGCCGAAAAAAATCCCGATCCGCCCGCGGGCGGGCAAGGCGCGCCAAAACCGCCAGAAGGGGGGCCGGGCCTGTTCCTCGTCCGAGCTTTGCCAGAAGGCGAACGTATCCACCCCGCGCGGGTCCAGCCACTCATTGAGGCGATGGACCACCTCTCCCTTGCCGGCGCAGTCCGCGCCGGAGACGATGATAATGACGGGGAATTTCCGGCTTTTGAGGGCGAACTGCGCCTGGAGCAGTTCGGACCGCAGGGCCGGCACCGCTTGGTCGAATTCCTGCCTTGAGACTTTGCGCCCCAATTCAGCGACTTCAAACATATCGCCGGGCATCTTACCCATCACCCCGGCCCGCCGCCAGACATTTTGTTGCCATGCCTGCGAGCCGGAATTCACCAGGCTGCGGCATCGTCGCAAAGACCCTCGTCTTGCGGGGCGCAACTGTTTAGAAACAAATCCTCATCGCCGGGAGCCGGGGCTGCCTTATTTCACCTTTTACTTCTGCTCCAAAGGAGGTATGGTACATGCCCATGAAATCGCTCATTCGTCTTGCCGTGCTGCTGGCCGGGAGTGCGGCTTTCCCGGCGTGCTTGTGCGCCCAAACCCCAGGCGGCGCGGTGGCGGCGGCTCCCGCGCCCGCCGCCCTTTCCACCAACAGCCTGGGGCCGCGGATTCGATTCAACACCGAAAGCGCCGAGGCCGGCACCAACGCCGCCGGGGAACCGATCCGCTACACCTTCGTCATCACCAACACCGGGGATGAAATGCTCGTTCTCAGCAACGTGATACCCGGATGCGGTTGCACCACCGTCGGCGGAACGGCGCCCGGCAGCGCCACCACTTGGACGCACGAAATTGCCCCGGGCCAAACCGGCGTCATCCCGGTTCAGGTTGACACCCGCAATCTCCGGGGTTCGATTAACAAGATCGTCACTGTGGTTTCCAATGACCGGACGCGCTCCAACGTGACGGTCCACATCACCGGCGTTGTCTCCCTGCCTATTGAGGTGTCTCCCGCCATGGCCTCTTTCAGCATCATGCCCGACGCGCCCAGCCAGAACCCCCAGATGATCAAAATTTTCAACCGGGCGGATACCCCGCTCACCCTCTCCGACCCGCAAAGCACGACCAACGCCTTCTCCGCCGTCCTCAAGACCAATGTTCCCGGCCAGGAGTTTGAATTGACGGTCACGGCGGCGCCCCCTTCCGGCCTGCCGCCCTCTTTCGCCACGACGGTTGTCCAGGGGAGCATCTCGCTCAGAACTTCCGTCGCCAGCATGAACCCCCTCCAAATCGGGGTTTTTGAGACCATCTTCCCGGAGGTTACGGTCTATCCGGCCAGCATCCAGTTGCCCGCCGGACCGCTGGCCCAGGCCAGCACCAACCATGTCATCATCCGCGGCAACGCCGCGGATTTGAACCTGTTCGACCCCGGCGCAAACGTCCCCGGCGTGGATGTCTCCGTCCGCGTCATCCAGACCAACCGTCAATTCATTCTTTCCGCGGTCTTTCCCCAGGGATTTCAAATGCAGCCCGGCCAGGCCGTCGCGCTCACTTTCAAGACCGACAACCCGCGTTTCCCGGTCCTGACCGTCCCCGTCACGCCCGTGCTCGCCGTCATCCGCCGGCCGCCGCCCGTCCCCCCGCCCGCGCGCACGGGCGTTCTTCCGGCCTCCATCCTGGCCAGGGTCCCGGCCAATTCCTCCAACGCCCCGGCCTCATCGCCCAATCCACCGTGAGCCTGAACCCTCCGCGCCCATGCCAATAAATTTGAAAGTGTTGCGAGCCATCGTGCGACGGATTAACATTCAGCATCATTATGAAAACTGTGACGACCGAAAAACTGCGTCCTGCAAGACCGCGAAAACGCCAGCCGCACGGAAGACTTTCAGGAGAAAAACTTGGCAAACTTGCGGCACGCATGGTGGCATCCGACGATCCTGTGGAGACGGCGGAACTTCAAGAAGCGATGGTGCGCGGTTTTTACGGCGACAAATCCCATGCCTAGAATCCGCCGCGAAAATGTCCCCGAAGTGCTTCTCCGCCACCTTTACCTCCGCCTCAAGCAACGCCATTTCACGCCCGACCAATTGATGCTGTTTTCAGACTGGCTTGACCAGGAAATAGATGTGCCGACTGGCAAATGGTTTAAGCGATTCCCTGGCATGACCGTCTGTGGAGAAGGCGAACTTGTGAAGACATTCCTTTTGCCAGACCAATTGCCGACAGGAACAGAAATCGGGTGATTATGACTGACCCGGCACAATCAGCGCCGCGAGGCTGCGGGTGTCCACTTGGCAGGATCCTGCTGGAAGCCTTGATGGTGGCCGCGGCCGGCGTCGCCTTCGCCTTTTTGGCCAATCAACTTTCCCCGCGCGGTCTCAATCCGGCCATCAACTATCGTCCCGGCGACAGCAAGGCTGTCAGTGTTCCGCCGCCTGCGGTTGTTTCGTCCCGGGTTTCGAGCGGCGCCAATGTGCCGGCGTCCCCGCCCCCGCCCGCCGCCTTGCTGGCGGAGCGGCTTGAGAAAAACGGGCTGCATCTCCTCCAACGCGCCGAAGTGGAAAAACTGTTCCACGACCCCCGCCTGCAGCAGAGCCTGATTTTGTTTATTGACGCCCGTGACGAGGACCTCTACCAGGCGGGCCACATCCCGGGCGCCTTTGAATTCTATCCCTACTACCCCGGAAAATACCTGGCGGACGTCCTCACCCCCTGCCAGATCGCCGAACAAATTATTGTCTATTGCGTCGGCGGCGATTGCGAAGACAGCGAGTCCGCCGCCCTGTTCCTGCGCGACGCCGGCGTCCCGGCGGGCAAGCTCTTCGTCTATGGCGGCGGCGTGACCGAGTGGGAGGCCGCCGGACTGCCGCTGGAAAGCGGCCCGCGCAACAGCGGCAAGCTCCGCAACCCCGGCCCATGAAACGCCCCCTTCTTCCGGCCGGCCTGGCCGCCACTGACGCCGCCACCGTGCTGGCCCGCTGGCTGCTGGGCGGGCTTTTCATTTACATGGGCTGCCGCAAGGCCCTCCATCCGGCTCTGTTCCTGAATTTGCTGCGCGAATATCAGATGGTGCAAAGCCCGCCCGCCTTGAACTGCATCGCCATTGCGTTGCCGTGGGTCGAGGTCTTTTGCGGCCTGCTTTTGCTCGCCGGCATCGCCGTGCGCGGGACGGCGTTGTTGCTGGCCGGGATGCTCGCCGTCTTCACTGTGGTCGTGTTTCATCGCGCCTTGGGCGTGCAGGCGGCGCAGGCCATTCCATTTTGCGCGGTGAAATTTGACTGCGGCTGCGGCGGCGGGCCGGAGTTCATCTGCGCCAAGCTGCCACAGAACATCGGGATGTTCCTCCTGGCCGTCTGGCTGCTGGCCGGGCGCGGCCGCGCTGTCTGCGCGCTTTACACCTGGCCCTCCCGTCCCGCCCAGCCGCGCCCGGGCGTTTGACTTTTTAGGCAGCCGTTTCCGCCTCCCAATCTTGATTTTCCTCCCAATCTTAATCTTAATCTTAATCCAAATCTCAATCCTAACCCCACCCCCAAATGCGAATTTTATCCGGCATTCAACCTTCGGGCGCGCTCCACTTGGGCAATTATTTCGGCATGATGAAGCCTTCCATCGAACTGCAGGAGCAGGGCGAGGCCTTTTACTTCATTGCCAATTACCATTCCATGACCTCGCTCTTCGACGCCGCCCAGCGCCGCCAAAACACCCTGGACGTGGCCCTGGACTTCCTGGCCTGCGGACTGGATCCCGCCCGGACGCTCTTGTTCCGCCAATCGGACGTGCCGGCCGTGACCGAGCTCGCCTGGCTGCTCACCACCGTCACACCAATGGGCTTGCTCGAACGATGCACCAGCTACAAGGACAAATTGGCCCGCGGCCTTTCCCCCAATCACGGCATCTTCGCCTATCCCGTCCTGATGGCCGCCGACATTTTGATTTACGATTCCAACCTCGTCCCCGTTGGCCGCGACCAGAAGCAGCACGTCGAAGTCACCCGCGACATCGCCATCAAATTCAACGAAGCCTACGGCCCGACGTTCGTCGTGCCGGAACCCCGCATCCGCGACGAGACGGCCGTGGTGCCCGGCTGCGACGGCCAGAAAATGAGCAAGAGCTATGGCAACAGCATTGAGATTTTCGGCGGCGAAAAGGCGCAGCGCAAAAAAATCATGAGCCTGGTCATGGACAGCCGTTCCCCGCTCGAACCCAAACCGGACGCGGAGAAAAACCTCGCCATTCAACTGCTCAAACTGGTCGCTCCGCCGGAGGTGGCGGCTGACTTTGAAGGCCGCCTCCGCGCCGGCGGCCTGGGGTATGGCGACTTGAAAAAGGCGCTCTTTGAGCACTACTGGAATTATTTCGCGTCCGCCCGCGCCCGGCGCGCCGAACTGGCCGCCAACCTGGATTTTGTGGAAAAAGTGCTGCGCGACAGCGCCCTCAAAGCCGCTGATGTGGCGGGAAAAGTCCTGCGCCGCGCCCGCCTGGCGTGCGGTCTGGACTGACGCGAAACTCTTTTTTGCTGGTTTCGCCACTGGGACAGGATACGATGCCAAAGACCGATGGCCGGAATGTTTTTGCAAAACCGCCCACTACCGCTATGTCCCTGAGATTGGAAAGAGTCCGTGAACTGCTGAAACGCGAGATCGGCGAGGTCATCCGCCGCGAACTCCCCGTCAATCAAGCCGGCTTGATCAACGTCAACGACCTGGAAGTGGCGGCCAACTTGAAAAACGCCACCGTTTACATCGGCATCCTCGGCGGCAAACTGCAAAAGGACAAAGGCATGGAATTGCTCGAAAAAAACCGCAAGCGCATCCAGGCCCTCGTGGCCAAGGGCGTGGTCTTGAAATACACGCCCCGCCTTCGATTTGTCCTCGATGAGTCCGTCGAGCGCGGCAACCGCGTCCTTAAAATCCTGGAAGAACTGGAGTCCCAATGGGCTTTGAATGAAATCCCATCCCAAGATCATTGACCGGATTCTGGAAAAAATCCGCGACAGCCGGACCGTCTGCGTGGGCGGCCACATCCGGCCCGACGGCGATTGCATCGGCTCCCAACTGGCCCTGGCCCTGGCCCTGCGCCGCCTGGGCAAGGAGGTCGTTTGCTGGAACGAGGACCCGCTTCCCCAAAAATACGCCTTCCTCGATCCCGGCCACCTGGCGCAAAAACCCAAAGCCGGCCTGGAATTCGATCTCGTCATCGCCCTGGATTGCGCCAGTTTTGAGCGCCTCGGCTCCATTGGCCCCGCCGTCGGGGGCCGCAAGCTTCTCATCAATATTGACCACCACCAGAGCAACACCCGCTATGGCGATTTGAATTGGATTTCCGGCCGCGAAGCCTCCACCGGCGAACTGGTCTTCCGCCTCCTCCGCGTCGCCGGCTGGCCCATTTCCCCCGCCATGGCCGATTGCCTGTTCACCGCCGTTTCCACCGACACCGGCAGTTTTCAATACCCCACCACCAGGCCTGTCACCTATCACACCGCGGGCGAACTGGTCAAACTGGGCGCGAACCTGGAAACCGTCTGCCATGAAGTCTATCAATCCTTTCCCCTCTCCCGCGTCCGCCTCCTCAAACACCTCTACAGCCATTTCCATCTGACTTCCCACGACCGCATCGCCTACCTCTGGCTCAAGAACCGCGATTTCGCGCGAACCGGCGCCGACCGCAACGATACCGAGGGCCTTATTGACCATCTTCGCGCCATTGATCCGGTCGTCGTCGCCTGCATTTTTGAAGAGATCGAACCGGAATTGACCCGCATCAGCCTCCGCTCCAAGTCCGACGCCGTGAACGTCAATGAGATTGCCGCCCTGTTCGGCGGCGGCGGCCACCGCGCCGCCGCCGGCGCCCGCGTCGCCGGCAAGCCCCTCTCCGTCCAGCGCCGCGTGATCGCCGCCATCAAGAAAGCCCTCCCCTCCTCCCCCTGATTTTCCATGCACCAGTTCGATTCATTGGACGGCGCGATTCTGATTGACAAACCCGCCGGCCCCACCTCCCACGACGTGGTGGACGCATTTCGGCGGAATTTCGGCCTGAAGAAAGTCGGCCATTGCGGCACCCTCGATCCGGCCGCCACCGGCCTCCTGGTCCTGGTTTTGGGCCGCGGCACCAAGCTCTCCGAAAAATTGATGAGCGACGACAAGGTTTATGAAGGCTCCGCCAAATTCGGCGAAACCACCGACAGCTACGACGCCGACGGCGAGCTGGTCGCTTCCCTTCCCGTGCCGCCGATGACGCTGGAAGAAATCAACCAGGCCGCCGCCGCCTTTCAAGGCGATCAAATGCAGATGCCGCCGATGGTTTCCGCCGTGAAAATCAAGGGTGTGCCCCTTTACAAAATGGCCCGCAAAGGCATTGAGGTTGAGCGCAAGCCCCGGCTCATCCATGTTTACAGCTTTCGTTTCACCAGCTATGCCGAGCCGCTGGGCTGGTTCCGCGTCGCCTGCACCAAGGGAACCTACGTCCGCGCCCTCGTCCATGAATTGGGCGTCAAGACCGGCCCCGGCGCCCATCTCGCCTCCCTGCGCCGTCTTCATTCCGGCAAATTCGATGTCAAGGACGCCATCCCCTTTGAGGACGCCCTCAAACTTTCCGCCGCCGATTTGGAAAGGCGCGTTCTCCCATTCCTGCAATTGACGCATGCAACTCCGTAGCGTTCAAGCCATAGTGAGACTGAAACTGGCCGCCGGCCGCGACCGGGATTTGCTGGACATCCAGGCGCTTCGCAAACTGGACCCCCACCGATGACCAAGGAAGAACTTTACGCGCATCCCGGCTGGCGGTGGTGCAGTTCCGAAGGCGCGGAACTCCACACCTTGCTCCTCGGCTTGCAAACCACCTTTCGGGAAAAACTCGAATGGCTGGAAGAAGCCGAAACCCTGACGCTCCAATTGCGCGCCCAGCGCGAGTCGCGCCTCGCCGCAACCGGAACGGTCAATCGCGCAATTCCTGTAGTCTCATCGGCGGACGCCCACTAAAATCGAGAAAGCGAAAAGACCTATTACCAGAGGCTGGACTAAAACATAATAAACCCAGATATTCGAAATGGAACGCAAATTCTGGTTGAAACGACGAAATTGCAAAAGCAAGCACTGGCTTCCGTGCTCAAAGCGAACGGGTCAATCCCAATTGAAACTAAACACCGGAACTCCAGGCGGCGGCAAGGTGGAGGACGCCGGGGAGATCATGCAAAGGCGAAACAAGAGGGAAGAATTATGAGTGAATATAAGGTCAAATACCGAGGCATCACGCCTGACTTTTTTCGCTAGGCATCACTCGCCCTCTGCACATGCTGGCGCTTCCATATCGAATACTCATCGCAGTCGGTTACGCCGTTTTAGGCGGGTTCTTGCTCATGTGGTTTGAATTCACGCCTTGGTATCCTGCATGTTGGATTTATTTCTGTATTTTGCTTGGATGGGCTTTGGCAGGCATCCGGTTCGATCCCTTTCGCTTCGGCTCGCCTTTTGTCCCACGCCCCGCCGGCCGCCTTGGGCAGATCCTTCAGCGATGGCCGGTTCTTGTCCTCTCACTGCTCCTCCTCTTGCCGTTCATTGCGTGGGCGACCCGGTTTTGGTTGTTCTTATCAATGCCTTCGTGGAACGAGGCTCCGTATTGGGCCAGCAGGGAGCTTCTGCTCGCCAGTTCGTTCGCGGTGTGCGTTCGGCTCATCTGGCCGAGTCTCGCGCCGGGCCGCCAGCTATGCCTTCTTCTTGCCTTGTTGCTCACCAGCCATGTTTTCTTGATCCTGACCTACGCGGGCATCTCCGGCACGCCCGAGTATCTTCAAGACGGAGAGACGCAGGACTGTTTGCTGAATCTGTTTCGGTTCAAGCTGGCCGTCGGGATTTTGGCTTTTGTCGGGCAGGAGATTTGGGATAGGAAGAGAGTGAGATGGGATGCCTAACAAGGTCGCCGGAGCGAAGGCAGGCGGGCTATGTCACTCGGCAGCTCGGGCACGAAGGGGCGTCCGCGTCGAGCTGTTCAGGCGTTAGCGGACTTCCAACAAAATTAACTCACCGCCTGGTTGATCTTGAGCGATCCGGAACCGGCACAAGCCCTTCCAGATACGGTTTCCAGAGTTATTCGGCCGGTGGCGAGGAGAGCCCCGGAAGCTCCCCTCAGCCGAGGATGAATAACTCTCCCATGACAAAAAAATTGCGACCAGGTACACATGGTGCCGGCTCCGTCCGATCCCGTTGGGCAGGATGAAGCGCATCCGCAGATTCGCGTGCCCGATTCCGGCGACGTTGGCGGCGGTCACAGACCGCCGCTCCAGGCGGGGCGCATCCGCAGATTTGGATCACCACAGCCAGCGCGTCAATATGGGTGCCAGGGCCAGGCTGGGGAGGTAATCGGCCACCGCCACTTTCTTGAGCTGCAAAATGATCAGGGCCACGCAAAAAACCAGCAGACCGACAGTCGCGTTGACGGAGTCAATCAATGGCTGGGGCTGATGCTCCAGGGCGGGACGCAGCAGTTCGGCGCAACGAATGATGGCCCCCTGCCAGGCCAATACGGGAATGGCCGACAGCATCACGCCCCGGCCGAATGTTTTGGAAAAGGCCATCGTGGCCATGCCGTCCATCACGGCCTTGACGCATAGCACTTTGGAAAAACCGTTTGGGTCCAATCCTTCCGCCACCGATCCGAGGATCGCCAGCGGGGCGGCGCAAAACAAGGCGGTGGCCACGCGAAAGCCGCCGTTGAAGTCCGGCTTGCCGGAGGCGGCGGCCATTTTGCGCGTGGCGAACTGGCCCACCGAGTTGGACAGCCTCTGCAGGCGCAGAAGTTTGCCGGCCAGTTTTCCCAGCGCCATGGCCAGCAGCACGAGGGCCAGTTGTTTGCATCGGTGGAGCGCGCTTCCATTCAAGCTGGACAAGGTCAAGGTAAGCCCAAACCAGACGGTGAAGACGCCGAGGAGGATTTTGGCCCGGGATTGGTTGGTGGCGGAAACGGGTTTCTGGAGAACGAGGGCCAAACCGCCGCCGAGCGCGATGCCTGCCGAATTTATGAGGGCGCCAACCATCGGGCAAATCATGGGGTTCGGCGCGGAAAGTTCAAAGCGGAAAGTGGCTGCCGACCCGTTGACGGCTGCTTTTCACTTTTTTGGGTTTCCCCTCCTAATCTTAATCTTAACCCTAATCCTGCCCCGCCTTCTCCGAACAAGATTAAGATTAGGATTAAGATTAGGAAAAAACCACCCCAAAAAGCGGAATGCGCCCCCCGTTGACACACCCTCCCCCGCTGTGCTAATAATAACGCCGCGCGAGCCATTATGAGTTCGTTCTTAAATCAGCATGTTCTGGTGTTGAACCGCCTTTGGCAGGCGGTCAATATCTGCACCGCCCGGCGCGCCCTCACGCTCCTGTTCGAGGGCCACGCCCAGGTCGTCCTCAGCGATGACGAGGGCGCCTTCCAGACTTTCAGTTTCAACCAGTGGCGCGACTTTTCCGCCCAGGAGCCGCACGGGGAAACCATTGCCACCGTTTCCTTCAAAATCCGCGTGCCGCGGGTGATCTTGCTCGTGATGTTCGACCGCCTTCCCAAGAAGGAAGTCAAGTTCACCCGGCACAACATTTTCGAGCGCGACCGCAATACCTGCCAGTACTGCGGCCAGGTTTTCGAGCGCAAGGACCTGAATCTGGATCACGTCATTCCGCGCGACCGCGGCGGGCCGACCTCGTGGGAAAACATCGTCTGTTCCTGCATCCACTGCAACACGCAAAAGGCCAACCGCACGCCGCAGGAGGCCGCCCTGCACCTGGTGCGCAAACCCAAACGGCCCAAATGGCGTCCCTTCGTGCAGGTCAATTTGGGCCTGCCGCACCACGACAGTTGGAAGCATTTCCTGGATTTGGCCTATTGGAACGTGGAGTTGGGCGAAGAGGTGGAGTGAAAGCGGATGGCGGAGTGATGGAATGATGGGGTGATGGAATTTGGAGGATCAGGAATCGTTCCGGCGGGCGGACTCGATCATTTCCCAGAACTTGGGATTCTCCTGCAAGGCCTGGTCCTCGCCGGTGGGCAGACTGGATCGGAAGAGGAAATCTTTGAGCGTGTTGCGGCTGAGGATGCGGTGAACGACGACGCCCAGTTCATGGCGCTCAAAATAGACCCGGTAATCGCCCAGCCGGAAACGGTGCAGCGTCTTGCCGTCGCGCTCCAGCTTGCCGAAATGCTGCAAATCGCGGGTGAGGACTTCCTGCGGCAAACCGCGAAATTCACCCAGGATATGCAACTGCAATTCCCGCGGCATCTTCGCCAATTCCGCCGCGCTGACGGGGTTGAAAATGATCTGGAATTGCAGCATGAGGGAAAAGTTAAGGTTTGAGGGGCAAAGTGGAAAGCTTATTTCTCGTGATAGGGCCGGCCAGAGCGGTAGATTTCGAGCAATTCGAGGTTGCGGGCGGCCAGGTCTTTCGCGGCCTTTTTGTCCGCCGGATTACGCGCTTCCGCAGCCAGCTTCAGCGCCAGATCATGGGCCTGCTGCGCGGCGGCCACGGCCTCGTCAAAACGCCCCGCTTCGGCATAGGCGGCGGCGAGGGTGCCGAGGAACATAGGCTGCCGGCCTTGATCCAGTTCGCAGGCGCGCGCGGCCAGTTTGACGGCTTCAGCGCCCTGGCGAAGTTCGGGAGACGAACTGGCGGCCAGGATCCAGGCCAGGTTGTTCATCACGCCGGAATCGGGGGCCGAAGGCGGGACATTCCTGGCGAGGCGGTACTGGGAGACGGCCTGGGCCGTTTTTCCTTGCGCGGCCAGGAGGACCGCCAATTGGAAACGGGCGTCCGGATGCCGGGGGGCCAAACGCAAGGCCTCGGTGAACTGAGCCAGGGCCTCATTTGGTTTGCCCAGTTTGACCAGCACCCGGCCCAGGCCGTAATGGGCGTCGGGAAACACCGGGTCGGCAGCCAGGACAATCTCGAACTGTTGCTCCGCTTCGGCGTGGCGGTCCTGCCCCAGCAAAGCCATGCCATAGAAGAACCGGCCCTGGCTGGACGCCGGGTCCATTTGGAGGGCTATAGCCAGCTCCCTGGCAGCCTGATCGTATTTCTCCTCGAGCAACAGCACGTTGCCCAAAATGCCGTGAGCCGTTTCATATTTTGATTCAAGGCGGATGGACTTCTCACATTCCACCCGGGCGCGTTCCAGTTGGTGATTGCCCAGCAGATACGAGGCATAATAACTCCGGGCCATGAAATTATCCGGGTCCACTTCCAGGCTGTGGGCGAAAAGGGTTCCGCCGTTGCGCCAGTACTGAATCTGTTGGCCGGTGAGAAGGGCGCAAGCCAGCAACGCCGCCCAAGCCAGCCCTCCCAGGAATGCCGGTCCATGCCGCCAACCGCGGACAAGATCACAAGCGCCCCAGATGAACAGGACGAACAAGCCAATCGAAGGCAGGTAGGTGTAACGGTCGGCCATGGCCTGTCCACCGACTTGCACCAGGCCGATCACAGGAACCAGTGTCCCCAAATACCAAAGCCATCCCATGAGGAAATAAGGCCGTGTTTTCCAAAAACGCGCCGCGACCGCGGAAATCGCCACCAGAAAAAACGCCGCGGCCACCGGCTCCCAATAAGGCAGATGCCTGTTAAAAACATACATCACCGACAAGTTATCCGGCCACAGCACCTTGGCCACGTACCTAAAATACGCCACCAGCGAGTTGCTCAAACGCGACTGCAGCGAATAGTCCGTCAGGGACGAAATCGCCCCGCCCAGATGTTGCGCATGGATCGTCAGGACGCAGGAGACGCCTGACAAAACAAGAAACGGGGCTTTCTCCAGAAGCAACCTCCCCATTCTTGGGCGGCCGGCGGCCTTCCCCGCGGGCGAGCCGGGAGCCGCCGCCAGTTGGCGGACGCGGCCCAGCGGCCACCAATCCAGCAGCAGCAGCACAAACGGCAGCGTCACCAGCATCGGTTTGGCCATCAAACCCAAGGCGAACAAGAACACGGCGGCGGCATAGAAGATGTTGCGTTTTGCGCCTTGCGCCTGGCGCTCCTCCGCATAACGGACATAGGCCCAAATGGTCAGGATGAAGAACAACCCGCTCAGGACATCCTTGCGCTCGGCCACCCACGCGACCGATTCCACATGGAGCGGATGCCAGGCAAAGAGCGCCGCCAGCATGGCGCTGCGCCAAAACGCCCCGGTCATCCGTTGCAACACCAGAAACAGCAGCATCGAATTGAGCGCGTGCAGCAAGACGTTGGTGGCGTGGTGTCCGCCCGGCTTGAGTCCGTATAATTGACAATCCAGCATGTGCGACATCCAGGTCAGGGGATGCCAGTTGGCGGAATAACCGGCGTTGAAGCACCAGCGCCAGCCTTCCCAGGTGAACCCGCGATTGACATGGAAATTGTTCAAAAGATAAAATGAATCGTCCAACACCACAAAATCGAAGGTGACCACGGGCCAAAAGAGGAGCGCGGCGCCCAGTCCCAAGGCCAGGCAAACCAGCAGTGTCCGAAGTTTTTCTTTCCTTGGCATCAGTCCTCGCTTCTCACTCATGATATGGCTGATGGGAGCGATAGATTTCCAGCAATTTGAGGTTCCGGGCGGCGAGGTCCGTTTTGCCCTGGGCGGCCGCCAAATCATGCGCCTGCTGCGCGGTGGCGATGGCCTGGTCATAGTTTCCGTTTTCGGCATACGCGGCCGCCAGGGTCCCCAGCATCAAGGGGTCCTGGTCATGGGTCAGCTTGCAGGCCGCCACGGCGAACTTCACCGCCTCCGCGCCCCGGCGAATTTGGGCGTGAGGATCCGTCGCCAGTATCCAGGCCAGATTGTTCAAAGTCTCCGGGCGGTCCGGGTATATTTCCAGGGCCATCCGGTACTGCAGGACCGCCTCCGCGATGTTGTGCTGCAAGGCGAGCACGACAGCCAATTGATGGTGAGCCTCGGGGAATTGGGGCGCCAGGCGCAAGGCTTCGGCATATTGGGCGCGCGCTTCATCCAGCTTGCCTTGCATGGCCAGGGCCTGGCCCAGGCCGACATGGGCCTGCGGGTTGGAATGTTCCACCTCCAGCAGAGCGGCAAATTGAGCCGCGGCCTCGACAGGCGAATTTCGGCGCAGCGCCACTTCGCCCAGGGCGAGGTGAACATCCGTCCGGGCCGGGTCAAGCCGGAGCGCCTTCCGCAATTCAGAATCCGCTTCCTCATACTTGCCTTCCAGCAAGGAAATGCCGCCCAGCACATGATGGGACCACCCGTAATTGGGTTCGAGACGGATGGCTTTTTCACATTCCGCGCGGGCCGGTTTCAGTTGGGAGGCATCGAATTGGGCGGCATTGTAAAGGAAGGCGGCATAATCCGCATGGACGGCATAATTGTTGGGGGTCACTTTAAGATTGTGAGAGAAGAGCGTGAGCGGATTCCTCCAATACTCAAGCTGTTTGCGGCTCAACACCAGGCAAGCGCCCAGAGCCAGGGCCGCCATCGTCCCGAGTAGCACGCGCCCCTGGCGCCGGCCGCTGGCAATATCCCAGCCTTCCCAGCAAATCATGATGAAAATGCCGATGGCAGACAGATAAGTGCAATGGTCCGCCATCGGCTGCGCCCCCACTTGCACCAGGCCGATCACGGGAACCAGGATTCCCAAATACAGAAGCCAGCCGGCCAGCCAGAAAGGCCGCGCCTTCCAAAGGCGGACGGCGGTGACGGAAACGACCGCCAAGAATAGTCCCGCCATCATCACCTCCGCGCCGGACCAGTGGAATTCAAGAGGATAAACGGCCACCAAGTCCGCCGGCCAGACCATCTTCTCAATGTAGCGAAAGCAAGACAGCAGCGCATTGACCACACGAGGCAGGAGCGGATATTGGGCGAGAGGTTCCACCATGCGGCCGGCCGCCTTGAGGGTCAGGCCGCACGCCACGATGGAGAGAACCAGGAACGGGACCTTCTCGGCCAACAGCCGCAAGACGGCAGGGCGAGACTCTGTCCAGCCGTGGCTGTCCTGAGGATTGGGATTGAGATTATGATCAGGATGAAGAGCAAGAGGCGCCATTTGCATCCGGCGCAACGGCCACCAATCCAGGAGCAGCAAGACAAACGGCACCGTCACCAGCATCGGCTTGGCCATTAAACCCAGGGCGAAAAACAACAGGGCGGCGGCATAGAACCCCTTGCCTTTTGCGCCTGGCATTTCCCGCCCCGTTTTTTGTGGGGAACATTCTTCCGCGTAGCGGACATAGGCCCAGAGGGTCAGCATCCAAAAGAAGGCGCTCAAGACATCTTTCCTCTCGGAGATCCAGGCGACCGACTCGACATGCAGCGGGTGCCAGGCAAAGAGCGCCGCCACCATGGCGCTGGGCCAAAAAGCCTTCGTCATCCGGTTCAGAACCAGGAAGAGGAACAGGGAGTTGCACAGGTGCAGCAGCACGCTGGTGGCGTGGTGGCCGCCGGGATGGAGTCCGTACATCTGGTAATCGAGCAGGTGCGACATCCAGGTCAGCGGATGCCACAGGCTGCCGTAGCCGGCTTGGAAGCACCAGCCCAGGGATTGCCAGCTCAAGGTTCGAATATGGAGATTGTCAATGACATAGATCGGGTCGTCATAATTGACGAAATCAAAATGAAGAACGGGCGCGTAAAGCAGCGCCGTGCCCAAAGCCAGCGCCAAGCAGACCCATATCTTGCGGAGATTATCTTTGGCCATCACCGGGGGAATTCTAACTCAATCCAATGGATTTTGAACTAAAAAGAGGAAAGGCATCCGCCCGCAGAGGACGCAGATGGACGCCGAGGAACACGATTTGCCGCGGCGCTGGCGGCCCGCCTCTTCACTTTCTGTGTTTCGGCGGAGGCTCGATGCGCGGCGGAACGGGGATGTGCCGGCGCAGTTCCACAGGAGGCGGAGCCGGAGGAGGAGGCATTTTCGGCGGGGGCGGGGGCTTCCGGAGGTCGGTTTTTATTTCTGAAGCCCACTGGCTGACCCGGCTGGTCGTCTCGCCGATTTTTTCTTCGGCGATTTTCAATCCGCTCAATTCGGCGCTGGCGCGGGAAACCAATTCCCCCGCCGCCGCGCCAATGGAGGGCATTTGCAGGGGCGGCGGCGCCGGCACGGTCGGCCGGTCCAGAGCGTCGTAGCCGTTGACAATCCAATCCAGCTTGCCGGTGGCCGTGTCCACCATCAAGCCATGCACCGGAATCCGGGGGCCGATGAGCGGGCTGTGCCGCACAAAATCCACGCCGCGAATGACGTTTTGCTGTTCGCTGGCAAAGACGCCGAAGTATTCAGTCAAATTCTCGGGCAGCAGATGCCGCTCAATTCCCAGCGCCTTGAAACGATCAATCAACTGGCTGATGGTGGTGCCGCGGACTTTGCAGTCGGTATGCCCGATGATGGCGATTTCGCGCGCGCCCTTGATGGCGCAGGCCAGGGCAATGGAGCGCATGGTGCTGCTCAACGGGCTGGTGATGATGTTGCCGGCGTTGCGCAGCCAGATGAAATGCTCCTCCGGCAGGCCGAGGACTCCCGGAAAAAAGCGGTTCAGGCGCGCGTCAATGCAGGTGAGCGCGACCACCGGCAGTTCGTCGGGGAAATCGGCGACGCGGACACCGGCGCTGCTGTCGCCGGCGATGGCGCGATGATTGGCATCGAGGATGGCATCAAAGAGACGCATGTTCAGAAATAATTTCCAGCGCCTGATGCACGGTCAGGCCAGAAACTTGGCCAGCGCTTGGCGATGCGCGGGCAAAGCCTCCCCGTGCCAGGTGTGCCACGAGTCGCGCAAGGTCCCCAGAAAGGCTTCCACTTGATCCAACAACCCGGAATGTTCCATGCGATCCGCGGCGCTGTTTTGTTCCAGGCACAGCGCCAGATACTCGCCCTGGCTCATGAGCTGAAACAGAAGACAGCGGTGCTGGCGCAGCTTGAGCGGCGCCGGAGAGTTCTCGCCGAGGATCTGGCTCTGCTCCATCTGCTGAGACTCCGCGCAAGCCGCGCGCCACTCCTCAAACTCAAAACGCCATTCGGCCAGGGGATCCGCAGGACAGGCCAGCCGGGCCGTGGCCGCGCGGATCTCCCGGCTGGATACCCCGGAATCCAACGAGGAAGCCTGGGACAGTTTCATACAATCAAAATGAAATCAAATGGATGCCAAACGCAAACAGCAGCAAGACCATGGCCCCGCCCCCAAGTCCAATCATTGCGAGATTCATCCGGGTGTCCTTTCTGTTTATTTGTTTTCGCCCGTGCCCTGGCCCATGGCGTTCCTGAGCGCGGGGACTTGCTGGAGCAGTTTTTCAAATTTGATGCCCGTCAGGCTCTCGATCACTGGCGGCAACTGGCTGATGATCTGGGTGATGTCGCCGGTCAGTTTGCTGGCCCCGCCGCCCGCCCCGCTGCCGCTGTTGATGATGACGATCTTTTCGGTCTTGGCCAGCGGCTCGCTCACCTTGCCCGCCACTTCGGGCAGGATGCGCACGATCATTTCGATGACGGCGGCCTGGTTGTATTGTTTGAAGGAATCGGCCTTGAGCTTCATGGCTTCGGCGGTGGCCGCGCCCTGGGCCTGGATGACATCCGCCTCGGCCAGGCCGCGCGCCTTGTTGGCGTCGGCTTCGGCCAGGCCGGTGGCCTTGACCACGTCGGCGGCGGCAAAGCCCTTGGCCTTGGCGGCGGTGGCCGCGCCCGCCGCCTCGGTTTCCAGTTGGAACTTGGTGGCGGCGGCCAGGGTTTCCACGCGGTAACGCTCGGCGTCGGCGGGTTTTTGCACGCCGGCTTCCAGTTCGCGCTGGCGGCGCTGGATTTCCTGCTGTTGCAGCTCGATTTGTTTCTGCTTCTCCACGATGCTGACCTGGACTTCCTCGGCCTTGACCAACTGGTTGGTCTTGAACTTCTGCAAATCGTAAGCCAGGTCCGCCTCGGCTTTCTTCTGATTGACTGTGGCCTGATAGACGGCCACGTTGCTTTGATAATCCCGCTGCGCCTCGGCAATCTTGGTGTCGGCGACGAACTTGGCTTCCTGCCCGGCCTGGGTGGCTTGGGCGGACCGGATCATGGTGTCGCGGCTGGCTTCGGCCTGGGCGATGTCGGCGTCGCGTTTGACCTGGGCGATGCGGGGCTTGCCCAGGGCATCCAGGTAGCCCTGCGTGTCGCGAATATCGCGGATGGTAAAGCTGACAATGCCCAGGCCCATGTTCGCCATGTCGCCGGCGGCGACTTCCTGCACTTTGGAGGCGAAGGCGTCGCGGTTCTGGTAAATATCCTCCACAGTCATGGTGCCCAGAATGGCGCGCAGGTGCCCTTCCAGGGTTTGCGTGGCCACATTTTTGATTTCGTCAATGGATTTGCTCAACACCTGTTCGGCGGCGGTGGCGATGGAGATGTCGTCGCCCTTGATCTTGATCTGGGCCACGCCGTCCACCTTGACCGGCACGCCTTTGCTCGTATAAACCTCGGGCGTCTGCACGTCTATGGTCAGCAATTCCAGCGACAGCCGGTCCACTTTTTCCAGCACCGGGATGACAAAGGTGCCGCCCCCCTTGACGATGCGGAAGCCGCGGTCGCGCACCGTCCCGTCCGGATCGGCGTAGCGGTGTTTGCGCCCGGAAACGATCAGCACCTCGTTCGGGCCGACTTTGGAATAGCGGCTGGCCCAAATGGCGGCAAAGATAAAAATCACCACCACGATTCCAACCACCGCCATGACTTTCGACCCCAGGCTGGGAATGGCGATTTGCGCGAGCAGAAGCGTATTGATAATCATAGGTTTTTTTGTATTGGCCGAAGCCTTTGTTATTTAGAGGGGCGTGACGTAGAACTGGGAGCCGGTGATCCGGTTGATTTTCACGGTCTGCCCGCTGGCCACCGCGCAGCCGGACTCCGTGCGGGCGGGGGCGGTGTAACGCGACCCCCCCTGCACATAGGCGATTTCCCCGACCCCCGATTGCGGGATGGGTGAGATCACCGTGGCATCCTGCCCGACCAGCAGGCCGATATGCCCTTCGCTGGTGCTTTGCATCTTGTGAAAAATGAAGCCGAACACCCACAACACAGCCCCGGCAACCACCAGCCCGCCCAGAAGCGAGAGCGGCAGGCTGATCCAGATATTGCGCGTGGCTTGGATGCTGGAAAAAATCATCCCGAATCCCCCGAACGCCGTGATGAACGAGCAGATCGTCGTCGGGCTGAAGGGCGACAACCCCGGCATGCCGGTATCGTTGAACCCCGCCTCGGCATGGCCGCCGGTTCCGATGTCCACATGCGCCTCATGCCCTCCACCGAAAAGGTGGCCGAAGAACGCGCTGAAAATCGTGAACAAAAGGCCGACGAAGAAACAGATTGTATAAATGGCAGGTTCCATAGGCTTTTGATGGTCAGGTCACGGCTTGTTTCATTCGCCCTGATTATTATCACCCCGCCTTCAGGAAATCACCTATAAAATCACGCCGCGATTGTAATCATCCCAACCCGCCGGCGGCGGGCAGGCTCTCCAGCCGCCGCCCTGGCTTGGCGGGTTTTGTTGGGGGGCCGCTGGAGCCTCAGGCGAGGCCGAGTTGCTTGCGCACCTCTTCCGTCGTGAAAGTGCGTTTACCCTTGTTGCGGGCGCGGGCTTCCAGAAGGTCAAGGTAGTCATGCAAATCTTCCACCTGCTCGCGCAGCGAGAAAATTTGGTTGAGGACATTCTTCCGCTGGTTTTTCACGGCGGATTTCTCTGCAACGGCGCTAATCACAAACATCTTTTCGATTGCCGGCTTTTTGAACCAAAATTCTATCGCCAACCAGATCAATGCGATAGCGCCGGGTCATCGCAAATAATCACCGCCAGGCCGCCGGGCAGGCCTTTTTGTCATACAAATTCTCCGCCAGCATGGCCGCCTGCGCCTTGACCTCCCTCATCATTTCCACCGCCTCCTCATCCTGCGGGTCGCGCCGCAAGACCAGCTCGCACGCCTGCTCCGCCGCCTCGTGCTGTCCGGCGTCCAGATGGATTCTCGCCAGCACTTTCAGCGCCGTCGGGTCGGCCGCATCCAGCGAGATGGCCCGGAGGGCCGCTTGCGACGCTGGGTTGGAGCGTCCCAGCTTTTGAAGGGCCAGCGCTAGGCCGGAATGCGCCGCCGCCGCCTTGGGCAGGCGCATGACAGCGTTCGAATAAGCCGCCAGCGCCGCGTCATAATTCCCCAGGCTCATTTCCAGGCGCCCCAGGGCAAAGGACAATTCGCCGTTCTCCGGGGAATGTTGGATTGCCGCAGCCAGCCGGTCGCGCGCCTCCACGATGATTTCGCACGGGCATGCCTCGCCCGCCTCGGCCGGGGCATCGGATCCCGTCAAGTTCTTCAGCCGGATTGCAGTGGCGCCGGAATTCATGTTATTGCAGCAGGTTATAGACGGAATCCGGGTTGAGATTGGCTTGCGCGGCCAGGGCGGTTCCGTACTGGGAAAGAAGGTTCGCGCGGAAAAAGCCGGTGACTTGATCGGCGCCGGCCGCGTCGGCGATTGCTGAAGCTCCGTCCTCATCCAAAGGGGCCAATCCCTGCAGCCGCTCCGCGGCGGAATCGGGGCCGGGTGTATTGGGGGCGGCGCTGACCGGCGCGGGAGAAGAATCCGCAGCCCGGCTGTTGCGCAAATTCCCGGCGGCTGTTTCGGCCAAAAGAGTGGTGTTGATGAGCATGGAATTATCGGCCCATCACCGCAGGGCTGGATTCAGTTGCGCGGGGGGCGGATGGTTTGGCCAGGAAACGGGGAACTTGCGGATGGTCTTCTGTCAAGGCCTCCCGGTTGTTGCGTTGGATTTCATCATAAACCTCCTGCCGATGCACGGGCACCTCCCGCGCCGCCACAATGCCCACTTTGACCGTTTCCCCCTCCAACCGGACAATCGTCACGACGATCCGGCCGTCAATGACGATGCTTTCGCCCGGCTTGCGAGATAAAATGAGCATAACATTGCGCCCGCCAACTTCACGGGGCGGTCAAAGGATGGCGGAGCGAGTATTGGGCCGCGTTGGTCGGAATCACCTGCTTGCCGATGAGCGTGCGCCGGTTGATGACCACCGGGCCTCTTAAATTCACTGTGGCCGGGCCGTTGCGGCGCAGGGTCACGATATTGAGCAGAAAAGCGTCGGCGGGATCGGCCAACTCCAGAAAATCAACCTCGTCATCGCTGATGTCCGGCTGATAATCCGACACCAGGCGGGACGGCGGCGCGACCAGAAACGCCCGCTTGGCGTCGTCGAGCATCTGGAACCACATAAATGGCTCCTCCGCCGGGTTGGCCAGGAGAACGTATTGTTTGACATGCTCAAAGCCCAGCAATCCAAACGGCAGCCGGATGATGTCTCTTCCTTCAGTCTGGCATGTCTCTGGTTCCGTCAATTCAGCGGTGATCATGTTCGTGTAAAGTTGTTCTGCCCAATGAGCAAAGGGCGTGCCACCCCTGCCACCGGATGGAAAATGAGCCAAAATGTCCCCCAACGAGGGTGGAAACGGCGATTCCGGCTGGTTTTTCGGCCGGAAACCACTGGCGGTGGGCAAAAACAGCTTGGCCGTGACCGGAGCGCCCGGCCATATTTTCCCCCTGTGTGCCTTTCAACACCATTCCTACGGCTGCGGGATAACGGTGATATTGGTTCCAGCCCTGGCCGCATCGAAGGGTGTCAGATCGCCGTCTTCGTTGGCATGGAAAAGTTGGGGGCCGATGTCCAGAATGTATTGGCCCGGGGTGAGAGAAAACCAATCCGCCAGATGGAGCGAGGCCACGCGAACCGGCGTGTTGGCGGGCAGGTCAAGAAAGCCGTCAATGAGATCAACCTCCCGTTCGCCGAGATGATGAATGTTCATCCTGGCGTTGGGCAGCAGCTCCACCGGCTCGTTTCTCACAGTCATCGGCACGTTTGTCCCATCGCGGCCATACAGGAAGACGGATAACCGGGCGTTTTGCTTTGGCCGCACCCAACTGAGGCCCTGGTTGGAGCCGGAGGTGTTCCTGACATACAAATCGCACGCATACGGATTCACTTGATTGGCGGGCGGCGCGGGAAAATAAACTCCGGCTTGGATCTGGTCGGTCACTTCGCCCCAATAGATCGGCGGCGGAACATTGGTTTCGGCATCGGGGTCCGGCGCGTTGGTGTCCGTCGGACGTGCGGAGGCGTCAAAGATGGCCACGCCGCCAGCGGTTACCGGAACCCGGTCGGCCTTCCATTTTCCGTCCGGTTGCACGACCGCCTGAACCCCGTTGACCCGAACGGCATAATTACTTCGTCCAATCCAACCCGTCACCGTGATCGTGCCGCGGTCGGGGAGGACTGGCAGGGGATCAAGTTTTAACTCGGTGTGGCCGCGGTGAATCGTGAAGTTTGTCGCACTGGAATTTGTGGCGGCGTCGAAGGCAACCAGGGACACATAACCGATTTCTTCGGGCATGCGAACGTGGTCGAGCCAAAATCTGCCCTCTCTTTCCACAACCCCTTCCAGCACCTGAGTATGGCCTTGCGAATCTGTGATCCAACCCATGACCGTGGCTGTGGGATCATCTAATTGTCCCCGGATGCTGAAATCCCCGACCTGCAAATGGGACCCGTTAGTCGGCCAGGCCAGAGTGATGAGGGGCGGATTGGTGTGTCCGGCGGTCGTGAAGACGAAATAAAAATTGGTTGTGGTTAAATTCCCCGCTTCGTCGGCGCAACGCAACACAATCGTATTTGTTCCCCGGCTCAACTCAATGTCCAAGCATTCGAAATAATCGGTGGTCATAGCAAACAGATTGCGATCAAAGTACTGATCCGTGGAGAACCCCGGTCGGTTTCGCGCCGTGTAGGTTCCGCTCGGGTTTATGACATCAAAATAGATGCTGGCCAGCGTTCTGTCGCTATACCCTTTCAACTGGATCATGGGCTGCGCGGTCAGCAGGGAGGGCGGGTTCGTCACGGCGATTATGGGCGAGCTCCGCAACAACGTGATTGCGCTGCCCGATCCCATGATGCTGCCGTCATCCCATTCCCCTTGAATTAAGACCCTCTTCATCCCGTCGCTCTCCCCCAGGTCCAGATCGACATTTGATGAATACGGCACCCACTCGGCCGGCGACCAGTTCCAGTCAGGCAGGCCGCGGCTGGCTGGCGCGACCCGCACCGCCATGCGCCTCGGGTGGTTATTCCCGCTTTCGACCGGCACCGTGATGTGTGAATTGGTCACAGAACCCATAGATCGCAGCCCTATGATTCGCCTGTCAGGGTCAACATTGCTCGAGGAACCTCGAGCAGGCGGGCTGCTTTGCTGCCCCGGCGGAATCCCTTGCGACTGGGCTGGGCTGGCAGGCACTAGGCACAAAAAGCAGGTGGCGCTTGCCGCCAGCACCGCGAGCTGCAGCATAACCCAATTTGCCCTGGTGCGACAGTGGAGTCCTCTCATAACCGGCGCCTCGATGAATGCGCATTGATGGCCCCGAAGGTTACTTCCAACCGTCCTTTCTCTGCAAATAAAAACAATGGGCTGGCGGGGCACGGTTTGCCCCTTGTTCGCAAGAACCCTTCAGTCCGCTTCCAGGACAATCGTGTCATACATAAGGCCGGGGCCATTGTTGACAAGGGTGAGGGTGTTTTCGCCCGGCTTCAGGACGGAGGCGGGAAAGGTGAACTCGTTGCGGGCATACCGTCCGCTGCGATTGGCCGCGCGGCGGACGCTGGCATCGTCGCCATAAGAAAGATCGCCGACCTCGGCGCCGTTGACGGATACCGCGACCCTGCCGGAGCCGCCGGCGATGGCAATGGTCAGATAGGCGTTGCCTGAAAGAATGTCGTCAAGATTGAATTTCACGGTCCAGACGCCGGTCTTCTGCGCGTAATACCAGTCGGTGGCCTCCTTGCTCTGGCCGATGGTGAAGGTCAGGTCGGCGGGGACTTGCAACATCCACTGGCTGGTGCGCGGCTGGTCGCCGAATTTAAACTCGCCCGCCAGACGGTCGGCCTGGCCGATTTGCCACAGAAAATGGGGATGCCAGGGAGCATCCCACTCGACAGCGCCCAAGTCCAGGGTGTCCCCCGCGACGACGATGCCGTCCCTGGCGAAGGATTGGGTGATGGGTCCCTGGGTTTGCCAGGCATAAAGCGTGTAGGCGCCGGGGCGGACCGCGGGCAGGGTGAATTTCCCGTCCGCGCCGGCCCTCCCATAATAAATATAATCGCCCGCCTGGGTGTAAAGAACGCTGGCGCGATCCGCCGCCGAACCGCTGTTGGCGCCGCCAACCCCTCCGCGCGCGCCCCCGCGCCCGCCGCCGCTGTTGGCAGGCTGGCCGAGGATGACATAAGCATGCGCGGCGGAGCGGTCATGGGAGATTTTCAACTGGCCGGTGACGGTGGCGCGTTGGATTGGGTAAAGCGGCTCTTCAACCCACTGATAGGGCCATTTCTTTTGTTCCGCTTCGGCGGTTTTCTTGGCGTCGGCAATGATGGCCTCCGGCGTGTCGCCGGTGTTGAAATAAAGATACCAGGGGCCGTGGATTTTTTGGCCGGCGCGGCCCGCGGCAGTGCCTCCTCCGCCAAAATGGCCGCCGCCGATGTAGTTCAAAATCAGGGCGTCCTGGTGAACGGCCAGCTCCTGGCGCAACGGCCCGCCGGCGTAGGATTCGGTGCTGACCGGCATGAAGAAGACGCCGAAGCCGTGGCCCAGATGCCCCCAAAGGGGCGTTTCGGAATAATAGAGGCAATAGTCATATTTCTGGTAAATGGAGCCGTCGGGCAATCTCCAGGTTTCATCCCCCGCGTTGCCCCGCTCCGAGATGGACTGGAGCAGGGCGTATTTGGGCTGCCGGCCGAGGCGCTCGCCGGAATAAGCCCAGTCCAGTATGTCCATGTCGAAGCGGTACATGGTCCGCATTTCCCCGCCAAACTGGCCCTGGATGATGACGTAGGGATGAATGCCGCTTTCGCCCCGGAGCATGACGTAGTGGTCTTCCAGCCGGGGCGAATTGGTGTCCAGCAAGGCGAAGTGGACCAGGCCGGGCGTATTCTTGACAATTCGGACGACCCTCGCGTGCAGATAGCCGCCGCTGGCGTTGTAGTCGTGATAGAAGGTGCGCCGGGCATCCGTGTCGCGCGGCACCACTCCATGGAGGTTGTGGGCCAGTTCCCGCCCATTTTTGATGACCGAGGTGGCGCTGATGTCCTGTCGCGCATCATGCCCGAAGGTGATTTTGAGCAGGCCGTTGTCCAGGACCAGGTCCTTGACATCATTGGGGCTGTAATCACCGGGCTTAGCCGGCTCGCCGTTCAGAATCATTTGCGCCTCGTTCGCGGCAGGGGCGCGCGAGGGGAAGAGAAGCGCGGACGCGATCAGCAGCAAGGCGCAAAAGCGAAGTGCAAATCTCATGGAGCAATGGGTTTGGAGTTGGCCGAACATATATGATCTTGAAGAGTGGGAAGCAGACGAAACAAAGTCAATGTTTGGCGCGTGTATGTCATCATCCAGTGGAATGCGCCCCGGAGTCCCGCCCTGCCGTGGAGATGGGCCTGGCCTGCGCGCGTTCCGCCGGCGGGGCGGCGGCGGACAGCGCGCCGGATCACTGGAGGAAATTGAGAATGGAAAGGTTCATGATCATCTCGCCGCTTTGCAGGGCGGCTTGATAGGCGGTCTGGGTCTGGTCCAGTTTGGTCAGGGTGGTGGCCAGGTCGGCGCTGGTGAGATTGGAGGTCTGGGTCGTAATGCTGGTGCCCAGTTGGGTGGCGGTGGTGCTGGCGCTCTCGAGGGTGGATTGCAGGACCCCGTTTTCCGCAATGCTGGAAACCATGTGGTTCTCATCGGTGGTCAGGTTGGGGCTGTCGGTGGAGGCGATGGCGGTGGTGTTGCCGGAAGTCAGGTCCTGTTGCAGCGAAATCAAATCGCTGAACAAGTTCGCGCCAGAACGGCTGTCCGCCAGCAAGCCGGAGGGGCCGCTGCCGGTGGTGTTGGCGCCGGGCACCTGCGCGGAAACCGTCTGACCGGCCCCGATGGGGGTTTGGGATTCATCGGTGTTGCCCTGGTAGGTGACGGCCGTGACGTTGCCGTTGGAATCGGTGGTGGCGACGAACGGCGGCTGGTTGTTAATGGTCCCGCCGAAGATGTAATTGCCCTGGGTGTCCTGGGTGTTGGCCGCCTGGAGGGCTTCCTGAATCAAATTGCCGACTTGCGTGGCATAGGTGGCCAATTGGGTGGAGGAGTTGACGCCGCCGGCGTCGGTGGCGATCTCGCCGGCCTGCTCGATGACGGTTTGCAGGCTGTTCATGGCGGTGGCGGCGGTGGTGGCGGTGTTCTGAAGCTGGGTGATATTGCTTTGGTATTGGGTGTTGGCGGCGGCCTGCGTTTGCAGGTTGAGCGCCTGGTCCATGGTGGCGGGATCGTCCTCCGGCAAACTGACTTTCAGGCCGGTGGTGGCCTGGTTTTGCAGTTGCATCTGCTGGCTCTGCAATTGATTCATCTGCGAGAGGAAACTGTTGGCGAATAAACTGGTGGATATGCGCATAGGTTTTCAATCCGGCTGGCGGAATTAGGAACTGGCATTCATGTCAAGTACTGATTGGATTATCCATGTCAATCACGATCTGCATCATGGCGTTCAAGGTGGTGACCAGTTGGGCCGAGGCCTCGTAAGCCTTTTGGAACTGCATCAGATTGGTCATTTCTTCATCTATGGACACGCCGCTTTCCGAACTGCGCTGGTTGGCCAGCGTGGCGCCGATGGACTGGCTGGTGTTGAGCTGGCCGGTCGCCGTGTCAATGGCGGCGCCCAGGTTGGATACGGTCTGGGCGTAGCTCTGGGTCAGGGTCTGGCCGCCGAGGGCGGCGATGTTTTGCGTGGCCAAATTGGCCAGGGAAAGCGCGATCTGGGTGTTGCCGCCGGCCCCCGGCGCGCTGCTGGCCTGGAACTGGGATGGATCGGATACCAGGGCGCTGTTGACGCCGATGTCGGAGGCGCCGGTCCCGGTGAAAAAATCCTGGCCGGTGCCGCCGCTGGAATCGCAGCCCGCGGTATATATATTGTTGACTTGAGTGATCAGTTGCGAGGCCAGGGTGTCGAGGCTGGTTTGCAGTCCGGCCAGCGCGCCGTCGCGGGCGGCGATGTTGCCGCCGATGCTCCCGCCGGTCACGGCCAGGGGCGCGGCGGAATTTTCGTCCTGGATGAGGAGTTGTCCGCCGCCGGCATCGCAAGTTTGCAGGCTGTCAACAGCATTGCCGCCCGTGACCATGGGCACGCCGCCGATGGTGATGTTCACGCTGCCATTGGGCTGGGCGGAGGTGGAAATGTTGACCATGCCGGCGAGGTTCTCGATGGTTTGCTCGCGCTCATCCGCCAAATTGTTGGCGGTGCCTCCGGCCGCTTGCACCACGATCATCTGCTGGTTCAGGGCGGCGATCTGGCTCAAGTCCTGGTTGCTGGAGGCGACGTCGTTTTGGATGGACGTGTTCAAGTTGCCGCGGGCCTGGCTGAGGCTGGCGGAGACTTGGTTGAATTGATTGGCCACCTCCTGCGCCGCCTGGACCACAGTGGCCGGGTCGCCCGTGCCGGTGGTCATGCTGGAAAAGGAATTGAATAGATTGGAGAGCATCTCGGCCAGTCCGCCCGTGCTGGCGGCGGAGTTGCCGGAATTGGTGAGTTGTTCGCCCAGGCAGGCCTCGGCGTTTTGCAGGGCGGTTTGCTGGGCGGTGTAGGAGCCGGTGACGCTGTTTTCAGATTGAATTTGGCTGTCCAGCAGGCTGTCGCGCACCTCGGTGATGGAAACCACGCCGACGCCGGTGCCTTCCTCGCCGGCGGGCGTGTCAATCGGCATGTTATTTTGGACGACCGCCTGCTCGCGGGCGTAGGCCGGATTGTTGACATTGGCCATGTTTTGTCCGGCCACGGCCATGGCCTCCTGCTGCGCGGCCAGCGAGCTGGCGGCCGAATTGAGCGTGCCGAATAGTCCGAGCATATAGGGGGGAATGTCAGCCCACGGCGTTGTAGAGAGGGCGGGCGGCCAGGACCTGGCCGCGCTTGTGGCCGCTGCCGTTGTAAACGGAGGTTTGACGCGCGGGAAAGAGTGTGCGCAGCAATTCCTGCATCAATTCGACCGAGCGGCGCAAGAGAACATGGTTTTGCCGCGCCCGCTGGCGCACCCGTCCCAGCAATTGGTTGTTTTCATCCACCAGGGCGCGCAGGAGCGGACGGTAATCGGGCGGCAGGAGCGGGATCAAGTCGGTGAACGGCGCGTTTTCCGGCTGGCGGCAGGCCAGGGCGGCGGCGCCGCGGCATTGCTCGCGATGTTGGCGGGCGGCCAGGATGGCGGCGCCTTGGGCTTGAATGAGGCTGATGGACTGGAAAATTTCGTCGGAGGAGCGGGCTTTGACCTGTTCCTGCTGGCGGTCCAGCAGGGCGAGCATTTCGCCATAATGCTGCAATTCGTCGCGCAAGGCGGCGATGAGCGGTTCAACACTGTCAGAGGAATCTTTCATGGATATTGGCTCGATTTCTTGCCCGGGGGAGCGGCCAGAGGCGTGAGGGGGGGAGGCTCCGGGGTCACGTTGGGCAAAACCTGATGGGCCAGTTCGCCCTCCAAACTTTTGGCCAGCCCGAACGAGCCGGAGCGGCTGATGCTGTCGGCCAGTTGGCTGTTGACCATGTCATCATAGATGCCCGAGGTCGTGGCGTCCGCCGAAGAAGAGGGGCTGACGGAGGTCTTGCGCGTTTCCTGCAAAATCTGGCGGAGGAGAACCGCCTCAAATTGCCGCGAAACTTCCGCCACTTTTTCCGTGTCGGGAATGTTCTTGTTGGCGGCCAGATCATGGAGGGGCACGTCGGAAGCGTTGATCCGCGGATGAATCGCCAGGGGGTTCATGTTAGCGAAGGATTAATTCCGCCTGCAAGGCGCCGGCCTCTTTCATGGCCTCGAACATGGACATCATGTCGCGGGGCGTGACCCCGAGGGAATTGAGGGCGGCGGCGACCTTTTCCACCGTGGGCATTTCCGGCAGCGCCACCAGGGCGCCCTTGTCCTCTTTGATTTTGGCGTCGGTGCGGGTGGTGACGGCGGTGGTGCCGCCCTGGCTGAGAGGATTGGGCTGGGAGACGTCTTGGGAGGAAGTGATGCTGATGGTGACGTTGCCGTGGGCGACGGCGCAACTGGAGATGTGAATGCGCGTGGTGGCCACGATGGTGCCCGTCCGTTCGTTAATCACGATGCGGGCCGGAGTGTCCGGCGTGACTTCCAGGCTTTCCAACTGCGCGATAAAATCAATGGGCGAGCCTCCCCAATTGGCCGGCATTTGCACCTGCACCGTGGTCGCGTCCAGGGCCGTCGAGGAATCCGGAAATTTCTCATTGACGGCGGTGGCCATGCGCGCGGCCGAGGTAAAATCCGGCTCGCGCAACACCAGTTCCAAATGATGGTCGTTGATGATGGTGGCGGGGATTTCCCGCTCCACCAGCGCGCCGTTGATGATGGTGCCGACCGTCGGATGGTTCTTTTGCACGGTGGCGCCGCCGGCCCCATCCGCGCCCGCCGAAAGCCCGCCGATGGACAGCGTGCCCTGCCCGACGGCATAGACCATTCCGTCGGCGCCGTACAAGGGGGTTTGAATCAGGACGCCGCCTTGCAGGCTCTTGGCGTCGCCCATCGAAGAAACCACGATGTCCAGGCGGCTGCCGGGCTTGGCGAAGGCGGGGATGTCGGCCGTGACCATCACCACCGCGACGTTTTTGGCGGACAGGGTCGAGGCGGGCACGGTCAGCCCGTAGCGTTGCAGGAGGTTGACCAGGGCTTGAAGCGTGTCCACCGGGTTTTTGTCGCCGTCGCCCGCCAGCCCGGTCACCACTCCGAATCCGGACAACTGGTTGTCGCGCGCGCCGGAGATTATGGCGATGTCCTTGATGCGCGAACCCGCCGCGGCGGCGGGGGCGGCCGAGGCGAGCAGAGCGGCCAGGCACAGAAGATGGAAAGCAAAGGGGCGGCGCATGTCAAACTTCAGAACGGGTTGATTTTGTCCCAAAACCGGTTGAACCAGCCTTTTCTCTGGTTGTCGGTGATGGTGCCGCGGGAGACGAACTGGATGGAAGCGTCGGCGATGTTGTAGCTGAAAACCGTGTTGTTGGCGGAGATGTCGTCATAGCGGATGGTGCCGCGGAGGATGGCGTCCTGTTTTTCATCGGAAAAGGCGGTGTGGCGGCGGCCTTCCACCACCAGGTTGCCGTTGGGCAGCACATCAATCACCCGCACGGCGATTTGGTCGGTGATGGTTTCCGCATTGTTGATCTGGCCGCCGCCGGCGTAGGTGTTCTTGCCGGCGAAATTCATCGCCGGGTAGGCTCCCCCCTTGGTCAGCAATCCGCTGGCGCCGGGTCCGTAAAGGAAACTGGCGATGCTGGCGTCCACCGACGTTTGCTTGGAGGTGCTGGTATTGTTATTGCGCGTGGCGGCGTTGTTTTGCTGGACGACAATGGTCACGATGTCTCCCACCCGCCGCGCCTTTTTGTCGGCGAAAATGGAGCTGGGCGAGGTGTCGCTTTTCCAAAGCGAGTCGGCCACCACGCTGGTG
This sequence comes from Verrucomicrobiota bacterium, assembly GCA_050011995.1. GTDB lineage: Bacteria > Verrucomicrobiota > Verrucomicrobiia > Limisphaerales > Palsa-1400 > JBEKOF01. The sequence continues at coordinate 34,641 of JBEKIA010000004.1, forward strand.
ACCTGAAAAGTGACCAGGAGCGCGACCAGATGGGCCGGGTCAAAGAGTAATGCTGACAGTTTCTTCATTTTGCACCTTTCCATATAATTCACGCTTGGTTTTGGGGTTGCGCACCCGGATGGTCTGGCCCAGCAAACCGTCCTCCAGGATTTCCACCTTGAGGGAAATGGTCAAACTGCCCTGCTCGAAGACCCCGTCCACCAGTTGGCCGCGCTTGAGGAGCGGACGGGGGCGCACGGCGTGATTGGGCACCGGCAGGCCGGCGGCGATGTTCTCCACCAGGGCCAGCGAGTTGTCGTCCTTGGAAATTTGAAGCACCACGTCGCGCAGCGCCAGCGCGTCCCGGCGCTCCATCGTCACGTCCGCGTCGCGCAGCAATTGGCCGCGGGCCAGCGCGGAATGGGCCACCGGGATGGGCCGCCAAACGCGGGCCTGGAACACCGCCTGCCAGCGCCCGACCCGTTCCTTGCCGTTCCACAACTCGAATCCGGCGAGGAAATTAGGATTGACTCCAGCGGCGGGCATCTGCGTGAGCGTGACCGCCAGCGGTTCGTCCGGGACGGCCGCCGCCATCCAGGGAGTGGCAAAACGCAGTTCCAATTCCCCCAGGTCCTTGACGTAATCGCGCTGCAAGGCGGCGGCGAGCAGGCCGGTCAGTTCCGCTTCGTCCAAGAGGCGGACGCGGCGCGAGACGCGCACGCGGGAAGGGCCGGTCCAGTTGGTCGCGTTCAGGCCGGCCAGGCTGGCGCGGGCCAGGGCCATGACCTGGTCGCGGGTGAAAAAGATCGTTTGGCCCAGCAGAGGAGCCGGGGCCAAACGAATTTGTGGGAGGGCCACAGGCGGGGTTGCGTTGACGATCTGATTGAGAAAAATGCCGGAACTGTCCACCCGCGCCTCGGCGGGCAACTGCCAGCAAACCGCCGGCGCGGCGGGAACATTGGCCGCCACTGCCACTGTCCCTGTAGCGGCGGTCTGTGACCGCCGGGAATCCGGGGCATCGCCCGCCACTGTAGCGGCGGTCTGTGACCGCCGCTGATCTGTGGCCTCGCCCGCCCCAGCGGGCCAGACGGAAATCGCCAGCCACAACGCCAGCCCGAGAACGCTCAAAATGTATTTCGCCAGCCCGCCCGTTTTGGGTGCGGCGCGAAAGGCAGGGCGGGCACTCCGCTGCCCGCCGCGGCGCGCACGGAGTGCGCGCCCTGCCACGCCGGACTGCGATGTTATGTTGATAACGGGCTTCATTTTCCTCAGTGGCGCAGGTTGTTGCTCTCCTGCATCATCTCGTCGGCGGATTGAACGGACTTGGAGTTGATCTCGTAGGCCCGTTGCGCCTCGATCATGTTGACCATTTCCTGGACAACTTTGACGTTGGACATTTCCAGGTAGCCTTGTTGGAGCGAGCCATATCCATTTTCGCCCGGCGTGCCCGTTTCCGGCGTGCCGGAGGCCAGGCTTTCGGTGTATAAATTGCCCCCGATGGAGTTCAGACCCGCCGGATTGGTGAAGCGCACCAACTGCACCTGGAAATTGGTCGTGCCGCTGGACGAGGTGGTGGTCACTTCGCCGTTGTTCGAAATGGTGATGCCGGTCGTGCCGGCGGCAATGGGCTGAAAACCGCCCTGCAAAGGCAATCCGTCGCTGGTCGTCACTTGCCCGGTGGAGGATCGTTTCAACGCGCCGTCCCGCGTGTAAGCCAGCGTGCCATCGGGCATTTGCACCTGGAAAAAACCATCGCCGTTGATGGCCAGATCCAGTTGTTCGCCGGTCTGGGTCAATTCGCCTTCGGTAAAAACCTTCGAGGTCGCCACCACGCGGCTGCCGTGGCCGACCTGGATGCCGGTGGGCAATTGCGTCCCGCTGCCCTGCTCGGCCCCCGGCTGGCGGGTGGTCTCGTAGAGCAAGTCCTGGAACTCGATCTTGCTCCTTTTAAATCCGGTGGTATTGACGTTGGCCAGATTGTTGGCGATGACGTCCAAGTTGGCTTGCTGGGCTTCCATGCCCGAAGCGGATGAATAGAGGGAGCGCACCATATATTATATCAGGCCGGGTTGCCCAGGTCCGAGATGGTTTTGCCCAGGCGGTCATCCTGAATTTGGATGACGTGCTGGTTGGCCTCGAATCCGCGCATGGCGGTCATCAGTCCGGCCATTTCCAGCACTCCTGAGCTGTTGGAGCCTTCCAGATAGCCCTGGCGGATGGTGGAGGCGGCTGGCTGGGTCTGGAGGGCGGGATCCTGGGCCGCAAAATAGGTGGAGTTCAGTTGCGTGAGCAATTCCGGCTTGTTGAACTCGGTCAAGGCCAGTTTGCCCTTCGAGGTGGCGCCCTGGCTGATGTCGCCGGCGGCGGAGATGGTCATGGGCGACGGGTCGCGGGGATTAAGTTGGATCGGGCCGCCCTGGCCCAATACCAGGTAGCCCTCCTGGGTGGCCAGTTGGCCTTGGGTATTGATTTGAAATTCCCCGTTCCGCGTATAGCCGGTCGTCCCGCCGGGCAGTTGCACTTCAAAAAAACCCTTGCCGTCTATGGCCACGTCGGTGTTGACGCCGGTGGCTTTCATTCCACCGGGGGTAAAATTGGTGGTCATTTTGGCCTTGGGAAGAACGAACATGGGCGGAGAGGAACTGCTGCTCGATCCGCCCGGCATCAATCCCGCCTGCACCGCCGCCATGGACAACTGCTGTCTTTTGTAGCCGGGCACCGCGCCGGACGCCAGATTTTCCGCAATGACCTCCTGCCAACGGCTGTTGGCGTTGAGCGCGGCGCCTGCCTGGAACAAACTGACATTCACGAACTCCTGCTCAGCAACGATTGTGCCACCGGGGGAAAACCGTTGTCTGACAAGGGCTTATGGATTTTCCATCCGCCGCCGGCGGCAAAACTTGCCACAGCAACCGGGCTAAATTTGCCCCGTGCTTGCAAGAATTAGAGCGGTTTACAGAGGAGTCCGCAGGATAGAATACGATGGAATAGCCGCGAAAAGGCGCAAGAAGCCCAGCGCGGCCCGCCGCAACGGAATTCGGAATTGCCCGCAGATGGACGAAGATTGGCGCAGATACGGCAAACGGATTTGAACAGGAGTTTTCCGAGATGAATGTCTTGATGAACAAAATTGTTACGGTGAATATAATGAACCGCCTGAAGCAGGCACCGGGCTACTGGTAATAACCACACAATGCCATCATAATTGGGGATTGTGAACAAATCTGATAGCGGACCAAGGCATTTCTCGGTGACGATATAGAACGTGTCGCGATACTCGAATGCATCATACACATAGGTAATATGTGGGTGACGCAAATAGAAGAGTTTCTCGATTTCAGCCTGCGCCGACGCCTTAACCCTTTCATAGGTTCCGACCGGCTTTAACACCTTAACCGCAAGTTCGTTTTCCCAATCGTCTTGGCAGGAATACACGATCCCAAAACTGCCTTCACCAATCTTGCCTCCAATTGTGTACGTGCTCCCGGTAGCCGCGCTTGTGATCACCTCACCTTGAGCTGGCTGGACGCACATCTTGAGCGGTAGTTGGCTTGGTGGCGCTGGGGGCAGTGGGGGCATTTCCATAACTTCAATAACACACTATTTTAGGGGCCAGCCGCTGTGGGATCGATCACGGCGTCTATTTCGGGCATGAGGCGAGGTTTCGTAAAGGGGTTCCTAGCATTGGCACATTCTGGGTTGACACCGGAAATCTATCGCGGCAACGTCGGTTGCATGGCGGTGTGATCCCGTGTTGAAAAGCGACTTGGTTTGTTTCGGCGAGCAGAGCGCCGACAACCTTGTCGTGAGCCGGACAGGATGGCGAGTTGCTCTTTGTCCCGTTCCGGCGTGAGGTACTTGAGGAGGCTTCCGCGGGGGAAGGCTTCCTTCTGCTTTTGGGCCCCCAACTTGCAGCCGCGGATTTCGCCAGCCTCGACCCGCCACTCCACTTGATCACAGGGCTTGAGGCCAACCGCCTCGCAGACCGACTCCGGGAGGGTCATGCGGCGTTTCTTGTCGAGTATCGTTGCGTTCATGGAGGGATTATCCCTCAAGAGGGACCCTGCTTCAAGCGATCTTTCGGGGGGAACGGCGGAAGCCGCACTTGATCCACAGGCTCCAAACCATGATCAAAGCTTCCCAAACGATGTTGCCGGACATCTTGGAGCAGCCTTGCAATCGCTCGGTAAAAACAATCGGCACTTCCGCCACGCGCATTCCGCCCATCCAGATGCGATGGGTCATCTCGATTTGAAAGCTGTATTCCTTGGAACGGATCGAGTCCAGTTTGATGGATTGCAAGGCGCGCCGGCGAAAACATTTGAACCCGCCCGTCGGATCTGTGAACGGCATTCCGGTAATGAGGCGCACATACCGCGCCGCGCCGGTGCTGAGCAATAATCGCTTCAGCGGCCAGTTTATCACACGGATGCCTCCGCAATAGCGCGAACCCAGCACCAAGTCCGCATTTTGGGCTGCCTCCAGAAATCTTGGAATATCATCCGGGTTATGGGAGGAATCGGCGTCCATCTCCATGATGAACTCAAAATCGCGCTCCAGCGCCCAGGCAAACCCGGCCAAATAAGCGCGCGCCAGGCCGTTTCTCTGCGGTTGGTGCAGCACATGGATGGCGGGGTTTTTCGCGGCCAGATCATCGGCGATCCGGGCGGTGCCATCAGGCGAATTGCCATCCACGATCAGGACGTCCACCGGGACGAGCAATTTCAACAGGCGCTCCGCCACTTTGGGAAGGCTCTCCTTTTCATTATACGTCGGAACAATGACCAGCGTTTTGCTCATATCAAATCAATACAAAAACCCCGCCCAGGGCGCGGCGGCTTTCGCGCTTTAGGGAAGCTAATGCGCGCAAAAAACTCAAGCCGCAAATCGCCGGCAGGGCTGTTCCAACCATTTCATGGGGAGCTTGTGGATGAGGGAGTTAAACAAGGTGCTGAACATGGGTCTTTTCATTTATGTGGCCGAATATCAAGGCCAATGGCTGGCGCTGCCGGGTTGGTCGGCGGCGGCCTATCCCATTCGGGCGCGCGATCAGTGGATCGGCTGGAATGACAACCAGCGGCGAGTCCGTCTGCCGCTGGTGGCCAGCAACGCCCGTTTCTGCCTGCTGACGGATCGGGGCCAATATCCCAATTTGGCCAGCCGGGTGCTGGCTCTCAATGGGGCGCGGCTTTCCCAGGACTGGCAAGAGGCTTGCGGGCATCCGATCCTTCTGGCGGAAAGTTTTGTGGATACGCAACTGTTTGGCGGCGCCGCCTACAAGGCCGCGGCCGCATCGAGTGGCGCGGCCTCAAAGCCATCCCGATCACGCCCGAACAAATGGGTTTCCCGCATGTCCTGCAACTGGCGCGCCTGGGCCGCATCCGCCAACTCAGCGCCGGACGCCAGGAGGTGCAAACCGTTTGGCTGATCACCAGTCTGGGCCCGGAGCAGGCCGACGCGGCGCGCTTGCTGGAACTGGCCCGGCAATACTGGCGCATTGAGAACGGCACCCATTACCGTCTGGACGTCAGCGCGGGAGAGGACCGCTGCCGCGCGCGCCATCCCGCGGCCACCACCGTGCCGGGCATCCTCCGTCGCGCCGCGCAAGGAGAGTATCGCGCTTGGGCCCTCCACCAGCGCAAAGCCCGCGACAGCACCTGTCCTGCTTTCCTGGAGAAAATGAGCCGACGCGTCAATCTAGTCGTCCGTTACTTGATTGGCGAGGTTTCCAGACTTTGGAGCAGCCCTGGCGAATGCGTCAGGAAGCGAATGCGTCCTTGCCACGGAGGCGCAAAAGGGGTATCC
>JBEKIA010000005.1:0-38768 GCA_050011995.1 Verrucomicrobiota bacterium
GCGCCGGGCGGCCCCGGGTCCAACCCGCTTCCCCGCCCGCCCGGCACGCCCGGGACCGCGGCGCGGAGGGCCAGGTCCGCCGTTCCCGCGCCCGCCGCCCCAAAGCGCGGAGGTGACCGGAGAGCCGCGCCTCTTCTTGACGGAGATTAACACTGTGTTTTACAATGAAGCATGAATGAAACGGCATCCATTTCCAGGCCGCTGACAACGCCGGAAAGACTGGCCCTGGCGCAGCAGGCCTTCCAGCGCTTCCATTCCCGTTGTTTCTGGTTTATGCGGGAGGATTTGCTGGTGGGCGAGGAAGACATTGAAGCGGTTATCCACGGGTTGCGCGCCCACGGCAACCGGGAAGCTTTTCTGATCGCCGCCAGGTTATGCCGCTAACGGCGTTCCAGTCCCAGACACTGCGCCTGCTGGCCGCCAGCCGCTCGCCGGAAAGTTATCTAGCCGGAGGGACGGTGTTGAACACAGCGGTGGAAGCGTCTCTGGATCGAAGGGTCCCGCGCAGCGGAACATCTGCTGCCACGCCTTCCCGCCGAGGAAATCGGCTGTCTTTATCTGGATGGCGCGGGGAAACCGGCGACCTCCGATCCGGGATCGGCGGAATTTCCAGCGCTCCGCCGCCATTTTGGCAGCGTCCGTGGCGCCTGGCCTGTCATCCGCAACTAAAAACCACAGCCCGCAAAAACCGGGAATGCAGGCTCCGCATCATTGGGACGGTATGCCTGGAGCGGCCATGTTGGTCGGGAAGGTTGTGTAGAATATGGCCGAACTCTTCGGCTGGGCCGGCACGGTGTAGGGAGAGACGGCGTTGACACCGCTCGCCGTCACGTTCGTGAACGTCCCATTCACAGTGCCCGAGGCTTGCAGCACTCCGCCGGCCCAGGTGAGCTGGACATTGGCGGGGCTTCTCTCGGTGAAGGCCAGCGGCGCATAGGGCTGGATGAGCTGCACCTGCAAGCCATTGAAGGGGGGCTGCGTATCGTCCGGAGCCGTTGTAAAGTTGATCGTCCCGGTTGGGCAGAATATATTGGTGAAGATGACGTAGTTGGTGAACAGGATGTAGCTTTCATCCAGGGTTGGCTGAAGAGGACCTCCCTGGCTGGCAAACGGTATGTTCACCGCGCCCAAGGCATTGGTTTGAAAGATGCCATTGTAAGTAAATAGCGATCCGCGATTTCCCCAGGTGCCCAATTGGGCATAGACGAACACGTTATAATACCCTGCCGGCCCTGTGACCACCAGCCCATCGGGCGTGGATGACGCAGGCAGGCTTATATAGAGGTCCAACAGATTGTTGTTTTGAGGATTCGGCCCGACCCCGTTCCCGGTATTGGCAACCGCCATGGAAACACCCGTGGAGGCGATCGTGCCCATGTCATTCGTGGAGGAAACGTTTGTGTAAACAGCGGCGCCATTGACATTGATATTGTTCCAAATGGTTCCCTGCCCAATAGCCCCAAAGCCATTGAATCCAGTGTCCAGAAACGTTCCGCCGCCGTACGGAGCATAAGCCGTGACATTGCTGCCCGCAAAATTCACCGTCCAGATCGCGGCCGTCGGGAAGATTTGCGGCAGCGTCACGGTGGCCGTGGCGGGCGCGTTGACGGCCGAGTTGGTCACCGAAACCATCAGGGTCTGGCCGGCCAAAAGCGCCGGGAGATTGCTGATGGCCAAGGCGGCGGTGGCCGCGCCGGAGAACAGGCTGCCCGGGTAGCCGTTGGCGCCGTTAGTGAGAACCACGGACGTGGCGGTATTGGCGTTGGTGATCAGCCACTGATAGAAGAGAGGCCCGTTCACGGCCCCAACCGTGTAGGTAATGACCGAATCCAGGTTGACAAAGTCGGTGGGTCCCGCGGGCGGCGTCTGGATCACGGCGGGAACCGGAATGCCTGTGGCCGCCAGCCATAGCCCGTTAATCTGGCTTGAGCTGAGGGCGTAATTAAACACGGCCACCTCGTCAATCGCGCCATCGAACTGGCGCTGGCCGGTATTCGCGGTCGCAAGGTCGTTGCCGATGGCGACCTCGTCCGCCCACGGCAGGCTGGCATTGGCGACGGCGTTCAAGGCCGAAAGCTGGGAGGTCTTATTGTAGCAATAGAGCGTTCCGTTGGTTGGCGTTATGACCAGGGCGACAAAATTCCAGGCCTTGGCGGCCGGGATCAAATTGGCGTTGCCGCCGGCCCAGTTGTAGGTGCCCGCGTTGTTGTTCCAGTTGTAGCCCAGGAAGCCGCCGGCCGAGGGCGCAAAGTCCAGTCCGGCGACGGTGACGCCGCGGGTAAAGAAAAGGCCGTTGGTGTAGGTTTGAAGCTCGTTCGGGTTGATCCACATGGTAATCGTCATGTTGTTTGAAATCAGGCCGTTGGAAATCGTGGTCAGCGGCGGGAGGAGGATCTCCGAGTTCACCGCCGTTCCTGGATTCACCGAGGTTTGAACCGAGGCATTGGTGAAGTCCGCGGCGGTGTTGTTGTTTTCAAACGCGCCCGCGGCCTGCGGAAAGTCAATCGGGCGGCCGTTCATGGTATTGTTGACTCCGGGCGCGCCGGCGGTCACGGCCAGGTCGGTCTGGCCGGGGATGCTCGGGTCCGGATAGTTGCCGTAGGTCCCGGTCAGGCCGCCCCAGTAGTCGAAGGCGTAGAGCGCGCCGGCGGCTTCGTTCAGGCGGTAATAAACCAGAGGATTGAGGTTGGTCACCGCTTGCGGATAGGCGTAGGAGCCGATGGCGGACGCGATGGCCAGCGACACGGCCGTGTTGTTGGTGACCGTGCCAGTGACATTGCCGACAATCACCCGATAGGAATGAGCGTTGGCGGAGGTCGCGTTGCTGATGACCAAGGTGCTGCTGGTCGCTCCGGAGATACCCAGCCCGTTCGCCACATTGACCCATGCGGTTCCGTTGTAATACTGCCACTGGTTGGTCACATTGCCGAAGCCGGTGTAGCCGACCGTGAATTCAGCCCGGCGGTTGTTATAGACCTCCGTGGGAACAGGCTCCAGGTAAATGCTGGGCGCCACGCTGCCGCTGGCCAAGCCGGCGTAGAACAGATTGCCCAGTTGCGCCTGGGACAAGGCGTTGCTGAAGATGGCCACGTCCGCGATGTCGCCGGTAAAGGTCAGCGCCGGATCCGTGCTGGCGTAAGACGTTCCGGGATTGCCGCCAATGGTCAGGGGGAATCCCCAAGATTGATAAGGGTTGGCGATGGCCAGGGGCACCGATTGCACGCCGTTGGTGGCGAAGACATAGAAGGTGGTGTTGGTCGCGGTGACGGCCAGGGCGACCATGGACCAATTGCTGACCAGGGGCGTGGCGCCGGAACTAACGCCATTGGCGCCATTCCAGATGTACCCCAAGTCCTGGTCTGCCCCGTAGGTAAGGCCGTCCACCTCGTAGGGGGACTGCATGAACACCAAGCCGGCATTGTCAGGAATGCTGGCGCTCAGGGGATTGATCCAGGCCAGGATCGTCATGTTGGTGTTCTGGGCCATGGTTGGGGAGGCCGCCGTCTTCATGTAGGAATTGACTTCCAGGCCCGAGGAGCCCAGGGAGGCGTCGCCACTCGGGAAGCCCGTGTAGCCGGCCGACCCCGGGCCGGTTGTGCCAGGGCCGGTTAAAATATTGAAGGCGCCGTCCGCGGCATTGGTGCCATAAATGCCGTTCCACCCGCCCCAGACATCGCAGGTCTCCAGGTTGGTGGCGACATTCCCGGATTCGTTGAGGGGCCAATACGCGACCATGCCGTAGCCTGGCTCGGTGGCGACATACGCGAAACTATTGAGTGAAGGACTGCTCAGAAGCGGTTGCAGTTGGACCACGGCGCTGGTGGCGCTCACGCCGCTGGCATTGGTGAAGACACATTGGTAGGAACCGACATCTTTGGCCGTCACATTGGTGAGCACCAGGTTGCCCACGGTCGAGGCGCTTCCGGCCGGGACGAAGGCCGAGACGCTGGGATGATCGCTGCTCACGGCCAGATTGGTCCACTTGCCGGTGACCGCGCTGTCAAACATCTGCCAATAACCGCCGCCATTCGGGCCGGCGTAGGCGACGGCGGTAATGGTGGCGCTGCCGCCGGGCAGCAAATTGTAGTTGGTGAACGGAGGATTGGCCGAGATGAAGGGCGCAGGATTGCCCTGAGCCAAACCGGCGGCGAAAAGGGAGCTGATCTGCGCCACGGTGAGCGAGTTGCTGAACATCACCACCGAAGAGATGGCGCCGCCAAAGGCGCGGCCGGTGGCGGTGCTGCCCGGGTCGCTGCCGATTTCAACGCCGGCGCCCCAAGGCTCATTGACATTGGTAATGGGGCTGGAAGCCGTGACGAAGCCCTGGTTGGTGTTGGCCAGATAGAACACGGCGTTGCTCGGCGAAATGACCAGCGCCACCATGGACCAGATGCCGACCGGGACGTTGAGGCCGGAATCGAAAGCATAGGAGGCGGCGACGTCATTATCCCAGGCGAAGCCCAAATCATTATCAACCGAGACGCTCGAGGCGTTGCCCCAGATGCGGAAGGCGCATTCCCGGGTGGCCCCATACACGCCGCCGCGCTCGATCAAGAACGGGGCGTTGGCAGCATCAGGATACACGTTGGGATTACACCAGGCGACAATCGTCACGTTGGTGGAGTTGGGAACGGCCGTCGCGGCCGGGCCATTGAGTCCGGGGAAGGTCGGGGAGGTCAAGGTGCTCACGAAAGTATTTGCCGTGTTCGTTACGGATCCCAAGGCGCCGCGGAGAGCGGGGAAGCCGGAGAGGCCGGCCGCCCCCGGGCCGGGTTGGGGACCGCTGTAATAGCCCAGCCCCTGGGCGACGACATTGCCTCCGCCATTGTTCGCATTGACCGCATAAGTGCCATTAAACCCGCCGATCAGTTCGTAGGCGACGGCCGATCCCGTGGAAGGATCCACGGTCTCGTCCAGGGGCCAAAAGGCCACGGCTCCCGGCATGCTCAAGACAGTCAGGGCGAAACCGCCCGCCGGAACAGCGTAATTGGCGACCGCGCTTGCGATCGTCGTGGCCGATCCCGCGCCATTGGTGAAAACGGCTCGATAGGAACCGGCCGTGGCGGAAGACATCACCAGGGACAGCGTGGCCACCTGGCTGAGTCCGCTGGTAACCGTGTTGGTCGCGCCGCTGACCACGCCAGAGGTGTTGGCCAGATTGGTCCAAGTCGTGCCGTTATACTCCTGCCAATAACCGCCGGGGGCATTGGTGCCGCAATAGGCGGTGGAGGCAAGACGCAAGGTTGTGCCCGTAATCCCCTCTATCGCCGCGGGCGGCTGCGCTGAAATCAGGGGCGCCACGCTGGCGGCGGCCCAGATCCCGGCGTTGAGGAGGCTGCCCACCTGCGCCGGGCTGAGCGAGTTGCTGAACATCGTCACCGAAGACATGGCGCCGTTAAAGACGCGGCCGGTGGCGGTGCTGCCCGGGTCGCTGCCGATGCAAGCGGCGAAGCCCCACGGCTCATTGTCGTTGGCAAAGGTTTCCGTTGCCGTGGTCAAGCCATTTTGGGCGTTGCCGAGATAAAACACCAGGTTGCTCGGTGTCTCAACAAAGGCCACCATGTTCCACATGTTGCTCAGAACCGTGAGGCCGGAATCGAAGGTCTCGGTGGTGCCGTTCGCATTATCCCAATAGGAGGTCAAGTCATTATCCGCCGAGCTGAAGTTGTAGCGGAAAGCGTCCGTTCGGTTGGCCCCCAAGTAACCGGCGCGCGTGACCAGAAACGGGGCGTCCTCAGGCTCGACAGGGATGGTGGGATAAACCCATGCGACGATGGTCAGGTTGGTGGAGTTGGGGACGGCCACGCCGCCCGGGCCATTCAGCCCCGGGAAGGTCGGGGTGGTCAGCATGGTGACGGCGGTATTGGCCGTGTTCTGTATGGATCCATAGGCGCCGCCCGCGGGGAAGCCCAGGAGACCGGAGGCCGCCGGGCCGGCTTGGGGACCGCTGTAATAGCCCAGCCCCTGGGCCACGGCGTTGCCTCCGCCATTGTTGGCATTCACCCCGTAAGTGCCATTAAACCCGCCGATCAGCTCGTAGGCGATGGCGTTTCCGGTGGAAGGATCCACCGTCTCGTTGAGGGGCCAAAAGGCCACCGCGCCGTAACCCTTGCTGGTGGCAACGGCGGCATAGCTGCCAGGCGGAGCATTGTAGAGCGCAACCGTGACCGCGACGCTATACGCCGCCCCCCCGGCATTGGTGAGGACCAGTTGGTACTGGCCGGCGTCCGCGGGCTGGAAGTTGGTAATCTGCAGGTTGCCTTGCAGCAGGGTTCCGTTGGCGGTGAGGTTCGTGCCCGTAATATCCGGAGTATAAACCGGGGCATAGCCGCCGCCGTTGTTGAGCTGCCAATAGCCGCCGCCCTGGGCGCCGTAGCCGTTGGCGGAAATGGTCAACGAAGCGCCCTGAACCAGCTCGTAGTACGTGATGGCAGGCTGCGTTATAATGAGAGGCGCCGGCGCAACGCCATCGTTCTCGCCGGCCACGAACAGGGTCTCCATCTGCTGGACGGTGAGCGAGTTGGTGAACATGGCGACCGAAGAAATGAAGCCGCCAAAGGACACCGCGTCCACATTGGTGCCGTTGTTGGGGTTGCCCGGATCACCGCCGATGGCCACGCCGCCGCCAAACGGCTCGTTGACGTTGGCCGCGGTTTGCGCCGAGGAGATCAGGACGTAGTTGCCGTTGACCAGGTTGTTGGTGCCCACATAATAAATGTTGCTGCCGGGTGTAACGACCAGGGCCACCATGGACCAGTTGCTGAGCGGGATCGCCGGACCGGCGAAGCCAGAGACGGCGTTGTTATCCCATGCGCCGCTTAAGATCGGCCCGCCGTTGAGATACAGGCCGTCCGTGCGGCTGGCGCCAAGCGTGCCGCCGCGCTGCAGGAACAAGCCGGCGCCGGCAGTCCCGTTGGTCCGTGGGTAGATCCATTCGACTATGGTCAGGTTGGTGCTGTTGGGCACGGCCAAAGACGACGCGCTATTCAGCCCCGGCAGGGACGGTGTGGCAGCCGTGGTCACAAAAGTATTGGGCAGCGCGCTCTGCAAGGACGCCAATGCGCCGCTGAAGGGCAGGCCGGTGAGGCCGTAACCGCCGGGGCCGGCGATCGGGCCGAGGTAATTGGCGCCGCCGGCGGCCTTGAGGGCCTGGTTAATGGCGCCATCCTGGGCGTTGACTCCGTAAACGCCGTTGAACCCGCCGATCACATCGAAGGCGACAGCCAACCCGCTGGAGGGATCCACCTGTTCGTTGAGGGGCCAATACGCCGCAGTGCCGTAAGCGGCATTGGTGAGGACCGAGGCGAAAGTGCCGGCCAGTGGAGGGGCAGCGAGCTGCAGGTTGACCACGTAGCTCGTCGCGCCCGTGCCCGCGATGGCAAAGGTCTTATTGGTGAAAACCAGTTGGTAGGAGCCTTGATCGTCTGCATCCAGGGAACTGAAGACCAGGGCGCCCTGCTGGAGGGTGCCCGCCTGGAAGGTGGACGTTGCGCCGCTGATATCGCCAACGACAGGGACGGGACCCCAGGCGCTGCCGTTCCACTTCTGCCAATAACCGTTGATCGGCGGGAAGCCAAAGGCGGAAGCGGTAATGCTCGCCTGTATGCCCGGAGTCAACATGAGATTCGTGGAAACCGGCTCGATGGTAATGGCGGGCGGCGGCACCACGCTCGCGGTGTAACCGGCCAGGAACAGACCTTCGATCTGGGCAGAGGAGAGGGAGTTGGTAAACATGGCCACGGAAGACATGTAGCCGCCAAAGGAGCGGGCGGCTCCCCCGCCCGCCGGGTCGCCGCCAATGGACAAAGGCCCGCCCCAGGTTTGATTGGCGTTGGAAACGGTTTGCGTGACACTGAGCACGCCGTTGGTCTTGGCCACATAAAGCGTGGTGTTGCTGGCGGTAAGGACCATGGCCACCATGGACCATTGGTTGGTGGGGATGGCCGAGCCGTTGTTGTAACTGTTGGTCCCATTCCAAGTGTACCCGATATTGCCCGCCGTGGGGCCGTAGGAAAGGCCGTTGGTCTGGCCGTTGGCGCGCTGGATTAACAGCCCGGTGTCGGCGGCCTCATTGGTCTTGGGATTGATCCAGGCGATAATCGTCAGGTTGGTGTTCCAACCCGCCGCGCCGGCCGCCGGAAGGGTCGGGGAGGCCAGCGTGGTGACGAAAGTATTCGCCAGCACGTTCTGGATGGAGCCCAAAGCGCCGCCGCTGGAGCTGAAGCCGGCGTCAACGGACGACGGACCCGGAACAGAGCCGTAGTTAAGATTGGCGGGCGCGCCGGCCGCGAGGAGGGCGGCGGCGATTTGGGAGTTTTGGGCCCCATCCTGGGCATAGGCCCCGTACAGGCCGTTAAAGCCGCCGACAATATCGTAAGCCTCCACCGCTCCCGAGGAAGGATCGCCCAGTTCGTTGAGGGGCCAGAACGCCACGATGCCATTGGTCAGGGCGTATTGTTCAAAACCATTGGCCACAGGCTCGGTGGAAAGGAACGAAAGTGTGGCCACCGAGGAGGTGGCGGCATAGGTGTTCTGATTATCCCACGAATTGGTGATGATAAACCAGTAGGAGCCGACATCGGCGGAACTGATGTTGCTGACCGTCAGGGTCAAGGAGACGTTGAGGTTGTTGGTGTTGGTAACCGCGGCGGTGGAAATATTGAGATTGGTGCCCCCGGCGGCGGCATTGGTCAGAGTGACCCATCCATTGCCATTGCCGGTGTTCCGCTGCCAATAACCGCCGTTGGTCAGGTTATTGGCCCCGCCATAGCCGGCGGCGGCAAAGGTCGCGTTGATGACGAAATTCGCCGGCAAATTGGCGTCCAACGGGTTGAGGGTCCTGGTGGAGAGCGGGTTTTGAATTATGAAGGGCTTCTGGCTGTTGGCGGCCAGACCGGCGTCGAAGAGAGTCGCGATTTGCGAGTAGGAGAGCGCGTTGCTGAACATCGCCACGGAAGACATCTTGCCGCCAAAGTTGCGCCCCGGCACCGTGCCGGTGTCGCTGCCAATGGCCATGGAGCCGCCCCAGGTTTGAGCGGTGTTGGCGATGGTTTGCGTGGCCGTGAGGAAGCCCTGGTTGGTGTTGGCAACATAAAGCACCAAGTTGGTCGAGGTCGTGACCAGGGCGACCATGGACCACAGGTTGCTGGCGGGCTGGAGACCGGTGTTGAAACCGGTCGTGGCGGAGTTGTTGTTATCCCAGTGGTAGCCGAGGCTGTTGGCGGCGTTGAGGTTGTAGTTGATGCCATTGACCGGCCCGCTGGCCCTCTCCAGCACCACTCCGGTGCCGGTGCCTTCGGTGAAAATGTTGGGATAAATCCATCCCACGATCGTCTCGTTGATGTCCACGGACGGGAAGGTCGGGGCGGCGGGGATGGTCACGTAGGTGTTGGGCAGGGCCGCGATGTTCTGCAGGGAATCGAAGGAGGTGGCGGGCAGGCCAGGCAAGCCGGCCGCCAACGGGCCTTGAACATTGCCGTTATTCAACAAGTAGAGGCCGTTGCTGTAGCTCTGGATGAAGGAGTTCGCCACGCTGCCGACTTGAGCATTGGTCCCGTAAAAGCCATTATGCCCTCCCAGCACGTCGTAAGCCTCGACCCCTCCCGCGGAAGGATCGCCGCTTTCGTTGAGGGGCCAATACGCCACCGCGCCGAAAGCGGGAGTGAGAACCGCCGCGCCGAAACTGTTGGCCGCGGGCGCGGCCAGAAACGAAATGGTCGCCACAGAGGAGGTCGCGGAGTTGCCGTAGAGGTTGGTGACAATCATCCGGTAGGAGGCGACATCGGCCGCGCCGGCGTTGCTGATCGTCAAGGTGGAGGTGACGAGGCTGGTAAAGTTGCTGACGACGGCCACCGTGGTGCCTCCCGCATTGCCGTTGGGGCCGGCGCCGGTGAGCGTGTTCCAGACGCCGGGGTTGGTGCTCATCTGCCAATACCCGCCGTTGGTCGGGCTGCTGCCATAGGCGCTGGCGGCAAAGGTCGCGTTGTCGCCGCTCGGGGACTGAACGAACTCGTAAGAATTGGTGGGGTAGAGAGTAAAGAAGGGCTGCTGGGCGCCCCGGGCCAGACCGGCGTTGAGCAAGGTTTCCATGTTCGAGGCGGTGAGCGAGTTGGCGAACATCGTCAGGGAAGAGATGTAGCCGCCATAGGTGCGGAGGGTTGACAATGTGCCGGACGTGCCATTTTGGAAAGCATCGCCCTGGTCGGCCCCAATGCTTGCCAGGCCGCCCCACGGATTATTCTCGTTGGTAATGGTTTGCGTGGCCGTCTTCAAGCCGACGTTGGTGTTGCCAAGATAAAACACCGAGTTGCTCGGTGTGATGACCAAACCCGCCATGGACCACTGGTTGAGGGGAACCGTCAGGCCGGAATCGTACCC
The DNA here is from genome assembly GCA_050011995.1 of Verrucomicrobiota bacterium. GTDB lineage: Bacteria > Verrucomicrobiota > Verrucomicrobiia > Limisphaerales > Palsa-1400 > JBEKOF01. The sequence continues at coordinate 10,378 of JBEKIA010000005.1, forward strand.
CGAGGTGGTGCCGTTGTTATTATCCCAATTGTAGCCCAAGTCATCGGAAGTGTTGCCGGCGAAGCGCAAAGCCGCCTCCCAGGTGGACCCATACGTGGGGCGCGTGATGATAACCGTGGCGTCGCCCTCCTGAACTTGGATGGGATAAAGCCATGCGATAATCGTCACGTTGGTGGAGTTGGGAGTGAACCCGTTCCCCGAGTTAAGCCCCGGGAAAGTCGGGGTCGCGGGCACGACCGCAAAGGCGGCGAACAGGTTTGTATTGGGAATTCCGAAGGCGACGCTGTTGGAGGGAAAACCAGCCAAGCCCGCCGCAGACGGGCCGGGCGCCGGGGAGAAGTGGTCCAGGGTGTTGCTGGCGCCATTGGCGGAATTCCATCCGTAAATGCCATTGAACCCGCCGATATGCTCGTACAGCTCGGCCGTGCCGGTGGAAGGATCGCTGCTCTCGTTGAGGGGCCAAAACGCCACCGCGCCGTAACCGCCATTGACGACCGCGTCTTCGAAGCTGTTCGGCACGGTAGTGACCACGGAAATGGCGGCCACAGCGGAAGTGGCCGAATGGATGGCGGTTCCATTGAGGGAATTGGTGATAATGAAGCGGTAGGAGGCGACATCGGAGGAAGTGATGTTCGCCAGTGACAGGGTGGAGACGACGGTGGCGCCGGCGGCGTTGTTGGGGCTGCCGGTCACGGTGGTCGAGGTGGAAGCGCTCGCGCTGGTGCCGCCCGGCGCAACCCAGGCGCCGGCCGTGTAACTCACCTGCCAATAACCACTAATCCCGTAGAGAGCGTTCGAGCTGCCCGTGGCGGAGGCGGTAAATGACGCAGCCAGGTTCCCGGCGCTGAGGCTGCTCGAAAGCAACTGGTAGGAGAGAGGGTTGGTCGTGATGAGCGGGCTGGCAAAACCAGTTTGCATTCCGATGGAGAAAACCGTCTCCACGTTCGTCCAGTTGACGCCGGTGCTGGCCCCATTGTTCAGAGTGGTCACTGCCGGCGCGCCATAGTTGACCGAACCGGCCCCGCCGGCATTCGAAATGACGCAGGGCAAATCCCCGGTGAACGGGCCAGGGTGCGTTCCCGTGCTGTTGGTCACCAGAGGCAAGCCCGCCAAACCAGTTCCATTGGTGATTCTGCCCCAGGTGAAGGCGTTGGTCGTGCCGGGGTTCAGAAACACCTGGATGTTGCTGAAACTCAACCAGTCGCCTGTGGCATGAACCACCCCGGGTTTGGTGACAATCCGGGTGATCAAGGTCGCATTGCTCCCCAACCCGCTCGGGTCGTAACCAATCTGATAAAAGCTGACCTGGAATTGCTGGGGCAAAATGATCGGGCCGACGGGCAGGCCGCCGTCGTTATTGGAGCCCAGGGCGCTGGTTTGCACAAACACATTGGTCACCACGTACCCGCTGGCGTTGCTCCCGGTGACAAAAGTGGTTCCCGCCGGCGTGTTGCTGTTGTCAATCGTATAAGCCAGCCCGGCGGTGGAGTAAAATTCGCCAATGGTGTTGGTTTGGTAAATATCGTTGGGCCCGGGTATCGGCGGCTGGTTTGAGGCGCCGATGTCCGTGAACGTGGCCGTGGCGGATGGCGTCCCATATACCTGCGCGCTCGCGGTCCGGGACAGCGAGACGGCAAAGAGGATCAAGGCGAAGGAGCTGGTCCACTGGAAGAGCCGGAGGAGACGGTTTGATGAGTTTTTCATGGAGGTCTGCTTTCGTTTGGGGTTTGGCGGAGGAGAGCTGCTGCGAGTATTCCGGTTGCTTTGGTTTCTGTCGGTTGCTGTTGGAAAGATTCCGGCGTCTGGTTGTTTCATTGCTGCCATGGGCTGCTAAACCGCGAAAACGGGATGCGAAAGGACATCAAAAAAACGCGGCGGCAAACTCTGAACTTGAGCGCCGTTTGACTCGCCTGGAATCACTGACAACAAGTGACCGCGAAGGGTAATCATGGACTCTAATCATACACATATGCATAACAAATGCAAGTGATTCTCTCCAAATTTTTAAAAAAAATCACAAAAACTCGCCGGGTTTAACAGCCAGGTGGCACAGAACGTGCTAAAGGCTCATCAGTGCCGGGTCGCGGGGAAACTCCGGAAGCCATTGGGCCTGCCGCATCGCGCGGCCCGCCTCGCAAAGTTCCAGTTGCTCTTGCGGAGCGCCGGCTCTGTTTGCGGCGAAAAGGATGAACATGCGCCGGCGGCGGCTTTGGCGCGACAAGGAAATCGAACCCTCTATCAATTCCAAAATTAGCTTGTTTGCGGCATGGACTTATGCTGTAATCGGAGAGTTCCCTGTGGGCGCGCCGGACTGAAATCTGATTGAAATGGCAGCCAAAAAGTCGAACATATTGAAAACTATGAAACCAAATGCGAATTCTCAAACACCACGGGGGATGACACGCCGCAGCCGCGCAGGCGCTGCCAGCGCCCTGGTCCTCGCGTCCGCGCTGACCCTCGGGTTGGGGCTGGGCGCGAGGGCGCAGATCAACTCCGGCAGCAACGGCAGCGACGGCGCGCTCAATCCCTCCACGAACATCGTCATAAACATGGCCGATCACCCGAACGGCATTTACCAATACACCTCGGTCAACATCCCGAGCGGCGTCACGGTGACATTTATTCCAAACGCGACCAACTCGCCTGTAACGTGGCTGGTGCAGAGTAATTGCGTGATCAATGGCACGGTCAATGTGTCGGGGCCTTTCCTGAACAGCTATATTGGCACCAACGGCGGACCAGGCGGCTGGGGTGGCGGCAGCGGTGGCAGCATCCCGGCTCCAGGCCAGGGGCCGGGTGGCGGTGGGGTCGGTATAATTGACGTAAGCTATCCACAAGGCGGTTCATTTGCCACCCTCGGCGGGAATAACACCAATTCGCGCGCCCTTTATGGCAATTCATTCCTGCTTCCGCTCCTCGGGGGCTCGGGCGGCGGTGCTGCCGCCAACGCGAATGGTGGTTCAGGCGGCGGGGCGATTCTTATCGCTGCCTCGGACGTGATCCAGCTCAACGGCAGCATCCTTGCCAACGGAGCCTCAAGCCCCGGTGAAGGTGGTGGAGGAAGCGGTGGTGCGGTCAGGTTAGTCACTCAAACCTTCACGGGATCGGGGGCTATCAGCGTCACCGGCGGGGCTAACTATGGCGCCGGCGGCTCCGGGTGGATCAGAATTGACGCCCTTGCCTACAACGATGCCGTCACCTTCTCCGGAGTGGTTTCTCAAGGCTATCAACCCATCATCATCCCCACGCCGGGGCAAGGCATGCAGTTGACCATCACCAGCATCGGCGGCGTGCCCGTCCCCGCCAATCCAGCGGGCATCCTGGCGACGCCGGACGCCATTCTTTCCGCCCAGCAGACCAACCCAATACCAGTGGTGGTGAGTTGCTCCAACGTCCCGCTCAATTCGTCCATCATCGTCACGGTGGTGCCGCAAAGCGGCGCCTCTGTAAGCGCCGTCGCCAACAATAACACGGGATCGCTGGCCTCCAGCACCGCCACGGCTTCATTGGTCTTTCCGCGTGGCGGCGGGCTTATATACGCCTCGGTGGCGGTGGGGAATTGAGGTATCGCCATGATCCCTAAATATTCAACGGCTTTTGCCGCCGGAGGGGGAACCGGCTGCCCTGCAAGCCGCGGTAAAGTCTGGCTGCGAATCGCGGCCATCTCGATCACAGGCTGGCTCGTTGCCTGCTCGTGTTTTGCTCAAAACACGATTACAAATGTCATGTCCCCCGTGGCCAGTTACCAGTATTTCGACTCGTTGAACGACCAATCCAACTCGGTGATTGCCGGCCTGCCGGTCAGTTATCAGTATTTCGACTCGCTCAATGATTTTGGAACCAATTCACCCATCGTCAGCACCGTGGCAAGCTACCAGTATTTCCAATCGCCGCCCGCCGGAAGCGCGCAGTTTCTCAATAGCTTGGAAGCCAGCTATTTGTACCCATTCATGGAACTGGGACTGTCCTTCAACAACGGCGCCCCGCTGGTAAGTCTGTGGGGAGCAAACGGCGAATCCTATCCGGTTGAGGCTTCGACGAACCTGGTGACCTGGATCGCGCTGACGAACGTGACCATCGTGTTTCCGGCGGGGCTGGTCCAGTTCACCGATCCGGCTTCGACCAACTACAACTACCGTTTCTACCGCGCGGTCATCCCGGCTCCGTAACCATTCTTGCAAATCGTGGCAAAAAGCGGTCCCGCATAATCAGAAATTGTCGTTTTCTTTCGGCATGGCGCGGCAGGTTCATGCAGAAACCGGCCAAGTCCGTGCTTAATCCTTTGGCCGTCCAGTTTAAGGCCGTTTCCGCCAAATGGAACCGCAGAATCGCAGACCATGACAACAGCGCCGGTAGGGCGGCGCTGCCGCGCCGCCCAAACTTTCATTCGCGCCTTCACCAGCGAATTTCATGGACCCGGCCGAAATAGGGCCAATCTTCCGCCCGCTCCACCAATCCCTGCCTCACGGGATTCTCCAGGACATACTGACACTTCTGCGCGTAACCTTCGGCCTCGCGCAAACGATGATGAAACCCGCCCGCTTGAAACGTGCCGCCCCGTCCGTGCGCCTTTGCAAAACGGTCTTTCCAGAAGCCGATCCACCGCTCAATGGTGAACTTCAAATCCCGTGGCGCGCAAAACAAATGCAAATGGTCGGGCATGAGCAAATAATCGCTAACCAGCCAAGCGGTCGCCGTGTGTTTCCAGATGTCGTGCAGCGCCTGCTGCACGGCTGTTTCTGCCAGCCAGCGTTCCCGATTTGTTGTGCAGACCGTAAGAAAAACCCAATTCGGCCCGGACAGACGGATGGACACCCCTTTGGCCGGGGTGCGTCGCCCTGGTCCGGCTGAGGGACGATCAGACATGGGCCGATTGTAATGCCCGTGAACGAAGGGAAAAGGATTTTCGCCGCGCCGGGCGCGGCGGGAAGAATGGGCGGCGCGGCAGCGCCGCCCTACCATCCGAGACGGACGCATTGCGATTTTTCCTAATGCGCTTTGATAATTGGCGGAGTGGAAACCGCGCCCCAGCAGCCATCTTGTCCGCCATCGAGGGCCTTCACCCTAAATCACTCCATTACTCCGCCACTCCGGTCGAGTTCTCCCGTTTCGCAACTCGGAACAATCCGCAATCTGCCGGGGCCTTCATAAATTGGCCGTGTCCAGCGCCCGGCGTCATGCGCGGGGCATTGATTTTTTTGCGGCGGGCATTGATTTTATCAAATTGGCAGGGACAACCGCGGTGTGCAAAGCTCTCCGGCAACATGCGCTTGGATAAATGGTATCTCGACGCAGTCTTTCCCGACGGAACGGTCTGGTTCGGCTGCCGCGCGCGGCTCGGCCTGTGGAAATGCCCGGCCATCCAGTGGGCTTGCGGCCGCGAAGTCCTCCCCAATGGCCAGGGTCGGGAAGTTTCCCGCCTGGGTTGGAAGGAGTGGACAGAGCCAGGCCTGGTGAACGGGCAATGGGTGTGGAGAGGCCCGGATGGATTCCACGCCCGATGGGAGCCGTCCGGGCCGGGCGCGGATTGCGCGCTGGCGTCGGATGATTCGTTGCGGGTGCGCTGGAACTGCCTGGCGCCGAAAGCGGCGGTCACAAGGATGAACAGCGACGAAATGGGAAAGGCGGCGGACGCAAGCGCGGCCGGCCAGCCTCGGGGGGCAGGGCGCGCACTCCGTGCGCGCCGCGGCGGGCAAGGGACTGCCCGCCCTGCCTTTTTCGCCCCCGTCAGAGACGCATTACGCGCAAGCGCGGTTTCCCGCGGCCTCGGCTATGTGGAGCATTTGCGAATCGAAACGGACAGGCCGGACCTGCCTTTCCGGCAACTTTGGTGGGGGCGGGCGCACGCCGGGGAATCGAGCCTGGTGTGGATTCGGTGGGGGCGCGGGCGGGAATTGTCCCTGCTGTTGGAGAATGGCGCGAAGGTGGACGGCAGGCTGGAGACGTCTTCCCAGGGGGGCGCGCGGGTCCAGACGGAGCTTGGCGAATGGGAAACCGGAAGCGGACGCCCGCTCTGTGACCGGGACACGCGGCGTTCCTTTCCACGCTGGCTGGTGTGGCTTGCCAGAGGGATGGCGCCCGCGCGGGAGATCAAAATGGCGGGACCCGCCCGGCTGCGAACCGCCTCGGGAGATTTCACCGGATCGGGAGTCTGGGAGGAGGTCGGATGGGCCTGAGCCTTACCCCGCTGGCCGGCAAGATTGCTTACGGCGGCTTCTTCGTCGTGTTGGCGCCGCTTGGATTGTGGGTCTGGAGTTCGCGGCTGGCGTGTCCGTTTTCTGCCTTCCATTCCATAAGCATCGGAATTGCGCTATTGGCGGCTGGCGGCTTGCTGATGGTCCTGGCCGCATGGCGGCTGTGGCGCGAGGGCGGCGGGCTGCCCATGAACGCCTTCCCGCCGCCGCGCGTCGTGACGGGCGGAGTGTACGCCTTGCTTCCTCACCCGATTTATGCCGGATTCGTCCTGGGTTGCGCGGGAGCGGCCATCGTGTCCAACAGCGCCGGCGCGCTCTGGATCGTCACGCCGGCAGTTGCCCTGGGCTGCCTTTCGCTCGTGCTTGGCTACGAAGGCCCTGATCTTCGCCGCCGCTTCGGCTCTCAACTCCCCGAGCCGTGGATGGGGCTGCCGCGCGGGGAAGGCTTTTTGCCCCTGTCGCGCCGCGTGGGAACGGCGCTGGCGGTTTTCCTTCCGTTTGCCGTTTTCTATTTGGCGGTCAAGGCGTTGGGAATCCCCGCCGACGCGTTCGAGACGCGCCTGGGCTGGGAATGGGCGGTTCCCGTTCTGCCTGCAACGATGCCGGTTTATGCCAGCATTTACTTGGTGGCGCCGCTGACTTTTTTCCTGTGCGCGGACCGCGCGGAAATGAGGCGGCTGGCGGTCAGCGGCTGGATGGCAACGGGGCTGAACACGCTCCTCTACGCCACCGTGCCGGCCACGGCGGCGTTCCGGCCTGTGACGGGGAATGATTGGATGAGCCAATGGCTGGCCTGGGAGCAGCGGATGGCCTGGCCCGCGGCGGGGTCCTTGCCGTCTTTCCATGTCTGTTGGGCGGTGATCTGCGCGGCTTTTCTGGCGCGCGGGCCGCTCCGGCGCCGGGTGGCAATTTGCTGGCTCTGGTGCGCGGGTCTTTGCGTTTCGTGCCTGACCACGGGGATGCACAGCCTGGCGGATGTGCTGGCCGGCGCGCTGACCGGCGCGGTTTGCGTTCGCCCGGAAAGGCTGTGGAGGCGGATGCTCGACGGCATGGAGCGCCTGGGCAATCACTGGAAGGCGTGGCGTTTCGGTCCGCTCCGGGTGATCAACCACGGTCTTTGGGCCGGGCTGGCGGGCTTCGCGGTTTTGCTGATCGCCGGGATGTCGGCGGAGGCCGGCCAGTTGGGGTGGGTCGCGCTGGTGGCGTCCTGCGCGTTGATCGGGGCGGGGGTTTTTGCCCAATGGGCGGAGGGATCGCCGGCGCTGTTGCGGCCCTTCGGCTATTATGGCGCCATTCTCGGCGGATTGCTGGCACTGTCAATAATTGCGTTGAGCCACGGCCCGGCCGCCGGCGTCATGGCCGCCTTCGCCGTGGCCTCGCCGTGGGCCGTGGCGATTGGACGCCTGCGTTGCGTCGTGCAAGGCTGCTGCCACGGGCGGCCGGTGGATTGGGGAATGCGCGTCACCAACCCCCATTCGCGCGTGGTCAAGCTGGCGGGGTTTTCCGGGACGCCCATCCACCCGGCGCCGCTCTACTCGATTCTGGCCAACATCGTGATCGGCCTGGTTCTGCTGCGGCTGCGGGTCCGCGGAGCCGGGCCGTTCCAAATTGCCGGGCTGTATCTGCTCCTGGCCGGGATGGCGCGCTTTGTGGAAGAGGCGTATCGGGGGGAGCCTCAGACCAGGCGCCTGGCCGGCCTTCCGCTTTACCAATGGCTGGCGGCAGGAAGCGCGGCCCTGGGCATGGTCGTGATGGCGCTGCGCGGGCCGCCCCTGCCGCCGATGGGCGGGCCTGCGGGGTGGTTGTTGGTCATTTCGGCGCTCTGGGCCGCGGTCAGCGCCTTCGCCATGAGCATGGATTTTCCCGCCTCGGAGCGCCGGTTTTCGCGGCTGACGGGCTGACTGGTTTGGAGCCATGCCGCAACGATTCCATAAATGTGCGCGACCGGCGGAGCACGAACGGCGAGCCGTGATTCTGGAGCGGATACAGAACCTTTTTGCATTGTCAGGCGGACTTTCCGCCGGCGGCGCCCGGCTTTTGGGGGGCCGGCTTTCCGGACGGGTGGCCGCCTTTGCGCTTGGTCACGGCTTGCTTGAGGAGGTATTCGATCTGGCCGTTGACACTGCGGAATTCGGCCTGCGCCCAGGCTTCCAATTCGGCCCAAAGCGCGGGATCCATCCGCAAAAGGAAGGATTTCCTTTCTGGCATGGCTCAGTTGTAGAGCGTTCCGGCGTTGACGACGGGATGCACTTCGGATTCCGCGCAGAGAACGACCAGCAAATTGCTGACCATGGCGGCTTTGCGTTCGTCGTCCAGTTGCACGACTTCTTTCTCGGCCAGTTCCCGCAACGCCATGTCCACCATGCTGACGGCGCCATGCACGATCTTTTGCCGCGCGGCGATGACCGCCTCGGCTTGCTGGCGGCGCAGCATGACCTGGGCGATTTCGGGAGCGTAGGAGAGGTTGGTCAGCCGCGCCTCGTCCACCGCCACGCCCGCTTTGGCCAGCCGCTGCTGCAACTCCTGCCGCAAGGCCTGCGACACTTCGTCCACGTTGCTCCGCAAGGTGGTGGCGTTAGGCTCGCCGTCGTCATAGACGTAGGCGCTGGCCAGGTGGCGCAAGGCCGTTTCACTTTGCGTCTGCACATAACGATCATAGTTATCCACATCAAAATAGGCCTGGGCTGTGTCCTGCACCCGCCAGACCAGCACGGCGGCGATTTCGATGGGGTTGCCGCGCTTGTCGTTGACCTTGAGTTTCTCCATGGTGAAGGTGCGCGCCCGGAGCGAAATCTTGTGCCCGGCGGAATAAAACGGATTGGTCCAGTGAAATCCGCTGATCCGCACCGTGCCATGATATTTGCCGAAAAGCAGCAGCACGCGCGCTTCATTGGGCTGCAAGGTGAACAAACCGATGAGCAAAATCACGCACAGCACCTCCGTCAACAAGGCCAGCGCGAGAAGCCACCAAAAGACAGGCCCCGCGTGCGCGTTGACGCGGACCATGGAATAAACAAGCAAGGCGGCGCCCCCCAGCAACAAGGCGAGAATGGCTGGCAGCGCGATCCAGCCGCTGGCGGCGGTTTCCTGGCGCTCGGAACTGACGATTGATTTTTCTTCGTTCATAGGTCCTTTCATGGGAACAGGTTTAATATTCAATTGATATCATAATGCAATCACGCTCCCTGTCAACCGCCGCGTGGCGGATTTTTCAACTTAGTCGTGATCCTAATGTTAATCTTGATCCATTCTGATGAAACCGCTGGAAGATGATCAAGCGCCGCCCCCAAGGCGGGTCTTGCCGCCGGCCTCAATCGCCGATGACAAACACTTGCTGCGCGGTGATGCTTTTGGTGAAACCGGGCTTGAAGGCCTTGGCCCGCAAAATGGCGGGGCCGCTCAACAGGATCGGCTTCTCGTAAAGCGGGTCGGCGCCGGTGGGCAGGCTCCCGTCCAGCGTGTACCGGATGCCGGCCCCCGGCTCCGCTTCCTTCAAGACAACCTCCACCGGCCGCTCGTACCGGCCCTGCGGCGGCGAAATCTCCGGCGGCGGCAACACGGGCGGTCCCGGCATGCTTTCAATCCATTGCCGCAGCAGCCGCATGCCCTGCTCATCCACCGCGTTGTGGGCCAGTTGGGGCATTTTGATGGCCTCGAGCGAGCCGGCCCGCATGTAAATGAGCGAGCGCCATATGTCATTGGGCGCGATGGCGCGCGCGCCGTCAATGCCTTCGTCAATCAGAATTTGTCCGGCGATCAGGTTCTGTTGCTTGAGGGGCGTGTCATAGCGGGCGTCGAAATAGGCCACCGTGCCGCCGGGCCGGTGGCAGTGGGCGCAGTTGGCGTCCAGGTAGGACCTGGCCCGGTCCTCCAAACTGCGGCCGGCGTCGTCCGCGCCCGCCAGGCTGGCGTAATCCGGCAGGCGGGCCTCGTCCAGCGGCGGGTCAAACAATCCGAGGCGGTTCCAGGCCCGCAATTGGTTGTCGGCGCGCCCGGAAGGATAAGGAAAATCGCGGTTCATCTGGCGGGTCTTGACGCCCAGGACCAGGCCGGCCTGGACGGTGTGGCAAACCAGGCAATCCTGCCGGCTCGGATAGTACCACATCTGCGTTCGGGTCCCCGCCGCCGTTTTGATGACAATCGCCTCGGTCAAGTTCGCGGCCAGCAGGTCGGCGTCGCTGTTATCCGGCCGCCATTTGTAGGCGGCCCCATAGACACCGCCGTCGGCATCGCGCACCAGGAGCCGGGTTTCCAGGCGGCGTTTCACCTCGGGGCGCGTCTCGTCGGTCCCCAGCTCGAAGTGTTTGACAAACACCGTCCCTTTGGGAAAACTCCATTCCCCTGTGGGCCGGAATCCGATCTTTCCCGCGGACCGGGTGTCCGGCTTGGGCGCGGCCATCCAGCGCGTTTTGGCCGCTCCATCCGACCAGAACGGAACATTGATGTCGTAAGGAATCAAACCGTCGGCGGGCACGAGACGCGCCGTGTCCTTGAAAGCGCCGGTTTGGGAAAGCAGCGGCGGGAGCGCTCCCGTGTCGCGCTCCGGCATGAGGAGGGCGGCCCGGGCGCGCGGCTGCGCCTCCAGTCCGAACGGTTTGGCCGCCTCTGCGCCCGCGCGGCTGGAGAACAGGATCGCGCCGCACCCGATCCAAAGCGCCGCGCGGACCGCTTTGAGAGAAGCCCATTGATGAAAGGCCGGTTTCATTTGTTGTTTGGATATAACGGCGACAGTGGCTGCATATCCGCGATAATTTGGCAGAATATCGGCCCAGGCGCAACCTGCCGGATGGGGGCGCATGTCACCTTTGGGGGTGGCGTTTTCCATTTCTTAATCTTAATCTTAATCTTGTTCGGAGAAGGCGGGGCAGGATTAAGATTAAGATTAAGAGGGGAACCCCCCCAAAAAAGCCCCGCCAGATGGACTGCAAAGGAACACCGGTGGACACAGGGCAAAGATGTGCTATTGTTATTGAAATTATGAAGAAGTCTAAACTCAAGAAGCAGTGGAAAAAGCCTCAAATTCGGGTGGTCCAGGTCTGCTGCGAATGCACAGCCTACGTGGATGCCTCTTAACCGCCAGGGGATGATTCTCGGAGGCCATTATTCGTGTTCGCGTGCTAGGAGCGGCCGCCGGCGGAGGGTTGCCGCAGTGGAATTGCGGCTGCGCTAATTGTTGCGACGCCAGGCGGGGGCGAATTCGGCCGCTGACTCAATCGTCCGTCGCAATCCTCGCCGGCGGCGGCCGGTGGCTTTTGGTCAACGCCTCGCCGGATTTGCCCGCCCAAATCAGCGCCTGCCCCGGGTTGCAGCCAGGCCCCGCCGCGTTGCGCGGCACACCCATCTCCGAAGTTTTGTTGACAAACGCCGATCTCGATCATGTGGCGGGCTTGCTGTCGTTGCGCGAAGGCGGCAGGCTGCGAGTTCATGCCACCAGCGCGGTGCGGGACACTTTGGACGGACACCTCGGTCTGACCGCACTCCTGGACGCTTTTTGCGGTGTGGACTGGGTGGAACCGCCGGAGGCCGATTTTGCGCCGCTGCCCGGAAGCCAGGGAGAGCAAAACTCCATGGTCTATCGCGCAATTGAGCTGCCGGGAGGCCCGCCCGTTTTTGACAAGGGAAGGACCCCGGGCGGTGTCCACCGCGTGGCCTACTGTTTTATGGATCGGAACACAGGCGGGCGGTTGCTGGTCGCGCCGGATGTCGCCGGGTGGAATGACGCTCTGGCCGCGGCGATGGCGGAGTCGGACGCCGTGCTCTTCGATGGCACATTCTGGTCCGGCGACGAACTGCGGCGCGTCAAAACCAATGCGCCCACCGCGGCGGAGATGGGGCATGTCACGATCCAGGATCACAGTTTGGCTGTTTTGGGCGGGCTTTCGGCGGAACACAGAGTTTACATCCATATCAACAACACCAACCCCGTGCTCTCCCCTGGTTCGCCGGAACGGAGCGCGGTTGAGGCGGCGGGCGTCGTGGTGGGGTATGACGGATTGGAGTTTGCGATATGAACCAAAAGCCGTGGCCGCGGAAAAGGTTTGTCGCCAATCTGCGCAAAATTGGCGCCTTGTCCTATCACCATCAACATCCGTTTCACGTCTTGATGAATTCCGGCCAGCTCGGCCGCCCAGCCATCCAGTTATGGGTGGCCAACCGGTTCTATTACCAGGCCCACATCCCGATCAAGGATGCCGCCATTCTGTCCAATTGTCCGTTGCGCGAAGTCCGCCGCCTGTGGCTGCACCGGATCATGGATCATGACGGCATCCGGGGTGATGAAGGGGGCATCGGCGCCTGGCTGCGGCTGGGAGAAGCGTGCGGGTTGTCGCGCCAAAGCTTGCTCAGCCACCGCCACGTCGTTCCCGGGGTCCGATTCGCTGTGGATGCTTATGTGAATTTCGCCCGCACCCGGCCATGGCCGGAGGCGGTGGCCTCTTCGCTGACCGAGTTGTTCGCTCCCGACCTCATGGCGAAAAGGCTGGAAGCATTTCAGCGGTTCTACCCCTGGGTGGATGCCTCCGGCCTGGATTACTTCGCGGGCCGCCTGGTCCAGGCGCCCCGCGACTCCGGGGAGGCCTTGAAGCTGACTTTGGACCACTGCAACACCCGCGAAAAACAGGAGGCGGCCCTGCGCGCCCTTCAGTTCAAGTGCGACTTGCTCTGGGCGATGCTGGATGCCATCCACGGGCGGTGTTTGGCGCTCCCAAACCCGCGCCGGCGGCGCGATTGTCAGTCTTTGGTGGTAGGGCGCGCACTCCGTGCGCGCCGCGGCGGCGAGAGGAGTGCCCGCCCTTGACGCCAATCTTTTCTAACGCATTGCGTACGCAAACATGATCTCCCTGGATGCACAAAGCCGTCCGGCGCTCGCCCGGGGCGTTCGGCTGCGGAATGACCCGATCACGGGCGAACCGGTGCTGCTCTTTCCCGAAGGTGTGCTGCCGCTGGACGCCGCCACGCATGACATCCTCATCCGATGCTCGGGCCAAGCGACCGTCGCCTCCATCATCCTTTCGCTGGCCGAAGAATATGAAACGGACCCTGGAACCGTGCGCGCGGACGTGTGCGAATGCCTGGCGCAACTGCGGCAGCGGATGCTCGTCGCCATCTCCCCATGAATTACCGGCCTTACTTGCTGCTGGCCGAACTGACCCACAGTTGCCCATTGCATTGTCCCTACTGTTCCAACCCCATCGTCTATCCGGGCGGGCGGGAACTTTCCACGGCGGAATGGCGCCGCGTTTTTGAGGAAGCCGCCCAACTGGGCGTTTTGCATCTGGGCTTCTCCGGCGGCGAACCGCTCCGCCGCGCGGACCTGGCCGAGTTGGTCGCGGCCGCCCGCGCCGCCGGACTTTACACAAACCTGATCACCAGCGCTGTCGGCCTGCAGCGCCGGCGCGCCGCGCAACTGCGCGAGGCCGGATTGGACAGCATCCAAATCAGCTTTCAATCCGACCAGGAAACGCTGGCCGACCAAATCGCCGGGGCTTCCGCCCACGCGCTCAAACTTGAGGCCGCGAAAGTGGCGCGGGAACTGGGATTTCCGTTGACGGTCAACGTGGTGCTGCATCGGGGCAACATAGTCCGGCTGGAGCAGATCATTTCCCTGGCCGAAGACCTGGAGGCGGAACGGTTGGAACTGGCCAATGCTCAATACTATGGCTGGGCCTTTGCGAATCGCGCCGCCTTGTTGCCCACCCGCAGCCAGATCGCGCGGGCCGTGGAGATTGTCGCGGCGCGGAAAAAACAGTTGCTGGGCCGAATGGAGATTTTGTTTGTCACGCCCGATTATTACAGCGAGCGCCCAAAACCTTGCATGAATGGCTGGGCCACGCGGTTCTTGACAGTCAATCCCGTGGGCGATGTCCTGCCCTGCCCGACCGCTTCGGCCATCCAGGGCCTGCGCTTCGACAATGTGCGGACGCGCCCGCTGGCCTGGATTTGGAGCCAATCCGAGTCGTTCAATCGTTTTCGCGGCACCGAATGGATGCCGGCGCCCTGTTGCGAATGCCCCATGCGCGAAATAGACTTCGGCGGCTGTCGTTGCCAGGCGGCTCTCCTTACCGGCGATGCCGCGGCCACCGATCCGGCCTGCTCCCTCTCGCCCCATCGCCAGAAGCTCGCCAGTTTTGTGGAATCCGTGCAGGAGGACCCCGCCGCGAATCGGCCCTTCGCGGCCGGCCTGGGCCGACTTTCCTTTCGGCAGAATCCCCATTGATGGTTAATTCAAACATTTCAAAAGGAAGACGACGGCAGAAAAATAGGATCAAAAAAATGAGGTTCTTCAACGTTGCCACAGGATGTGGGCGGCTTCCAAAGGGACCGCGACGCCATCGCAATGCGGTATCACACGCGCTGTGTAGTCCCCCGCCACGCGGGCGGCGGACACAGCCGCGCTGTAAATAAAACCGTCCGTCCCGCCCGCCAGTTGGCCAACGAGCTTCATTTCCTGCCGCACCGGGCTGCCGCCGTTGGCGCCGTCGGCATAAAGCTCCACTCGCACGGCCCCCGGGTCGAGGCCATTAAGAAAAACCTGCATCTCGAACCTGTGCTGCCCGCCCCGAGTCTCAACCTTCACTTCGCCGAAGCGCAGCGCGGCCCATTTCTCATCCAGGCTGCGCCGCCAATGGACTATTTGCCGGCCCGCGGCGCCATTATCGGCGGCCCGCAGACGGTGCGCCGCGGCAGCCGGCAGGTAGTATTGTTCGGTGTATTCGCGCACCGTGCGGTTGGCGGAGAAGCGCGGGGTCAACCGCGCCATGCTCTCCCGCATCCGCGCGACCCAGGCGGTGGGAATGCCCTTGTCGTCGCGGGTATAAAACTCGGGAATGACCTCGTGTTCGAGCCGGTCGTAGAGCGCCGCGGCTTCGGCCGCGTCCCAGGCCGGATCATCGCCATGTTCCTGGCCGTCGCCCAAAGCCCATCCGACTTCCGGTGCGCAGGCTTCCGCCCACCAGCCGTCCAATTCGGAGAGATTGA
Source organism: Verrucomicrobiota bacterium (assembly GCA_050011995.1). Taxonomy (GTDB): domain Bacteria; phylum Verrucomicrobiota; class Verrucomicrobiia; order Limisphaerales; family Palsa-1400; genus JBEKOF01. The sequence continues at coordinate 25,548 of JBEKIA010000005.1, forward strand.
TGCCTCCGTTGACGAGCACCTTCATGCCGCTGGTTCCGCACGCCTCCCAAGGCCGCCGGGGTGTGTTCAGCCAGACATCCACCCCCTGCGCCAGGCGCTCCGTGACGAGCATATCATAATCACTGAGGAAGATCGCATAAGGACGAACCTCGGGACAGCGAATGAAGTGAATCCACTGTTGAATCATGGCCTGTCCCGCCGCATCCGCGGGATGGGCTTTGCCCGCAATGATCAGTTGGACCGGGCGCTGCGGATTGGATAACAGGCGCATCAGCCGGTCCGGATCGTGCAGCAGCAGGTTGGGTCTCTTGTAGGTCGCGAAGCGGCGCGCGAAGCCGAGCGTCAGGGTGTTGGGATCAAACAGATGTTTTGCCGCCTCCACCTCCTCGGGCGATGCGCCGGAGGCGGTCAGTTGCCTGGACAACCGCCCTCGGGCGTAATCCACCAGAGTCTTGCTGGCGGCCAGGCGCATTTGCCAAAGGCTGGCGTCGGAGACGCGGCGAATGTCTTGCTCCAGGGATTCCATTGTCCCCAGCCAGCGGTCTTTTCCGCAGGCTTCCGTCCAGAGATCATCGGCTGCCGCGGAGTCCCAGCTTGGCATGTGAACCCCGTTGGTGACATGGGCGACGGGCACTTCGTTCGACGGCCAGCGCGGAAAGAGAGGCTCAAAGAGATGCCGGCTGACTTTCCCATGCAGGCGGCTGACGCCATTGACCGCCCCGCTGCCGCGGATGGCCAGCCAGGCCATGTTGAAACTTTCCGACGTGTCGCTCGGATCCTGGCGGCCCAAGGCCAGCAATTGGCTGAGTGTGATCCCCAGCTTTTCCCGGGCGTAACGGCCGAGGTATTGTTCGATGAGAGCCGGGGCGAAACGATCAAAGCCGGCCGCCACAGCCGTGTGGGTGGTGAAAAGATTCCCCGCCCGCGTGGCGGCCAGCGCGGCCTCGAAGGGATGCGCGGTCTCCTGCATGAAACTGCGGGCGCGTTCCAACACGGCCAGGGCGGCATGCCCTTCATTGAGGTGACAGACTTCCGGGTGGATGCCCAGCGCGTCCAACAGCCGCCAGCCGCCGATGCCCAGGAGGATTTCTTGCGTCAGGCGCAACTCCGGCCCGCCCCCATACAGTTCGCCGGCAATCCCTCGATGGGCGGGAAAATTCGCCGCGTCATTGCTGTCCAGCAGGTAAAGCTTGACCCGGCCGACTTGGACCTGCCAGGCGCGCAGCCAGACCGAGTAACCGGGCAGGGCGATCTCCAACCGCAACCACTCGCCGCTCGGGTGGCGCAACGGCGTGATGGGCAACTGTCCGGGGTCGTTATACGGGTAAAGGGCCTGTTGCGTCCCGTCCTTGTCAATTATTTGGCGGAAATAGCCCCGCTGATATAGCAGCCCCACTCCGATCACCGGCACGCCCAGGTCGCTGGCGGCTTTGAGCTGGTCGCCGGCCACGTTGCCCAGCCCGCCGGAGTAAATGGGCAGCGCTTCGCTCAACATGAATTCCATGCTGAAATACGCCACGCAGGTCAAGGGCGCCTGTGGATGACGCTGCTGAAACCACGCCGGCTTCTCCGCCGCCTGATGCTTGGCTTGCAGCAGGCCGTCCACTTTCTTGCGGAATGCAGGATCGGCCAGCACGCGCTTCAGTTGGTCCGGCGAGACGGTCTGAAGGACAACCCACGGGTTTTGCGTCAGTTCCCACAGCGCCGGATCAAGCTGCCGCCACACTTCGTCCGCGCAGTGATTCCACGACCAGCGCAGATCCAGGGCCAGTTCCGCCAGGGAATCGAATCCCTCGATGTCCGCGGGCGGAAGGCTGCGCGTCGGACGGCTGACGGGGGTGGCCGGCTCATGGTTTCTCCTTGGGTTTTGGCTCGGAGGCAATCCCCGGCTCCGGCGGGGACGCCGCCAAAGCATCGCTGACAATGCTCTGGGCTTCCTCCAGGATGCGGCGCAGATGATCCGCTCCGCGGAAGCTCTCCGCATAAATCTTGTAGATATTCTCAGTCCCGGATGGACGCGCCGCGAACCATCCGCTCCCGGCCGCCACTTTCAATCCGCCCAGGGGGGCATCGTTGCCCGGCGCCCGGGTGAGGACAGTCTGGATTTTTTCGCCCGCCAAGCCGGCCTGCTTGACCTGCCGGGGCGAGAGCTTCGCCAAAAGCGCCTTTTGCCCGGGAGTGGCCGGCGCCTCAACGCGGTCATAGAAAGGCTCGCCGAACTGGCGCGTGAGTTCGAGGTAGATTTCGCCGGGATCGCGGCCCATCCGGGCTGTGATCTCCGCCGCCAGCAAAGCGGGGACCATTCCATCCTTGTCCGTCGTCCAAACGGCGCCATCCAGACGGGCGAAGCTGGCCCCCGCGCTCTCTTCGCCGCCGAAGGCGAGCGAACCGTCGAGCAAGCCATCCACAAACCACTTGAAGCCCACCGGCACCTCATAGAGCTTGCGGCCAAGCTGGGCGGTGACGCGATCTATCATCTGTGTGCTCACCATCGTTTTGCCGACGGCCGCTTCGCGGCCCCACTTTGGACGGTGCTGGAAAAGGTAGAAGATGGCGGCGGAAAGATAATGGTTGGGCGGCAGCAATCCCGCGCTGCGGGTGACAATGCCGTGCCGGTCATGGTCGGGGTCGCAGGCGAACGAAAGGTCAAAGCGGTCCTTCATCCCGATCAATCGCCGCATCGCGAAGGCCGAGGAGGGGTCCATTCGTATCTGGCCATCCCAATCCGCCGTCATAAACCGGAAGGTGGGATCAATCGCTTCGTTGACCACCTCCAGCCTTAAACCATAACTTTCGGCAATGCGTCCCCAATAATGCACACCCGCGCCGCCCAGCGGATCCACACCGAGGTTGAGCTTGGCGCCGCGGATCGCCTCCATGTCCACCACGTTGCCCAGATCGGCAATGTAGGCGCTGAGATAGTCGTGCCGGCGCGTCGTGGAGGCGTTGAGGGCGCGCACCAGCGGCATGCGCTTCACGCTCTTCAAGCCGGATTCCAGGAACTCATTAGCCTTCCTTTCTATCCAGCCGGTGGCCACCGTGTCCGCCGGGCCGCCGTGGGGCGGGTTGTATTTGAAGCCGCCATCCTGCGGCGGATTATGCGAGGGCGTGATGACAATGCCATCGGCCAGCCCGGCCTTCCGGCCGCGGTTGCAGGTGAGAATCGCATGAGAAATCACCGGGGTCGGCGTATATTCCCCGCCGGCCGCGATCCTCACCTCCACTTCATTGGCCGCCAGCACTTCCAGCGCGGTGGCGCAGGCCGGCTCCGACAGCGCGTGGGTGTCAATTCCCAGAAACAGCGGGCCGCCGGTTCCCCGCCCCTTTCGATACAGGCAAATGGCTTGTGTGATCGCCAGGATGTGAGCTTCATTGAAAGACCGGTTGAAGGCCGTGCCGCGATGTCCGGACGTGCCGAACGCCACGCGCTGCGCGGGCACGGCGGGGTCGGGAGCCTCGGCATAGTAGGCCGTGACGAGCCTGGGGACGTTGACCAGCATCCCCGGCGCCACCGGCTTTCCCGCAAGAGGACTGGTTGTCATAATGGTCTGTTCGTCGGCATCGGTGTTTTTCGCGTGATCCGCAAGTCGTGAGAGGCCGGCCGCTCAAGGGGCCTTTGGGGAGCAGACGGCCAGGATGCGGTCCAGTTGGGCGTTGATGGCCGGGTCCACCCGCTGGCGGCTTTTGTCGGCGTCGAACCAGGCGGCCGTGCGGCGGATGCCTTCGCGCAAGGGGATGGCGGCCTGGTATCCCGGCACGAACTCCTTGATTTTAGTATTGTCAAAAACGACGCTCCAGGACTTGTCGCCGAGCAGGGGGCCGGCCAGTTCCGGGGCAACCCGGGCCAGCAACTCCGAGGCGATGTGGACCATGTTGGCCTTGACGCCCAGGGCGTCGGCGATGGTTTCGTAAATCTGATTCCAGGTGAGGACTTCGTCGGTGGTGATGTGAAAAGCCTCGCCGACCGCCTGGGGGTTGCCGAGCAAACCGAGAAATCCTCGGGCAAAATCCTCGGCGTGGGTGGTGACCCAGAGGGAGGAACCGTCGCCGTGGACAATGATGGGCCGGCCTTTTCGCAGACGATCGGCCAGCGTGAAGCAGCCCCAGCCTCCCAGGGCGATGGGGAAGTTGGCATCGCCGTAGGTGAGGGAAGGACGGACAATGGTGGCGGGAAAACCTTCCTCGCGCCAGGCGCGCAGGAGGCGTTCCTCACAGGCGATCTTGTTGCGCGAGTATTCCCAGTAGGGATTGTGCAAAGGGGTGGATTCGCGGATGACATGGTGGCCCGGCGGCTTTTGATAAGCGGAAGCGGAACTGATAAAGACGAACTGTTTGGCGCGGCCCCGAAAGAGCGCCAAGTCGCGCTCGATGTGATCCGGGGTAAAGGCGGTCCAATCCACCACGGCGTCAAACTTCAGATCCCCCAGGGCGGCGCGGACCTGTTCGGGCTGGTGAACGTCGGCGATCAAGCTGTGGACCCCGGAGAGATCCGTTTTGCGCAGCCCGCGATTGAGATGATAGAGGTCCATGCCCCGGGCCACCGCCACGCGGCTGACCGAGGTGCTGATAAAACCGGTGCCGCCGATAAATAGAACTTTCATAACCCATGAATACAATTCCGCGCGTCCAAAAGCAACCCGGACCGTCTTAAATTCCCCCCAGCCCCGGCGCGGACACTTCCGGGAGCGCGTGCGTCTCGCGCGCATATTTCCTATTTTCTGGGTGGCACGGGCGACTCGCCCGTCCCGTCGGGCCGCCGGCCCGGCGGAAGATCGAACGCGACCTTTGGCAAAGGCGCTGCGTCATGGCTGTAGACCGTGATTCTCAGTTCCGGTCGGCGAGTCGCCTGTGCCACCCCACCAAAGGAGTTCCCGCCACGAAAAACTCGCCCCCTCCAATGGACGGCCCAGCCCGTGACAGCCATTTCCACAGACATTACCCCGGAAGGAAAGCGTAGCGGCGTTCGGCAGAGCGCCGCATGATGGATTTGCACAGGGGCGCGCGGAGGTAAAATAATTGTTGGTCCCGCGAACTTCGGCCAGCGACACGATCTGTGTCCCGGCAAAAATGTTGTCAGGCTGGTGTGACATTCCAGTTGGCATGGTACCCCTGCACCTGGAGCAAGAGCGAGCTGGGAAATGCGCCGCGCGGCGGACGGTCTTGTTGCTCCATCCGATCATGTCCAAGAGGATGCAGTGCATTCCCGGATTCGGGCGCCCGGTTCCGGCGGCATTGCCGGCGGTCACAGACCGCCGCTACAGGCGGGCGAATCTGTCAATCCGCGGTTCCATTCCCTGGGTTGCGGCGGGCCGCGCTGTGACGCTGCTTGAGGCGTTCTCGCGGCCTGGTTTTGGCGGCGGCGGCGGCCGGTCCGGGCGTCTCGACTCTGCACTATGGGATGAGTAATGCGCGCAAGTGGCTCACGATTAGGACATTGCACAAATCCGCATTTCCCGGCATTTTTCCTTTGACAATCCGCGCTTACATGCTAATCTTTCTGTGTGAGGGCAAGGCACGGAGAGCCAAGCGGCGCCGGGAGGAAGGCGGGGTTTCTCCCAGGGGTCACTTTGCCTTTGTCCTTTCTCTTGGCCTCCCAGCATTGCAGACTCTATTAAACTGCTATACTTTATGATTCCATCGCTGCATGAATGCCTTTTTCCGCTGGTTTTGGCCATTTTGCGGAAAATCGTCCCAAGTGCCTTTCCATGAACAATTTGCGCGCACAACTGGGCTTTTCCAATCAAGTCTAATCAACCCTAATCAAGCCTAATCAAGATATTCTTTTGCCTTTCCATTCGCCCTCTTTCAACTATGAATCCGCCCGATGAGGAAAGAAGGATCGGGGCGGAGCGGCAGCTCCGCCGGAAACGGACCGACACTTTTAGTCCGCGGCGGGATAACGAAGCTGGCGGGGCGCGGACAACTATGGCATACTCTTCGCATTCATGGCGGCGATCCAAGACAGTTTGAAAACGACAACCGGCGGGGTATTCGGGGACTATTCCGGGGAAGCCGGGGTGTTTGACGAGGCGGTGGACGGGCAGGGCGGGCTGCGCGAGGCTTACCGGGCGTTTGCCGGCGCGGTTCCCAGTTTAAGCGCGGCCGAATTGAAACGCCGCCACGAAACGGCGCGCCGCATCCTTCAGGAACAGCGGATCACCTACAACGTCCACGGCGATCCGCTGGGGATGGAGCGCCCGTGGCAGTTGGATCCGCTGCCGCTGCTGATGAGCGCGGCCGAATGGCGGCATCTGGAAACCGCCCTGTGCCAGCGCGCGAGCCTGCTGAATTTGATCCTGGCCGATTGCTACGGCCCGCAGGCGTTGATTCAGGGGGGCCTGCTCCCCCCGGCGCTGGTCTTCGGCCAGCCGGATTTCCTGCGGCCCTGCCACGGTTTGCGCCCGCCGGGAGGCATGTTTCTTCACCTCTACGCCGCCGACCTGGCGCGGTCCAAGGACGGTCAATGGTGGGTGCTGTCGGACCGGACGCAAATCCCGGCCGGCGCGGGATACGCGCTGGCCAACCGGCTGATCACGGGGCGCGTGTTGCCGCAGCCGTTTCGCGACTGCAACGTGCAAAGGCTGGCGGGGTTCTTCCGCGACCTGCAGGCCGCGCTGGGCCGGCTGGGAACGCGGCGCCCGGACAACCCCCGAATTGTATTATTGACACCCGGGCCGTTCAACGAAACGTATTTCGAGCAGGCCTGGCTGGCGCGGTACCTCGGTTACACGCTGGTCGAAGGGCAGGACCTGACGGTGCGGGACGACCGCCTGCTGCTCAAGACTCTCTCCGGCCTGGAACCGGTGGACGTGATTCTGCGGCGCGTGGACGACGGCTGGTGCGACCCCCTGGAGCTGCGCAACGATTCGATGCTGGGCGTGCCGGGACTACTCGGGGCGTTGCGCGCCGGAAACGTGGCGGCGGCCAACGCGCTGGGCAGCGGCCTGCTGCAATGCCCGGCCTTCCTGGCTTTCCTGCCGGGGCTATGCCGGCATCTTTTGGGCGAAGAACTGAAATTGCCGTCCATCGCCACCTGGTGGTGCGGCCAGCCGGACGCCGAACGGCATGTGTTGGAGCATTTTGACGATTTGATCGTGCAACCCGCCTTCCGCGCGCAGTCCAGCCAGCCCGAAGGGGGAGCGCAGCCCGGCGCGGAAAGCAACGGCGATTTGCGCGCGCAGATTCAATTCCGGCCGGAGTTGTTTGTCGCGCAGGAACGGGTGACCCCTTCCACCGCGCCCGCGTGGGACGGAACCAAACTTGTGCCCAGGCCGGTTTCCATCCGCGCGTTCCTGGTCAGGACCGCCGACAGCTACTCCGTCATGCCGGGCGGACTCGCGCGCGCCGGGGTGGAAGGCGGCGGCGCGCAAGTTTTCCTGCATCAGGGCGGGTCGAGCAAGGACCTGTGGGTGCTGGCGGACGGACCGGTCGAGCCGGTGACGCTGATTTACCCGGCCAATTCGGCCGTGGAACTGCGGCGGGTGGGAAATAATTTGCCCTCGCGCCTGGCGGACAATTTCTTTTGGCTGGGCCGCTATTGCGAGCGCGCCGACGCCACCGCGCGCCTGCTGCGCAGCCTGTTGCTGCGCCTCAATTCGGAAAGCGGCCCGGGTTGGTTTCCGTTGATCGAGCCGCTGCTCAACACCCTGGCCAAACAAGGGCAGATCGCGCCGCTCTCCGCGCGGCCCGGAATCCGGAGCAATCCGGAGGCCATCGAGGCGGAATTGCTGGATTTGATCTTTGACCCCAAGCGCCGGGGATCGCTCCAAAGCATCGCCGGCGAAATGCAGAAGCTGGCCATGCTGGTGCGCGACCGGACTTCCAATGATTTGTGGCGCGTGCTCTCCCGGCTGGGCGATGTCCTGGCGCCGGCCGACCCCGCCGCGCCCCGGCTGGCCGACGCCAACGGAGTCCTCAACCAGACGTTGCTGCACCTGGCCGCCTTTCACGGGCTGGCGCGGGAAAACATGACGCGCGCCCAGGGCTGGCGTTTTCTGGACATCGGTTTGCGCCTGGAACGGGCCGTGTATCTCTGCTCGCTCCTGGATTGCGCGCTGCGCTCGGCGGAAGGCAACAATCCGAGCGTGCTGGAAGCGGTGCTGGAAGTGGCGGACAGTTCCCTGACCTACCGCAGCCGCTACACGCTCCTGCCCAACATCGCGGCGGTGTACGACCTGGCGCTGCTGGACGACACCAACCCGCGCTCGCTCCTGTTCCAGTTCAACCAGCTTGTCAAACATTTTGAACGGCTCCCGCGCGAACGCGAAAACGCCCTGCCCAGCGCCGGCCACCGGGTCCTGCTCGACTGCCTGGCCCGGCTGCGGCTGCTGGACCCGCGGTCCCTGGCCAGCCGGAAAGCCAACTGGCACCACAGCGAAGCCGGGGCGGTGATCGGCCGCATCTTGCGCCAATTGCCCAAACTTTCCGACGCCATCGCGGTCAGTTATTTCGCCCATTCCACCATCTCCCGCGCCGGCAGCAAATAAGGCCGCGATGAATTACCGCATCCTCCATCGCACGGTCTATGACTACTCGGAGCCGGTCACCGTGTCGCATCACGCCGCCCGGCTCAAGCCGCGGCTGACCGGGGCGCAACCGCGGGCGGATTTCGCCCTGGAGATCACGCCCGCGCCCGCGGTGCGGACCATGCGCACCGATTATTTCGGCAACCAGGTCTGTTTCTTCAGCGTGCAGCAGATTCACCGCCGCCTGGAAATCACCGCCGCCAGCCGGGTTTCGGTCAGCCGCGTCCCGCCGCCGGCCCCGGGCCTCTCGCCGGAATGGAAGAAGGTTGCGGCCATGTTCCGGGAGAAGGCGGCGGGGGAAACCGCCGGCCCGCATCAATTTCGATTTGACTCGCCCCTGCTCCGCGCCACGCCGGAGCTGGCCGCGTACGCGCTGGCCAGTTTCGGCAGCGACACGCCCCTGCTGGCGGGCGCGCAAGACTTGAATCGAAGGATTTTCACCGATTTCAAATATGATCCGGCGGCGACCACGGCCGCCACGCCGCTGGAAGAGGCGTGGCGGAACCGGCGGGGCGTCTGCCAGGATTTCGCCCATCTGGCCATTGCCTGCCTGCGGTCGCTCGGCCTGCCCGCCCGCTACGTCAGCGGCTACCTCCGCACCCGGCCGGCGCCGGGCCAGGCCCGCTGGACGGGCGCCGACGCCTCGCACGCGTGGTTTTCGGTTTTTTGTCCCGGCCTGGGATGGGTGGATTTCGACCCCACCAACAACCTGCTGCCGGAGGAGGGGCACATCACCGTGGCCTACGGGCGCGATTTCAGCGACGTCAGCCCCGTCAGCGGCATCCTGGTGGGCGGCGGCTCTCACGCCATCCAGGTGGCGGTGGAGGTGCGGGAAATCGAAGAGGAGCGGGCATGAGGTGGGCCATCCGGCATCGCACCGCCTACCGGTATGCCAGCGCGGTGCGCGACAGTTTCAACGAGGCGCGGGTCCGGCCGCCCAGCGACCGCCGGCAGCGGCTGGAGCATTTCGAATTGACAGTCAATCCGCCGGCGCGGGTGAATTATTACACGGATTTTTACGGCAACGGGGTGGACCATTTCGACGTGGCCGAGCCGCACACGGCGCTGGAATTGGAAACCCGCGCGGTGGTGGCCACCTTCGCGCCCGCGCCGCTGGCGCTGGACGCCCGGCCCGCCACGCTGGCGGCGGCGCGCCAGGCGGGGCAAGGCGAGCCGTGCTTTGACTTCGCGCAGGCCAGCCGTTTCACAGACACCTCGCCGGAAATCCGGCGGATGGCCGCGGAGGCGGCGGAAGGACAGACCGATGCGTGGCAGGCGGCGCTGGCCATCATGCGGTTTGTGCATGGCCGGATGGCCTACGAACCGCAAACCACTCATGTCCACACCCAGGCGCGCGAGGCGCTGGCCGAAGGGCGCGGCGTGTGCCAGGACTTTGCCCATGTGATGATCGGCCTTTGCCGCGCGGCACAGATCCCGGCCCGGTATGTCAGCGGGTATCTGGCGACGCAACGGGCCGGCGGGACGCACGCCTGGACGGAGGTGTTCATTCCATCCGTGGGTTGGGTGGCTTTGGATCCGACGCACAATTCACAACCCGGCGAAACCTACGTCAAGATCGCCACGGGGCGCGATTACAACGATGTCCCCCCCTTGCGCGGCACCTATCGCGGCACGCAGGAGAGGACGATGGAAGTCGCCGTTGAAATCAGGCCGGCGGAGGAGTCGTGAGTTTTGACAATGTGAATAACCGTCGAATAACGCGTGAACATCAATAAATACATTTTGCTCGTGAAGGACCGGGGTCCAAACCAGTATCGGGAAGCCGCGAAAGAGAAAGGCCAATAGACCCAATGGCGACCGAAGAAAGAGTGCTTTGTTTTGAACGGAAACTTCTCGAAGAGCTGGGCGTGTTTCAGGGCCTCAGCCTGGAAGTGGAGAAATACCTGCCGGTGGTCACCTCCGCTTCGCGGCTGCTCTACCGGAATCGAAGCGACGCCGAACAGGACAAGCGTTACAAGCAACTCATCCCTTACGTCCTGTTGATCTGCCAGGACAAGATATTGCGGTATCGCCGGGGCCGGGGCGGCCAGGAAACCCGGTTGCACGGATTGTATTCGGTCGGCATCGGCGGGCATATCTCGGAGGAAGATCATGGTCTTTTCTCCAGCGACCGCGGCTATCAGGAAGGGATGCGGCGCGAATTGATGGAGGAGGCGGGCATTGACGCGGGCAACGGGCCGGCGGTGGCCGCGATCAACGATGACAGCACGGAGGTTGGATGCGTGCATTTTGGGGTCGTCCATGTGGTGCGTGTGCCCGGCGAAAACATCGCGGGCCGGCGCAGCGGCATCGCGGGTCCCGAATTTATCCCGATGGCGGACGCCGTCAAAGATCCGTCCGGTTACGAATCGTGGTCGCGCTTCTGCCTGGAACATTTGGATTTGCTGCTTTCCAAAGCCGGCGCTGCGAACGCGCCGTTCCCCGGCGGGCGGTGGACTGAGGCCTGAGGTTCTCCGGCGCGCCGCTTTTATTTGTCAATTATTTTGGTTGCGAGGCCGCGGAAACGTCCAGGCAGGCCAGGTGTGTGAGATCGCGAACCAGCAGACGGCCCCCGGCCAGCGCCATCGGGCCCCACGCCTCGCCGCCTTTGAGCACTTGCGCCTGGGCCAGGAGTTGGAAACGCGCCGGGGAGTCTTCCATCAAGCTGAGTTTGCCGTCCTCACTCATCACAAAGAAAAGCCCGTCCGCCAGCAGGAAGGGAGACCTTCCAAAGGAATCCACCGCCGGGCTGGCCCAGACCACTTTGCCGTCCAGACCCAGGCAGACGAATTGTCCGTTGGGCCGCGTGCCATAGATCAGGCCATTGTGGAATAGGGGCGTTTGCTGGGTTGCGCCAAAAACTTCGGGACTGAGCTTCCAGAGCGTTTTCGGCGCGAGCTTGCCCGCCTGGTCCTCGAGTTGGAGGAGCAGACTGCCGGCGCCGTAGCCGCCGGACAGGAAAATCTTCCCCCCCTCCAAAACGAGCGGCGCCGGCACGGTGGCGAAACTGATTTTCCACGCGTCGGTATCCCACAGCAGCGCGCCGTCTTTGGCGGAAACGGCCGCCACACCGCCGCTGGCGCAATAGACATAAAACCGCCGCCCTGCGAATTCCATCGGCATGACTGAGGAATGCGTCATCTTCCAGCCGCGCGGATTGGGCGCCCGCCAGAGCGTTTTCCCGGTGGCCAGGTCCACGGCGGCCAGCAGGGCATCGTGGCCGCCTGGAGCCAGGATGACGGCGTTTCCATCAATGAGCACACATTGGCCGGCGTACCACGGCGGAACGGTCGCCCCATATTCGCTGACCAGATTCATTCCCCAGCGCAATTCCCCCGTGGCCGCGTCCAGGCAAAGGACATGGCACTTGGGGTCCATGGCGACGACGAAATGGTCCGCCAGCGCCGGCGCCGTGCGGGTCATCCCGTGGTTGCGCTTGACCGGCAGCGTGTAGGCGTAGCGCCAGATTTCCCCGCCGTCCGCCAGGGAGAGACAGCGCAGGGCGTTCTGCTTTGTGGCGTAGTCGTAATCCATGAGATAGACGCGCCCATCGCGGACCACCGGCCCCGCATAGCCCTCCCCGCAATCCACCGCCCACAATTGGCGCGGCCCGGCGGCGTTCCAGGAGCGGGCCAGCGGCGCGGTTTCCGGGCTGATGCCGTCGCGATTCGGCCCGCGGAACTGGGGCCAGGAACCGGGAAGATTGGCCGGCTGGGCGCTGCCCGGAATAAGTTTGCCGGCCAAAATGGGATTGGCCGCCGCCGCGCCCTCGGCGCCGGGCGGTTGATCGGCTCCGGGAAGCCGCTCGGAGACGGCCTCCGCCAGCGGATGCGCCCACCAGAGAACCAGCGCGGTCGCGGCCAACACCGCCGCCAGCAGCGGCAAGGCCAAAGCATATCGAGAACGATCAAATTTCATCGCGGCACCGTGGGAATGCTACCGCCCATCCCGTGGAGGAAACAATGCCAAAGCGGCGATGCGTCGGTCTTGGATGGCAGGCCGCGGCAGGCAGCGGACGTATCGCTTGCTACTTGGCGATTGTGCAGCGCGCTTGCACCCAAGCCAGGTCACCGGATGTTGGATCGCATGGAAAACCAAACCAGGAGTTGGCAAGATTCGCCAGAACATTGCTGTCAGTCCACCTTCTGCTCTGACAGTGGCCGTCGGCGAAGGTCATGCAACTGGCGTTGTTATGGTAATGCGCCGCGGAGTCGATCCAGTCGGTGGGTTGATCGAGATTCTGCAACCAATAGCCGTCGTTGATGGTGGCGGGGTTCTCTTCTATGAACACCAAGGCCATGGCCGGCGGCATGTTGCTGTTAATTTCTGTCAGATTGATAAAGTCAACCTGCTGGGGCGCCGGCAGGGGAGTGATATTCGCGGTCCATGGTGGAACGCCGTCCATCCAGGCGTTCATGGAATAACTGCGGAGGGACGGTGTGCCAACCGCTCCGACGGAGCAAGTTCTCGTATCCGCAGGGCATTTGTAAACCGTCCAGTTTCCCACGTACGGATAGATCAGCCCGCGCGTGATCAACGTGACATCGGAGTTGCCGGCGTCCCCCAGAACCCAACTGGCCCATGACTGGCCGGGCTGGGACCCCGTTTCTGTGCCGCTTGTGGCATAGTGCCCGGAATCGCTGGCGAGGTCCTGAGCCAGCCGGTCACTGTTGTCCGTGGCGTAACTTGTCCAGGC
>JBEKIA010000006.1:0-36701 GCA_050011995.1 Verrucomicrobiota bacterium
GCCGATGGTAAGCTGATGGAGGTTGCTGAGGCACTTCATATTTTGGCCCCTGGCTTTGGCGGCGGCCAGCGCCGGCAGCAACAAGGCCGCCAGAATGGCAATGATGATGATCACCACCAGCAGCTCAATCAGGGTGAAAGCGTTGCGGCGTCCGGTCGGACGGCCGGTTCGGCAACGCAACGGCGCATTTTCAGTCTTCATAAATGTCTTGTCTTTGTTAAACGCATGGGAGCTAATCTACGACAGCAGCGGGTCTAATGTCAAGTGCGACTTTCTGCCTCGCTTTCTTCACCCGCCGGCCCAAGTCGGCCGGCCCGCAAGGCGGAAAATTGTCCGGCGTCCCGGCTGCCGGTCACTGAATAGGTATTGACGTTTTCGACAAAAACCAAACATTGTCAACGTAAGGTGGCGGACCGGCCGGAATGGTGCCTTCTGAATCTTGCGGCAGGTCGGCCAGAACGCCCGTGTCCGTCCACTGCCTAATCTGTCCGTGGCCGTCGCCGAAAGCGATGCCGGCGGAGTTGACATGGTAATGGCCCGGGCTGTCAACGTAGTACGGGTGGGAGACACGCTGCTGTTGGGTATCCTCACACATGGAGCCGTCGTTGATGGTGGCCTGGTTTTCTTCCGCCAACACCCAGGCATTGGCCGATCCCAGGGCCGCGAGATCCGACGACTTTGTGAAGATAATCTGGAATGGAGTCCCGCCCCAGGTCCACTGCGTACCCGAGGTGACCCCCATGCAGGCATTCATGGAATAAGCGCGTTGGGTCGTGACGCCCCATTTGTCCGGTTTCGTATTCGCCGGGCACTGATAAATCTGATAATTTCCCGTGTACGGGTAGATCAGCCCGTAGGTGATCAAGTTGATATAGTTTGGGTAGATGTGGTTGGTGGCGTCACCGAGAATCCAACTGGCCTGGGACTTGCCGGCCGCGTAGTTATTCAGATCGGCTACGTTCCCGTCCCACCCTCCCCAATCCGCGGAGAGGTTTTGAGCCAACTGGTCCCGGTTGTCATTGGCGTAGCTGGTCCAGCCGACGATCAATTGATGGAGATTGCTCACGCACTTGGCTCCCTGGCCTTTGGCTTTGGCGTTGGCCAGCACCGGCAGCAACAAGGCCGCCAGAATGGCAATGATAATGATCACCACCAGCAGTTCAATGAGGGTGAAAGCACTGGGTTGCCCCGGCCGCCGGCCGGTTCTGCAAAACGGACGTAATGTTTCGGTTTTCATACAGTTTTTCAATATTTTACGTTGAATATGGCTCCTATTTTCGGCAAGAGCGTGTACGATATTGCAGTACAAACTCCTGCACCAATTAGTACACGCGCTGTCAGGCGCCGGTTTCCGCCAAAAATCTTTGGCCCGGTTTGGCAGGGTGATGCTGGCGGGCCGCCTGTGCCGGCCGGCGAACCGCCCGCAGGGATCAGGGGTGCCGGACTGTAGCCGGAACGCGGCGCGTTTGTGGAGTGTTTTTCAACCAATCCCAAAGGGATTGAATCTATCAGCCCTGGGTTGCGAGGCACGAGCTACCCAGGGTGCAAAGACAGACGAATCACAAACCCTGTAAGGGTTTGATCTGTTGCATAACATGTTGATATTTAACCCTTTCAGGGTATTCCGCCTTCTCACAGCCACCCAGGGTAGGCCCTCTCGGAATCGGGCCAACCCTGGGCTAAGGGGTCCAATCCCTTTGGGATTGAAGAACAGGACGTTGCACCAAATTGGAAGCCCAGATTCGTTATTCCACCGAAAACAGCGAAGAACCCGTTTTCAATGCACAACCTGTTCCAATTACGTAATTTAACCATATTCTAGCCGGTCAAGCCGGTTTTTGGGGATGAAACAGGCTGGTGAACGGCTCCAATGGCGTGCCGGGCTGCGGGCAGCTCTCCGTCGCCCCCTTCCCGCCGGGCTGGTTGCGCTGGCCGGCGGCCCCGCCGCCGCAGCGCCCGCCGCTTGGGGCGGTTCCCTCCGGCGGCGTTAATCCCCGCCATCTTCTTCACCCGCGGTGGTGAATCGCGTTTGCACCCAAGCCAGGTCGCCGGAGGTCGGATCGGCTGTAAAACCGTTGGCGGAGGTGGTCGTGCTCAGACCCGCCAGAATGCCTTTGTCAGTCCACTTTTTGATCTCTCCGTGACCGTCGGCGAAGGAAAAGGAGCAGGCGTTGACATGGTAACAGGCGGGGCAGTTGACCCATTGGGTCGGTTGGGAGAGGTCCTGGCACCAATAGCCGTCGTTGATGTC
The DNA here is from genome assembly GCA_050011995.1 of Verrucomicrobiota bacterium. Classification (GTDB taxonomy): domain Bacteria; phylum Verrucomicrobiota; class Verrucomicrobiia; order Limisphaerales; family Palsa-1400; genus JBEKOF01. The sequence goes on from JBEKIA010000006.1 coordinate 2,252, forward strand.
GCCGGGGTTGTCTTCCAGGAAGACAAAGGTCATGGCCGGGGAAAGGCTGCTGTTAATGGCCGACAGCTTGAGGAAGTTGACCTGGCCCGGAATGGTTTCGCTTTTGTATTCCGGATACCAAGGAGGGTAGCCATCCATCTGGGAGTTGGCGGCATAACTGCGGAGGGTCGGGCTGCCAACCTGGCCCACGGTGCAGGTTTTCTTGTCCGCCGGGCATTTATAGGCCTGCCAATTTCCCACATACGCATAGATCAGTCCGTGGGTGATCAGCGTCACGTCGGAGTTGTCGGCGTCCCCCAGCACCCAGCAGGCATATTGCTCGCCGGGCTGGCAGTCCGCTTCCGTTCCGCTTGAGGCATAAATCCCCGTGGTATCGCTGGGGATATTCCGGGCTATCTTGTCACCGTTGTCCGTGACGTAAGACGCCCAGCCGATATGAAGCTGATGGAGATTGCTTAAGCACTTGATTCCCTGGCCCTTGGCTTTGGCTTCGGCCAGCACCGGCAGCAATATGGCCGCCAGAATGGCAATGATGATGATCACCACCAGCAGTTCAATGAGGGTGAAAGCGCGGGATGGCCCGGACGGCTGGGCGGCTCGGAAAAACGAACCGGCTTTTTGAGTTTTCATTCAGTTTTTCAATGTTTTGCAGCGACCACGGCTCCAATTTACGGCAGCGCCAGGTTTTGTCCAGCGCAAACATTCGCGCTGAATTGTCCCCGCGCCGTCAGGACGCGGGATTCCGCCAAAGTGCAAAAATCTGTCCTGCGCCCGCCCGCGGTTCTTCCTGGGAAACAGCCCTTGAAAAAAAAACTTGCAAAATGCAGGCAGCAAGATTAGAAGTAATTCATGCCAACATTATTTTTCCTGCAAAAGGCTGGCGGAAGAACGAAGGATTCCCCCAAGCCCCGCGCGGCTTTCACCCTGATCGAACTGCTGGTGGTGATCATCATCATCGCCCTGTTGGCGGCCATGTTGCTGCCGGCCCTGGCCAAAGCCAAGGCCACCGCCCAGCAAACCAGTTGCAAGAGCAATTTGAGGCAGCTCATTCTGGCCAACCAATCGTATGCCACCGACAACAAAGGCTGCTATCCAACAGACAGCGACAACGAACACTGGCCGGCCATGCTGTATTATGAGTACAGCAAGAATACGAATGTATTGTGGTGCCCCACTGATGCCATGAGGGGAGTGCCCGCCACCTACGCCGACCCCACTCCTTTCCCGGGGGACGATACGATGCGCAGTTATATTGAGAACGGATTTGATGAGGTTGTCGGCTCCGCCAACGCGGGAGACATGAAGGAATCATATTTGATTCATCCGTCAGAAACTGTTGTCTTATCGGAGAAGTCTCACAACTGGAACGACTACTTTGCCGATTACCTGCAGACTGTCAATAATGTCCCGGGCGGCGATCTCATCACCAAAATCCAACACGGCATGCATGGCGGCTCCCAGCCCAACAAGGAAGGCGGACACAATGCGGCCATGGGCGACTGCGGCGTGCGGTACTACAAATTCGGCCTGGACATTAGTCCGGTTGATTTCTGGCTCATTTACGATACCAATCGCACCGATCCGGAATTGACGACCCAAATGTTGCCGCTGCTGGTGCCCTAGCAGCCTGTCGGACTTACGACGTAAGTTGTTGATTTGCAACGCTGAGACATTTTGGCTCGAAAACTTAACATGTTGATTGCGAACAACTTACATTTCCCATTCCGCTCACGACATATCCCGGCGACGCCAGCCTTCACCCGCCGTTTCACAGCGGGCGAAGGCTGGTGGGAAGTGCTGGTAATGCTCCAGTCGTCGCTTCCGACATGTTTTGAGATGTCCGGGTTACGGCCGGATTGCCGGATCACTTCCCGGAAATTGGCAGCGGGGGTGGGAGTTGCACCCACGGAAGCTGAGCTTATGGGGCTCGCCTGAATCTCATTCTCCCCGCAGTGAAATGGTGGAGTCGGTGGCAGCGCGCCCACATCAACCTGCTTGCAGGGCAGGTGCATTGCTTGTCTGCCGCGCCGATCTCACAGTTTTAGGGCGAGCAGATGATGTAGAATCGTTGCGAGTCGTTCGTCGTCGGTTGCGAAGTGAACTGGAACTGGTCGGGAGCGGTATTGGTGCATGAGCCAGCGACCGTCCACTCGCTCAGAGGCAACGACACGTTGGTGCTGGAAAGCACAGTGAAGGTCGCGCCGGCGACGTTGGTGAAGCAAAACTGGCAAACGCCGCAGTCCAGCATCCGCACATCAGTCAGGGTCGGCGGGATGCCGGCCGCTCCCTGCGTGACGGGAATGGTTTGGCCGAGCAAGGTGATGTGAGCCGTGCGGGCTGGACCTGTATTGGCGGTGAAGGAAAAATTCACCACGCCGCTGGTGACGCCGCTGATGGTCAACCACGGCTGGTCACTGGTGGGAGCAAACAGGGCGCTTAGATTCTCCGTGGCGGGTAAAACCACGGGCAAGGCATCGTTCCCGGCGCCAAGGCCTTCAAGTTTGGGCGTTGGATCTACAAAGGCACAAGGCAGTTCTTCGATTGTGTTGTCTAAGGTGTTTGCGATATAGACATTGCCAGTGCCGTCCACTGTCACGCCACAGGGGTAAGACAAATTCGAGAAAGCCAGCGTGGTCACAGTGTTGTTCGCCGCCGTCCACTTCTTGATCGCCTTGTCGGTGCTGTCGGCAATATAGACATTGCCCGCGCCATCCACCGCCACGGCTTCCGGAAAAGACAATCCGGAAGGCACCAACGTGGTCACGTTGCTATTTGCTGCTGTCCACTTCAACACATCCATGTTATAGGTTTCGGCAATATAGACATTGCCAGCGGCATCCACCGCCACCCCGTCGGGTTCGCCCAAATCCCTCAACAATGTGGTCACATTGCTGTTGGCTCCCATCCACTTGTAGAGGCAGTCCAATCCTTCGTCATCACTGGAAGTTCCGACATAGACATTGCCCGCTCCGTCCACCGCCACGCCGTGGGCGCTCGCATCCTCGAAGGACGCCAGACTGACGGGGTTGTTGCCCCAGGCGGCGTTCCACTCCATAAGTGTCGTGTCGGCGATGTAAACGTTGCCCGCGCCATCCACCGCTACGCCTTGGGGACTGGTCAACCCGGAGGACACCAATGTTGTCACCGTGTTTTTGGCCGCAATCCACTCCTTGATCGCGATATTGCCGGGGTCGGCAAAATAAACATTACCCGCGCTGTCCACGGCCATGCGCCCGGGGTTCTGCAGCCCGGAGGATACCAATGTGGTCGCCGTCCCCGCTGCGACATAAGTTGACCCGGCTTGGGTGACAGTCAACAACTGGCCGGCGATGGCAAGGGTGCCGGTGCGGGTCGTTCCGGGATTCGCGTCGTAGCTGAAGACCACATTCGTGCTGCCGGCGCAGCTTTGATTCGCGGGGCTAAGATGCAGCCAGGCGGCATTCGCCGCGGCAGTCCACGGGCCAAAATTCGGGTTCACCGCCAGAACGACGCTGTCGCTTCCTGCAGCCGGCCCCTCAAGGCGGGCGGTTGTGCCAAGCGAATAGGTGAAGGCCCCCTGGGTTACGGTGACCGCCTGACCGGCGATCATTAGGGTGCCCGTGCGCGGGGGGCCTGGATTCACATCGTAACTGAAAACGACATTCGTGCTGCCGGCGCCGCTTTGGTTGGCCGGGCTAAGATGCAGCCAGGAGGCATTCGCAGTGTTTGTCCATGTGATGTTAGTCGGGTACACACTTAGCGCGACGGTGTTAGTTCCCGCATTCGGCCCCACCGAGAGGGCGGTGGCGCCCAGGGCATAACTGGGACCGCCCTGAGTGACGGGAATGGTTTGGCCGAGCAAGGTGATGAAGGCCGTGCGGTTAACAGCGGCGGTGGTAAAGGAGAAACTGACCACGCCATTGGTGATACCACCGATAGTCAGCCACGCCTGCTGACTGGTGGGCGTGAAGGGGGCGAGCAAATTGGCCGTGGCGGACAACACCACTATGGAATCGCTGCCGGCGGCCAGACTTTCCAGTCTGTCGGTCGGATCTAAGTACGCATACGGGATTTCCTTAATGGCGTTGTTGCCGGTGTCGGCGAAGAAGACATTGCCCGTGCCGTCCACCGCCACGCCACGGGGTGAGTTCAGCCCCGAAGACACCAACGTGGTGATGTTGCTGTTGGCCGCCGTCCACTCCTTGATCGCACTGTGTCCGCTGTCAGCAATGTAGACGTTGCCGGCCCCGTCCACCGCCACGGCAAAGGGAACAGACAATCCCGAGGACACCAAGGTGGTTACGTTGCTGTTGGCCGCCGTCCACTCCTTGATCGCGCTGTGGCCGGAATCAGCGATATAAACATTGCCCGCGCCGTCCACCGCCACGCCATAAGGAACCGACAATCCCGATGACACCAATGTGGTCACGTTGCTGTTGGCCGCCATCCATTCCTTGATTGCGCTGTTGCCGGAATCTGCTATGTAAACATTGCCCGCGCCGTCCACCGCCACGCCATAGGGACTGCTCAGATTCGAGGAAACCAATGTAGCCTCTGTGTTGTTGGCCGCCGTCCACTCCTTGATCGCACTATGGCCGGAATCCGCAATGTAGATATTGCCCGCGCCGTCCACCGCCAGTCCATAGGGACTGCTCAGGTTCGAGGAAACCAGCGTGGTCACCGGATCAGCCGCGACACAAGTGGACCCGGCTTGGGTGACAGCGAGCGTCAGCCCGGCTATGGTGAGGGTGGCGGAACGTGTCGCACCCGGATTGGCATCGTAACTGAAAACGACATTTGTGCTGCCGGCACCGCTTTGATTCGGTGCGGTGAGATGCAGCCAGGCGGCATTCGCCGCTGCCGTCCAGCTGACGAAACCAGGTGAAACAGCCAGAACGACGCTATTGGTTCCCGCACCGGGGCCCACCAAAAGTGCGGTGGAGCCAAGAGAATAACTGGGAGCGCCCTGCCTCACGGAGATGGTTTGACCCAGCAGGGTGATGTTGCCCGTACGGTAGGAAACGGTGGCGGTAAAGGCGAAGGTGACGCTGCCGCTGGCGCCCGCGCTGATGGTCAGCCACGGCTGGCTGCTGCTGGGGGCGAACGGGGCGAGCAGGTTTTCCGTGGCAGGCAACACCACTGGCAAAACATCCGTGCCGGCGGCATTGCTGCTTTCCCACCTGGGGGTCGGATCCACGAAGGCATGCGGCAGTTCTTTGATGGCGCTGCTGCCAGTGTCGGCGATATAGACATTGCCCGTAGCGTCCGCCGCCACGCTTTGGGGTTGATTCAGCCCCGACGACACCAATACGGTCGCGTTGCTGTTGGCCGCCGTCCATTTCATAAGGGCATTGCTGAAGCGTTGGGCGATGTACACATTACCCATGCCATCCACCGCCAAGCCATAGGGAGCGGACACTCCCGATACCAGCGTGGTCACATTGCTGTTAGCCGCCGTCCACTCCTTGATCGCGTTGTGAGCCGTGTCGGCGATGTAGACATTGCCCGCGCCGTCCACCGCCAGGCCATAAGGCTGGCTCAGGTTTGAGGACACCAATGTGGTCACGGTGTTGTTCGCCACCGTCCATTCCTGAATGGTGTTGCTGCCGGTGTTGGCGATGTAGACATTGCCCGCGCCATCTACTGCCACGCCTTGCGGGTTGGCCAGCCCCGACGACACCAACGTGGTCACGTTGCTGTTGGCCGCCGTCCACTCCTGAATCATGTTACTGCCAGAGTTTGCAAAGTACACATTGCCCGCGCCGTCCACCGCCACGCCATAAGGCTGACTCAGGTTCGAGGACACCAATGTAGTGACGGTGTTGTTGGCCGCCGTCCATTCCTCGATGGTGTTGCTGCCGGAGTTGGCGAAGTAAACATTGCCTGCGCCATCCACCGCCACGCCATAGGGAACCGACAATCCCGAGGACACCAAGGTGGTTACCGGATCAGCCGCGACATAAGTGGAACCAGCCTGGGTGACGGTGAGCGCTTGGCCGCCGATGGTGAGCGTGCCGGAACGCGTCGCGCCCGGATTGGCATCGTAACTGAAAACCACATTGGTGCTGCCTGTGCCATTTTGATTCTGCTCGGTTAGATGCAGCCAGGTGGCATTCGTCATAGCTGTCCAGGCGGCGGAATTCGGGGACACAGCCAGAACCACGCTATCGCTTCCTGCCGCCGGCGCCTCCAGAAGCGCGGTTGTGCCCAAGGCAGAGAGAAAGGCTTGGACACCTCCCTGCACGATGGTGAGAGTTTGACCAGCAATGGTGAGGGTGCCCAAGCGGGCGACGCCTGGATTCGCATCGAAACTGAAAACCACGGTCGTGCTGCCGGTGCCGCTTTGATTGGACGCGGTGAGATGCAGCCAGGCAGCATTCGCCGTCGCTGTCCAGGTGGCGATTTGCGGGATTACAGTCAAAACAACGCTGTCGCTTCCGGCCGCCGGCCCCTCCAGAAGCATGGTTGCGTTCAGGGAATAGCTGGCGCCGGCTTGCGTGACGGTGAGCGTCTGGCCGGCGATGGAGAGGGTGCCCGCGCGCATGACGCCTGGATTCGCATCGAAACTGAAAGCCACATTCGTGCTCCCTGTGCCAGCTTGATTCGCCGGGCTAAGGTGCAACCAGGAGGCATTGGCCGTATTCGTCCAAGTGGCAATTTGAGGGATCACATTCAAAACGACGCTATCGCTTCCCGCATTGGCCCCTTCCAGCAGCGTGTTTGTGCCCAGGGAATAGCTGGCGCCGGCTTGCGTGACGGTGAGCGGCTGGCCGGCGATGGAGAGGGCGCCCGTGCGCGTCGCGCCCGCATTTGCATCGAAACTGAAAACCACATTCGTACTGCCTATGCCGCTTTGATTGGCCGGGCCAAGATGCAACCAGGAGGCATTGGCTGTGTTCGTCCAGGGAGCCATTGGGGGGATGACCGTAAGGACCACGCTGTCGCTTCCTGCATTGGCCCCTTCCGCGACCGCATTTGTGCTCAAGGCATACGTGGGCGCCTTCTGTGTGATGGGAATGGTCTGGCCGAGCAAGGAGATGTTGGCCGTGCGGCTGGGGCCGATATTGGCGGTGAAGGAAAAACTCACCACACCGTTGGTAATGACGCTGATGGCGAGCCACGCTTGGTCACTGGTGGGAGCGAACGGGGCGAGCAGATTCGCCGTGGCGGGCAACACCGCTGGCAAAGCATCGTTGCCGGCAGCCGCGCTCTCCGGCCTGGCGGTCGGGTTCACGAAGGCGCGCGGCAATTCTTTAATGGCGTTGTCACCAGTGTCGGCGATATAGATATTGCCCGCGCCGTCCACCGCCACGCCAGAGGGGTCGCTCAGTCCCGAGGACGCCAACGGGGTCACCGTGCCATTGGCCGCCGTCCACTCCTTGATCGCGTGGTTGCCGGTGTCGGCGATGCACACATTGCCCGCGCCGTCCACCGCCACGCCATAGGGACTGCTCAGATTCGAGGAAACCAATGTGGTCACGGTGTTGTTGGCCGCCGTCCACTCCTTGATGGCGCTGTCGAAGGTGTCGGCGATATAGACATTGCCCGCTCTGTCCACCGCCAAGCCCACGGGAAAGTCCAATCCCGAGGACACCAAGGTCGTCAAGTTGCTGTTGGCCGCCGCCCACTCCTTGATTACGGTGTGGCCGGTATCGGCAACATAGGCATTGGTCGCACTGTCCAGCGCCACGCCATAGGGAAACTCCAAGCCGGAGGACACCAAGGTGGTCAGATTGCTGTTGGCCGCCGTCCACTCCTCGATCACGCTGGGGTAGGTGTCGGCGATATAGACATTGCCTGCGCCGTCCACCGCCACGCCGAACGGCTGGTTCAGCCCCGAAGACACCAATGTGGTCACCGCGTTATTGGACGCCGTCCACTCCTTGATGGCGCTGTCGAAGGTGTCGGCGATATAGACATTGCCCGCGCCGTCCACCGCCACGCCGGACGGTTGGTTCAGCCCCGAAGATACCAGCGTGGTTACCGGTCCCGCCGCCACATAATTTGCGCCGGCCTGGGTGACCGTGAGCGTGTGGCCGGCGATAGTCAGCGTGCCGGAGCGTGTTGCGCCCGAATTCGCATCGAAACTGAAAACCACATTCGTGCTGCCTGTGCCGTTTTGATTCGCCGCGCTCAGATGCAACCAGGAAGAACTAGAGGCGTTCGTCCAAGGGGCGATATTCGGATACACCGCCAGAACGACGCTATTGCTTCCAGCCGCCGGCCCCACCAAAAGGGCCGTCGTGCCGAGGGAAAAGGTGGGGGCACCCTGCGTGACGGAAATGGTTTGGCCAAGCAAGGCAATTTGGGCCGTGCGGCTGGAACCGGGATTGGCGGCGCATGAAAAACTCACCACCCCATTGGTGACACCGCTGATCGTCAGCCACGGCTGGTTGCTGATGGGGATGAACGGGCCCGCCAAATAGGCCGTGGCGGGCAACACCGGTGGCAACGCATCATTTCCGGCCCCCGCCCCTTCTGATCTGGCGGTCGGATCCACGAAGGCATGCGGCAGTTCCATTATTTGATTGTTGGCGCTGTCAGCGATGTAAACATTATCCGCAGCGTCAACCGCCGCGCCATAGGGCGTCCCAGTCCAGTACAGCAACTGAGTCGAGGAGTTGTTGGCCACCTTCCACTCATAAACCCGCCCACTTCCATACCAGGTGGCGGCGAAATAGACGTTGCCGTTGCCGTCCACCGCCACGCCGGTAGGGCCGTCGAGTGCTGTTGCCAGATTACTCACGGAATCCGCAGTTCCTATCAATTCCTCGACCGTCCCGCCGCCATCGTAACTGTTGTTGCCTTGCGTGATGTAAACATTGTCCGCGCCGTCCACCGCCACGCCGTACGGGGCGGTCAATCCGGAAAACGGCAGCGTCACCACATCGCCGTTGGCCGCCGTCCACTCCATGATCGCGTTTTGGCCCGTGTCCGCGATGTAAACATTACCCGCGCCGTCCACCGCCACTCCATAGGGACGGAACAGTCCCTGGGGTACCAATGTGGTCAAGTTACTTGTGGCGGCCGTCCACTTCCCGATGGGGCCGCCGTAATTGGCGATGTAGATATTGCCAGCGCCATCCAATGCCACGTCCGTGGGATCGGACAGTCCCGAGGAAACCAGTGTGGTCACCGTGTTGCTGGCCGGGGTCCACTCTTTGACCAAGTTGTTGCCGGTATCGGCGATATAGACATTGCCCGCGCCGTCCACCGCCACGCCACTGGGGGCGTTCAGCCCCGAGGACACCAATGGGAGCAGTCCAACCGCGACATAGGTTGATCCTGCCTGGGTGACGGCAAGCGTCTGGCCGGCGATACTGAGAGTGCCGGTGCGAGTCGCCCCCGGGTTGGCATCGTAACTGAAAATCACATTCGTGCCGCCTGTGCCGCTTTGATTCGCCAGGCTAAGATGCAACCAAGTGGCATTCGCGGTATTTGTCCAAGCGGCGTTATTCGGGTGCGCCTTTAGAACGACGCTGTCACTTCCCGCCGTCGGCCCCTCCAAGAGCGCGGCGGCGCTCAGGGAATAACTGGGACCGCCCTGTGTGACAGGAATGGTCTGGCCGAGGATGGTGATGTTGCCCGTGCGGTTGGTAACGGTGGCGCTAAATGCGAAGTTGACCACGCCATTGGAGATGCCACTAATGGTCAGCCACGACGTCTCACTGGCGGGGGTGAAAGGGGCGAACAAATTGGCCGAGGCGGGCAACACTACTGTGGCATCGTTGCCGGCGGCCAGACTTTCCAGCTTGTCGGTCGGGTCCACGAACGCATAGGGTAGTTCCTTGATTGCGTTGTTGTAGGTGTCGGCGATATAGACATTGTCAGCCCCGTCCACCGCCACGCCATAGGGAAGATTCAAACCCGGCACCAATGTCGTCACGTTGCCGTTGGCTGCCGTCCACTCCTTGATCGCGTCGCCGTCACCGTCGGCTATATAGACATTGCCCGCCCCGTCCACCGCCACACCATAGGGGGCATACAGTCCCAAGGACACCAATGTGGTCACAGTGTTGTTGGCCTTTCTCCATTCCTTGATCGCGTTGTTGTCAGTGTCGGCGATATAAACATTGCCCGCGCCGTCCACCGCCACGCCTCCCGGATAGTACAAGCCCGAGGAGACCAATGTGGTTACAGTGTTGTTAGCCTTCGTCCACTCCTTGATCGCGTTGTGGATGCCGTCGGCGATATAAACATTGCCCACGCTGTCCACCGCCAGGCCATACGGATAGTACAATCCCGAGGACACCAATGGAGTCGTTGATCCAACCGCGACATAAGTGGAGCCGGCCTGGGTGACGGTGATTGTCTGGCCCGCGATGGCGAGGGTGCCGGTGCGGGTCGCGCCCGGGTTCGCATCGTAACTGAAAACCACATTCGCGCTGCCCGTGCCGCTTTGATTCGCCGGGCGAAGATGCAGCCAGGAGGCATTCGCAGTGTTTGTCCAGGCGAGGTTATACGGGTACACACTTAGAACGACGCTATCGCTTCCCGCCGCCGGCCCATCCAGCCGCGCGGTTGTGCCGAGGGAATACGTGGCGGGTCCGAGCTGTATAATGGGAATCGTTTGTCCGAGCAAGGTGATATTGGCCGAGCGGCTGGAACCGGAATTAGTGGTGAAGGAGAAGCTTGCCACACCGTTGGTGATGCCTGTGATGGTTAGCCAAGGCTGGTCGCTCGTGGGCGTGAACGGAGCGAGCAAATTGGCCGTGGCGGGCAAGACCACTATGGCATCGTTGCCGGCGGCTGGACCTTCCAGCCTTTCGTTCGGGTCCACAAAGGCATACGGCAGTTCTTGGATCGCGCCGTTGTCAATGTCGGGGAAGTAGACATTTCCCGTGCCGTCCACCGCCGCGCCACGGTGTGCGTTCAGCCCCCAAGACACCAACATGGTCACGGTGTTGTTGGCCGCCACCCACTCATCGATCGCGGCGGACAACCTGTCGTTGGAGAAATAGACATTGCCTGACCCGTCCACCGCCAGTCCATAAGGTTGGGTCAGCCCCGAAGACACCAACGTGAGCAAGCTCCCGTCGGCCGCCGTCCACTTCTTGATCGCATTGTTGTCAGAATCTGCGATGTAGACATTGCCGGCGGCGTCCACCGCCACGGCAAAGGGATAATTCAGTCCCGAGGACACCAATGAAGTCACCTTGTTGTTGGCCGACGTCCACATCTTAATCGCGTTGTGGTAGGTGTCGGCGATGTAGACATTGCCCCCCCCGTCCACCGCCAAGCCCTGGGGCATATCCAGTCCCGAGGACACCAATGCGGTCACGTTGCCGGTCGTCACCTGCCACTTCTTGATTGCACTATGCCCTGTGTCGGCGATGTAGACATTGCCCGCGCCGTCTACCGCCACACCATAGGGACCGAATACTCCCGATGACACCAATGTGGTCACAGTGTTGTTGGCCTTTGTCCATTCCTTGATCGCCGAGTTCTGGGTGTCTGCAATATAGACATTGCCCGCCCCGTCCACGGCCAAACCAGAAGGTTGGTTCAGCACTGAAGAAACCAGAGCGGTTACCGGTTGCGCCGCGACATAAGTGGAACCAGCCTGGGTGACCGTCAGCGTTTGGCCCCCAATTGTGAGTGTGCCGGCGCGCGTCCCGCCTGGGTTGGCATCATAACTGAAAACCACATTCGTGCTCCCAGTGCCGCTTTGTTGATTCCCCACGGCGGGGTGCAACCAGGCGGCGTTTGCCGTGGCCGTCCAGGCGCCTGTCGCGGGCGCAACCGCGAGCACCACGCTGTTAGATCCCGCAGACGGACCCACCAAAAGCGCGGCTGTGCCCAGCGCATAACTCGTGGTTTGCGCCTGCGCGGCGCTCCCGGCCAGCCACGCCAGGGCGAGGAAAACACCGCCAAAAGAGCGGAGCCGGAAGTGAAAATGGAAGGAGAAAGAACGCCAGGCGTTGCGGATGACCGTTTGCATTGGTTCCTCTCAAGCGTTAAAGCAAATAGAACAAGCCCAATCGCCGCGCACGCGGTTGTTGGGAGTTCTCCTAATACATCATGAACCGCATTTTGAGTAAAGCCAATTCTGCAATCATTTCACGGAGCCACGGAGCCTCCTCCAATCCCTCGCAGGACATATGGCGCCGTCCAAGACGCAATACCAGCCGGCCAAAGATGGCAAGGTGCTCGGCAGCCTGGGTGTTCACAAGCACTGGAACAACGCCACGGACAAGCAGTACAGGCCGTGGCCGAAGGCGAATAAGGGTTCCATCTATTGGCCATCATACCATCGGCAGCCCGCCAGCAGTCCCTCCGAGTACTGCGCCAAATGCAAGCCTTCCGCGATTTCTGCCGGCCCGGGAAAACCGTCTGGAAGCGTCATGTCCCCGCCAGATGCTTCCATCCCTCCCGGAACAGAAGGAACGCAAAGAAAGCCAGCAGCACGGCGAGGACGCGCATCACCACCCGATAGGGTCGCCCGGCCAGCAAGTCGCGGGATCGCGCGGCCAGCAGGACAACCAGCACTTTCGAGCCGACCAGCAGCAGGTAAAAACCGCACAGGAAGGCGGCAGCGGCCACCCCGCTTTGCGCCATCGCTTTCGCCAGGGTCGCCGCCCCAACCGTCAGCCAGAACAACCACGGGTGCGGGTTGAGCAGATTGGTCAAAATCCCCTTGAACCACGACCTGGGGCGCTCAACCGGGGCTGCCGCGGCCACGCGCACGGGGCGGAAACCATCCCAGGCCAGATACAGGACGAAGGCTCCGCCGGCGATGGACACGATGCCAAGCAAGGGGCGGAGTTGCGCCAGCTTGGCTGCCAGCACCAGCGCCAGGGCGATGATCGGCGCATCGGTGACCAGCGGGGTCAGGGCGATCTTGCAGCCTTCCCGCGGGCCATGCCGCAGCGTTTGCGCCAGCACCAGCGCCAGCAGGGGGCCGGGGGCGAGCCCGCAGAAGAGTCCCAAGAGAACTCCAGTTGCCAGAGCCGTCATCATTATGACGCATCCTAACCTGGATGCGGCGGCGGCTTCAACTGCCTGTGAAAGCCGTCAAGTGGCGCCGGGCCGCTGTTTCGTTCCTTGCATTGTCAAAGATATGCGGGTCAGGGGCAAAACCGGCCGGCAATTACGGCGTCTCGGAAGCGAATTGCCAGGCGCCCGAGCCGACTTCGTAAACAGCGGCGCCCGCTTCCATGCGCAGGAATTTTACGCCGGGGACGCTCGCGGCGGGGCGGCCGGACTCGGTCACGGCATCGGCGGCGGCGGCGGGCACGTAGATGGTGGCGGTGGTGTTGGCGGGGATGGCGGCGTTCAAGGTCACGCGCCGTCCTTCGCGCCGCCATTCGCTGCTGATCCTTCCATGAATGGAATTGTAGGCGGCTTTGACGAACGTCAAATCGCCCGGGAGCGCCGGCTTGATGAGGATGCGGGCGAAGCCCGGCGCGCGCGGATCGCTCTGGATGCCGGCCAGGTCGTGAAAGAACCACTCGTTGAGCTGGCCGAGCATGAAATGGTTTTGGGAGGAGCCGGGGTTTGCATCCCAAGCCTCGGTCAGGCTGGTGGCGCCGCGGGCGAGTTGGAGGCCATAGCCGGGTTTTTCCGACTGGTTGTTCATGGCATAGATCACATCGGAACGGCCTCCGTCGGCCAGGGCGCGCAACAGGTAGCGGTAGCCGACGTCGCCCGCGGTCAGCCCGTTCTTCTGAACATCCCGGACCACGTTTTCCAGAATGGCCGCGCGCTCGGGCGGCGGGGCCAGGCCCATCACCAAGGCCAGGGAATTCGCGCATTGCGAGCCGGTCGCATACTGATGGGCGGCCGGATCATAAAATTTGGCGTTGAACGCGGCCCGGATTTGTTCCGCCTCTTGCTCATACTTGACAGCGTCGCCGGCGTGGCCGAGCAGCCGGGCGCTTTGGGCCAGAACCAGCGTGTCCTGATAGTAGAAGGCGGTGGCGGTCACTCCCTTTGGGGTCAGCTTGGAGACTCCGGGGCTGCCGGGGCCGATGTCATACCAATCGCTCAAGCCGTAGCTGACAATCCGGTCCCGCGCCTTGCTCCCCAGGTAAGCGGCCCAGCGCGCCATGTTGTCATAATAACGGCGCAGCAGTTCGGTGTCGCCGGTGAATTCATATTGCTGCCAGGCGACCAGCGGCAGCGCGCTGCCCCATTCGGGCGAGTCGAGAAAATCGCCGCTGAAAAAGGCGTACTCCGGCGCGGTGGTGGGGACCATGCCGCCGGGGCGCTGGCTGTCGGCCATGTCGTTCATGTTCTTGGCGAAAAGGGCGCTCAAGTCGAAGTTGTAGCGCAGAGCCGGGCCGTTGAGATGGGCTTGCTCCAGCCAGCCCAGTTTTTCGCGGTGCGGGCAATCGGTCAGGATGCTGGCCATGTTGCTCCGCTGCGCCCAGCGAATGAGGGCGTAGATGCGGTTGAACAAGACATTGGAGGTAGTAAATTCCCCAACCGGGGGCGAGGAGGAATGCACGGCCCTGCTTTCCACGGCATCGAGCACGGGCAAGGCCCCGCCCTCCGGCGGCGCGAGGCATTCGATTTGCAGCCAGCGATAGCCGCAATAGAAAAAGCGCGGGGACCATGTTTCCTTTCCGCGGCCGGCCAGGGTGTACAGGCAGTAGGTGGGTCTTCCCATGCTGCTCTGATCGGCCGAGCCGTCGCTTTTGACCAATTCGGACGGCCAAAGTTTGACCATGGAACCCGGCGGGCCGTGGACGGTGATGGCCGGCATCTGCGCGGCGTTTTGGCCAAAATCATAAACAGTGACGCCCGGCTTAAGCTCCGTCGTGTGAACCGGTTTGAAAACATCGAAACCCCGGATGGGAGGCGCGGCGCAGGAAAGTCCCTTCAAGGTGCCGCCCGGACCGTTTGTCATCCGGGCCGGCGTCCAGTTTGCCGTCTCGAAGCCGGGCTGGTCCCATCCGGCCGGATCCAGCCGCGCATCATAGTCTTCCCCGCCATAAGCGGAGGTGAAGGTGATCGGCCCGGGCGCGGCGCGCCACTGGTCATCGGTCGCCACGATCTGGCTGGACCCGTCTTGAAATTCGAGCCGGAGTTGGGCGATCGCTTTCTGCGGCCCGAAAGAACCGCTGAATTTGGTGTAACGGCCCGGAACCCTCTGAACGTTATACATGCCGTTGCCCAGAAACAGGCCGATGGCATTGCGGCCCGGCCGCAGCGATTTGGTCACGTCCCAGGTGTCGTAAAGGCAGGTCTTGTTGTATTTGCTCCAACCGGGCGTCAGAAGGTCATCCGTCACCTTGCCGCCATTGATGGTCATTTCATAATAGCCGAGGCCGCAGACAAAAACCACCGCGCGCCGCAAGCCCGGCTTGACCGCGAACTCGCGGCGCAGCAGCAGCGTCGGCTCCGCCCCGGCCGCGCCGATCCAATGGGCCTGCCAATCCGCTTCCTGGAGCAAACCCATCGTCCAGGAGGCGGGCGCGCTCCAGGCGGAAGGCTGTCCGGCCTTGTCCCAGGCCCGCACCTTCCAGAACACCTGTTGGGCGGAACGGAGCGGCCGGCCCGCGTAGCTGACGTTCACGGTTTGGGCGGATTTCACCTGTCCGCTGTCCCAAAGGTCGCCCTGATTTTTGGCAAGATTTTCCAGCGACGAAGCCGCCAGCAATTGGAAGCGGGTCTGAACTTCGCCGCGTTGCGCCGACTGCAGCACCCAGCTTAAGCGCGGCTGGGGCGAATCCACGCCCAGGGGTTCCTCGCTATACTCGCACCGCAACTCGGTTGGCTGCATGGCCGCGACCGGAGCACGGAGGCAGCACCCCGCGGCGCCCAAGAGAAGGCATACCGCAAAAAGGGCAAAAAGGGTGAGGGAACGAGTCATAAGATTTTCGGCGCCAACGGAAGCCCGATCACGATTCGGGTTTCTTCTCGGGCGGTTTGTCTTTCTCGTAGCGGCGCGCCAGGATAATCCAGTAAACGGCGAAAATCAGGAACGCAATTCCAAGCACAAACACAAAGGCGAACCTTTCCAGGTCGGCCGCTCCGAAGATGCTGAAGATGGCGCCTGCCACGGCGCAAAAAAGTCCGGTGGCGTAGCGCGTGGAAGTGTTCTGCTGAAGAACAGAACGGCGGCCTTGCAGGGCGCGTTCCACAACATCCATGTGCCGGACGTTTTGCTCAAGGAGCTGGATGAGCGCCTGCGCGTCCGCCTCGCAGCGTCCGCGGCAGGCCAGACCTTTGCCCAGGTCAACCGCGCATTCCGGGCAGAGGCCCTTGCCGCATGATTTGCAGCCACCGACGGCTTCCCGGTCCTGATGATAAAAACAACGCATAGGAATTGTTGTCCAATTCGATTTCGGGCGCGATGCAAAGCTGAACCACGCCCGGCATGAAGGCAAGAGCAAAGGCGAGCCACCCGGGCGACGCAAGGCCAATTGATGAAAAGGCACGATTGGCCACGCGGAATACTGAATGATCCGGGTTTTTGGAAGCCATCCCGCGCTGAGTCCAAAAGCCGGCGCGCAAAACCACCGACCATTTTCCCTCATATCAGATAAAAAAAGATTTTTTTTGCCTTCATTAACCTTCATTAGGATGTGTGGAGGCGGAGGCGGACCCTGATTGGCACGGGAATGGAGTGATGGAGTAGCGGAGCGATAAACGGCGAACTGGCCCAAAGACTCCCCCGGTCGGGGATTTCTCGCCGCCCTCCGCGCCCGCGCCGGCCGCCTCCTCCCGGAGGCGACGCCGGCCTGCGCCTACGTTTCTCACGCTGATTATTAAACCATAGTTTCTAATTTTTGTCAAGCCCCGTTTGGGAAGAAAATCGAGAATCGTGAGGACAGTGGAGTTGCGCAGTGAATCCGCTGTCGCTTCGCTGTGGCGTGACCACGGACTGATGTGGGGGGCGAAATGTCGCGGCGCTCTGCGAGCGTCGGGGATGGATATTCGACACGACAGAGGGCCGCGAAGAGTCACACTCAGGCATCGGAGAGGGGCCAGTAGAATATAGCGGCGCTGGCGCGCCGGCACTCCAAGACCTGTCGGCAAACCGAGCGCGCCGGGTGAACGCGACAGCGTCTTGGAGTGCGGAATGCCAGTTCCGCTTTCCGATCGGGGCCACTGCACTTTCCTCTTGGCAACTTCCAGCCAAGGTTCCATCTTCCCGCCATGTCCGATAACGAAATCCCCTGGCCGCATGCGCCCACGCATCGGCTGTCCGAAACCGGCACCAATTTCGTTACGGCGGCGACTTACCTCAAAGCTCACCACTTTCGGGGGGCCGACAGGTTGCGTGTGCTGCACCGGGGATTGCTCAAGCTCGCCCAGGAATTCGGCTGGCAACTCGAAGCTTGGGCGGTCTTCTCCAACCACTACCACTTCGTGGGCCATTCGCCCATTGGGCAGCCGACGGCGGCAAGTCTCTCCGAGATGCTGGGGCGGCTGCACGCCAGGAGCGCGGGCTGGATCAACCGGCTCGACCATGCGACGGGCAGGCAGGTCTGGCACAATTTCTGGGATACCCGGCTCACCTATCAGAAGTCCTACCTCGCGCGGCTGAACTACGTGCATCAAAACCCCGTCAAGCATGGTTTGGTGCTTGCAGCCAGCCAGTATCCCTGGTGCTCTGCGCGCTGGTTCGAGAGAACTGCTTCCCCCGCGAAAGTCCAGAGCCTCTACCGGTTCCAGATTGAGGGAGTTCATGTCCCAGATGATTTCAAACCTTCGAAGGATTGGTCAGAGGCAGCCCAATGAAAAGCGCCGCTGGCGCGCCGGCACTCCAAGACCTGTCGGCACCCCGACAGCGCAGATGGAACGCGAAGCGTCTTGGAGTGTGGGAAGCTTGCTCCCGCTTTGGAAACGCGGCGGCAAGCCGCCGCACTCCAAAAGCCGGGGAATATTGCTCCGGGAACAAAATCCGCAAAACAAAATCTTGCCGGGGTGGGGCGCGGGCCATATCTTGGGCCTGAATTTGCCAGGGCCCATGGAATGTGGACTTACGAACCCCGCCAGGGCAGGAATGCAGCAACGGCAGTCTGCTCCGCATCCGCCGTGGTCACCCTGGCATTTTCCCCAAACAGCATGTCCTATCAAGTCATAGCGCGCAAATATCGTCCGCAGCGGTTCGAGGATGTGGTGGGCCAGGAACACGTCACCCAAACCCTGGCCAACGCCATTGCCCGCAAGCGCATTGCCCACGCCTATCTGTTCGTCGGGCCGCGCGGCACCGGCAAAACCACCATCGCCCGCATCTTCGCCAAATGCCTCAACTGCGCGGACGGCCCCCGGGTGGACTTCGCCGACGACGACCCGCGCGTCCAGGAAATCGCCGAAGGCCACTCTCTGGATGTGCTGGAAATTGACGGCGCGAGCAACAACGGGGTCGAACAGGTGCGCGAACTGCGCGAGACCTGCAAATACGCGCCGGCTTCCGGACGGTTCAAGATTTATATCATTGACGAGGTTCACATGCTCAGCAACGCCGCCTTCAACGCGCTGTTGAAGACGCTGGAAGAGCCGCCCGCCCACGTCAAATTCATGTTCGCCACCACCGAGCCGGACAAGGTGCTGCCCACCATCCTTTCCCGCTGCCAGCGTTTTGATCTGCGCCGCATTCCTGCCGGGTTGATTGTCAAGCAATTGCGCCAGATTGCCCAAAAGGAATCCGTCCGCATTGACCCGGCCGCGCTTCACGCCATTGCGCGCGGGGCCGATGGCGGCATGCGCGACGCCGAATCGGCGCTGGACCAGCTCATCAGCTTTTGCGGGGCGGAAATTGCCGAGGCGGATGTTCTGGCCATGTTTGGTTTGGCCGCGCAGGGCCAGATCCTGGCGTTGAGCGAAACCGTGCTGGCCGGAGAAACAGAAAAGGCGCTGCGCCTGTTGAACGAACTGGCCCAACAGGGAAAGGACCTGGGCCGGCTGGTCTCCGAATTGCTCCAGCATTTTCGCAACCTCCTTATCTTTCAGGTTTCGCGCGGCGACCTCGCCCTCATCGAAGCCTCGGAGACCGAAGCCGCCGTCCTGGCCCAACAATCGGCCCGGCTCACCCCCGACGGCCTGACCCGGATGATGGACGTGCTGGCCGATTGCGAGGGACGCCTGCGCGAGACCGCTTCCCGGAAAATCCTGCTGGAAGTGACGTTGCTGAAAATGATCGAGGCGCGCCACGCCGTCAGCATTGACACCATTTTGCGGCAATTGCAGCAATTGCGCGCCGAGGCCGGCGGGGCCTTGCCGCGCCCCGCCGCCGCCAAAACGCATTCCGCCGCCGCCGCGCCGCCACCGGCCCCGGCCGCCGGGCAAACCCAGGCCGCCTCCGCCGCCGGAGGCGAACTGGAGCCGCTGTGGAGCAGGCTGCTGGAGGCGGTCGGCCGGGCCAGCCCGTTTGTGCGCTCCTACTTCACGGAAGCGCGCCCGGTTTCCCTTTCTAAAAACTTGTTGACAATTGGGTTTGACCCCGAGTTTGCGGACCAGATCGGCCTCGTGGACAACTCCAGGAACCACACTCTGCTGCAAACCAAACTGTCGGAACTGGGTTATCCGAACATGCAGGTGAAGTTCGTGCAAGCCGGCGCGCCGCCGAACCGCGCGGCGGAGCCGGGGCCTGCGCCCGCGCCCGCGCCGGCCCCGGCGGTTCCAGCCGCCCAACCGGCGGCCGCCGCCGAGCCGCCCCTGCGGAACCCGCCCCCGGATTCCGCCGGCAAGGATGACTTTAGAAACGATCCCTTGATTCAAAAAGCCCTGGAGATATTCAAGGGTCAAATTGTTGACGTGCGATCCTAAAATCCGCAATCCAAAACCCTATGCCAAGCCTTGGAAAACTCATGAAACAAGCTGCGCGCGTGCAGCAGCAAATCGAACAAACCCAGGCCCAGCTCGCCTCCCGCGCCGTCGAGGCCAGCAGCGGCGGCGGCGCCGTCAAAGTCGTGGCCAAATGCGACGGCTCGGTCGCCTCCATCCGGATTAACCCGCAGGCGATCAATCCCGCCGACGCCCCGTTGCTGGAGGACATGATCCTGTCCGCCGTCAACCAGGCGCTGGAGGAGGCGAAGAAGATTTCCAACGCGGAAATGGGCAAGGCGACGCAGGGCTTCAGCCTGCCCGGGATGTAAAGCCCGCCCCCCCATGCTCCTCCCCGAACCGATCAGCGCCCTGGTGGCCGCGTTGAGCCGTTTGCCCGGCATTGGTCCCCGCTCCGCCGAGCGGCTGGCCTTGCATCTGGCCCAAACGGATTCGCCCGCCGTCCGCCAACTGGCCGAGGCCCTCCTCAACGCCCGCGAAAAAATTCGCGCCTGCTCCCTCTGCGGCGCCCTGACCGAACGCGATCCCTGCGTCCTCTGCGCCGACGAGCGGCGCGATGCGGGTTCCATCTGTGTGGTGGAGCGGCCCGTGGATGTTTTCTCCCTCGAGAAAGCCGGGGTTTTCCACGGGAAATATCATGTCCTCGGCGGAAGAATTTCCCCCCTCAACGGAGTGGAGCCGGAAGATTTGCGCATCGCCGCCCTGGAAGCGCGCCTGGGCGGCGGGGTCAAGGAAATCATTCTCGCCCTGAGCACCGATGTGGAAGGGGACGCCACCAGTTTCTATCTGGCCAAACGCCTGGCGGGCAGGGGCGCAAAAATTTCGCGCCTCGCCTACGGGCTGCCCGCGGGCAGCGGCCTGGAATTCGCCGACGAAATCACCCTCGGCCGCGCCCTGGAGGGCCGGCGCGACCTGGCGCCGTGATGCCCCGCTGTCCAACAAACTTAAGAACATGAACCCTCCGTCCGTGGTCGTGTTTGATCTGGGAAAAGTCCTGGTGGACTACGATTACAGCATCGCCTCGCGGCGAATCCTGCGGCGAACCCGGCTGGCGGACGCGGACCTGCGGGATTTGCTTTGCGCCTCGCCGCTGTTGCGTCAATACGAAACCGGCGCGATCAACACCGCGCAATTCCACCGGGGCGTGTGCGCCGCCTCGGGATACGACGGCGGGCTGGCGGAGTTCAGCGCCGCGTTCGCGGACATTTTTACCGAGATCGAGCCGATGACCGCGCTGCACGCCGCGTTGCGGGCCGCCGGAATTCCCGCCTGGATTTTTTCCAACACCAACGAACTGGCCGAGCGCCACATCCGCAGCCGCTTCCCGTTTTTCTCCCGCTTCGACGGTTATGTTCTTTCCTGCGAGCACGGCGCGATGAAACCCGACCCTCGAATTTACCAGGTGGTCGAACGCAAAACCGGCCGGAGCGGCGCGGACATTCTGTATCTGGACGACCGTCCGGAAAATGTCGCCGCCGGCCTGGCCCGCGGCTGGCGGGCCGTGCTCCACGAAACGCCGGAGAAAACACGAAGCATCATAAAAAGCCTGGGGCTTGCGGCGGATTGAGCCAGCCGAAAGCCGGCATTCCGCCGATGCCCCCGCCCCGCTCACCCTCACACTCAATATTCTTCATTGTTGGATTCACATTGCAATTCTTCGCGCCGCCCCTTATGCTCGCGTCATTGACATGAACGCCAACCCGTCAGCCGGCAGATTTCCGCGCCCCGCCGCCTCGGAAGCCGCCCGCCGCCGCCGCCAGCCATGAACACCGAGGAAAAGAACTCCAAATTGGCCGTCTTCCCGCGTTCCAATCCCAATCCGGTCCTGGAATTCTCCGCCAGCGGCGAACTGACTTATTCCAACGACGCCGCCCAGCGCATGGCCGCCTCCCTCGGCGAGCAATCCCTGCTGGCCATTTTGCCGCCGGACACCAAGGTCATCATCCTACAGTGCCTTCTGACCGGCGAAAACAAACTGAACCTGCAAACCACCCTGCACAACCGCACCATTGCCTGGTCGTTCATCCCCATCGCCGAAAGCAAAACCGTCCATTGTTACGCCCACGAAATCACCGAACGCCTGGCCTTGGAGGCGCAGTTGCGCCACTCCGTCAAAATGGAGGCGGTCGGCCAGTTGGCCGCCGGCGTGGCCCACGATTTCAACAACATTCTCACCATCATTCAGGGCCACGCCGACCTGCTCTTGCAATCCCGGCCCCTGCCGCCGCCCACGGAAAAATCTCTCCGCCAAATCTGGTCCGCCGCCGACCGCGCCGGCAAACTCATCCAGCAGTTGCTCATGTTCAGCCGCAAACAGGTCTTGCAGCCGCGTTATGTGGATTTGAACGAAATCATCTCCAATGTCAGCCCCATGTTGCAGCGCATGCTTGGCGACCACATCACTCTGCAGTACGCTCCCGTGCCGAACTTGCCCGCCATTTACGCCGATGCCGGCATGATTGAACAAGTTCTGGTCAACCTTTCCATCAACGCCCGCGACGCCATGCCCAACGGCGGACGCCTCGCCGTGCGGGCCGTTGCCCGTGTGCTCGAACCGGTCGCCTGCGTGGTCAATCCCGAAGCCCGCCCCGGACATTTCGTCTGCCTGAGCGTCTCCGACACCGGCAGCGGCATGGACAACGCCACCTTGAGCCATCTCTTCGAGCCGTTTTTCACCACCAAGGAAATCGGCCAGGGCACCGGCCTGGGCCTGGCCACGGTCTATGGCATTGTCAAGCAACATCAAGGCTGGATCATCGTCGAAAGCAAGCCCGGCGCCGGCTCCATCTTCACCATTTTCCTCCCCTGCGTCTCCAAGCCCGCCGAAGCCGCCGCGCCGCAAAGTCAATCCCCTCTCCCGGCCGCGACCGGCACCGAAACCCTCCTCGTCGTCGAGGACGAACCTTCCCTGCGCGAACTGGTCGTGCGCATCCTGGAACTTTGCGGCTACCGCATTTTTCAAGCCAGGAATGGCGTCGAAGCCCTGCAAGTTTGGGAGGAGCACAAGGATGAGATTGATCTCCTCTTGACAGACATGGTCATGCCCGAGGGCATTTCCGGCCGCCAACTGGCCGACCGCCTTCAAAAGGAGGACCCCGCGCTCAAGGTCATTTACACCAGCGGCTACAGCCCCGGCATGGCCGGCAAGGACATCGCCCTGCTCGAAGGCTTCAACTTTCTCGCCAAACCCTATCCTCCCAGCCGCCTGGCCCAGGTCGTCCGCGAGTGCCTCGACGGAAAACCCGATCGCGGCCAAAAGAAAAAATAGCCCCGCCCGGCTTGGCCTCTGTCCTGCCGTCCCGCCCGGCCCGGCCTCCCGGATTATCAGCGATTGACCGCCGGCTACGCCGTGTTTCGAATCATTTCCAATTGTTGATCCAGCCGCTTGGGAGAAACCGGCGCGGCGGTGCCAAGCTCCTGCGCGAACAGGGAAACCTTGAATTCTTCAACCATCCACCGAAAGGCTTGGATCTGACGCTGCGCTTCGAGAGATTTCCCGGGTTGGGCTTGCAGTTTCTTCAATGCGTCCACGTATGGCGTGAGTTGGCGGAGACGCTCCTGGTGCTTGGCGGGGTTCAAAGCCGCGCGCTCGGCGCGGATGAGCAACCCCTTGAGATAACGCGGCAGATGTGTCAACCGCTCATACGCGATGCGCTCCAGAAAACGGGAAGACACCAGAGCGGCCAGGTCATCGGCCAGCGGATTGGCCGCGCGAACCGCGGCAGGGGATCCGAGTTGGCTGAACGCCGGGAGCGATCGGGAGCGCGGGAGCGCGGGAGCGGCCGTTGCGCCGATGCGTTGCTGAACCTGCTGCCGCAATTGCAAAATCAGCCCAAGCAGGTCCATGAATTGCGGCGCGAGTCCGGGCAGCCGCTGGCGCGCTTGCGCCACCGCCATTTCAAAATAGGCCCGCGTCAGCGCGGGCCAGGGTTCAGCCGGAAGGAGGTGGCGCTTGAGATGGTCCAGCGAAGTTTCCCGCAACTCGGCGCTGTCACCCAATGGTGAGTACAGCGCATCGTAACGGCGCAACGCGAGCAAGTCTTTTTCCAGCCAGGCGAGGTCTTTTTCAATGGCGAGTTCCACCAGACGTTGCGCGCCGGCCAGCGAGGCCGCGCGCGCCAGGTCCCGGCTGCGGAACAGGCGCACATTGACGCTGCCTTCGGCAAACTCGATGGCGGGCCAGGCATATAAAAGCACGGGCTGATCCCGGCTCACGGTAATGCGTTCCGGCAGATCGCCACAGGTCCAATCCGTCAGTCCAAAGCGTTCCCACTGTTCGGCGGCGCGGGTCCAATCGGCGGAATGGGATTCCGCGGCAGGCTCGATCTTGGTTTGCTGCAGGCGTTGCCGGAGTTGGGCGAGATCGCGCCCCGCGCCGAGCGATTTCCTTTCGTTGTCAACAATTTCAATGCGCGGGCGCAAGTGCGCGGGCAGCGCGTTGGCCGGCCAATCCGCCGCCGTCACCTTCACACCATACCGGCGGCGCAGAAAGGCGGCGAAGTCTTGCAGAAACGAAGTTCCCGCCGGCTGAAACTCACGCACGATCTCGGGCACTTTCGGAGGAAACGGCATCAATTCGCGGCGGATGGATTTTGGCAGCGCCCGGAGCAATTCGCCGGTCATTTCCGCGCGCAGGCCCGGCACGGCCCATTCCAGCAGCGCGGACGAAGCGGTTTGAGCGAGCGGGAAGGGCAGTTCCATCGTCACGCCGTCGTGTTCCTCGCCGGGGGCGTAGGCGTAGGCCAGCGCCACCGATTGGCCGCTGACGGGCACGGCGTCGGGAAATGCCTCCGCGTCATAGCCCGGCAATTGTCCGCCAGCCAGCTCGGTTTCGGAGATGCAAAGTCGTTCCGGCATCGCCGGGTCGCGCAAGAGCTGAGTCAACTGGTGCAGCGACGAAACATCGGTGAGGCGCCGGGCGTAGAATGCGGCCAGCGACTCATCGAGATCGGCCAGGGCATGATGGCGGACGCGTGTGCGCCAGTTTTCGATTTTCTCGCGGATGCTCCGGTTGTGGGCCAGGAAGCGCAAGGACGGCGGCCATTGCGGCTTTGCCGCCGCCACGGACGTGAGAACGCGGACCTCGTCGCGATCGGCATCCTCCTCGTCACCTGGACATTTGCGGGAGGGCATCAAGTTTTCTTCCACCAAGGCCGAACGGATAAAAATGGCTGTGGCATCCCGGGAGTTGATTTTGCCGTAGGCGACCTTGCGGCGCTGCACTTCCATTCCGTGCAAGGTGACGACCTCTTCCACCAGCACATGGCCCGCGCTCCGGCTCCAATGCGGATTCTGGTGGGTGAGCTTGCAGCAGTGCGGCGCGAGCTGGAAGATCCATTCCGCCTCGATGCCGGCCAGGGTGCGCGCAAAGAGCTGGGAGGTTTCGACGATTTCCCCGGCGACGATCCATGGCGGCTGGCTCGATTTGGTTTTCGGCTTGTCCGCCATAGCCGTCGCGGCGGCGGATTTCTTCCGCGATTCGCCGCGCGCGTATAGCGCCGAGCCGGGGAACACCGAAACCAGGCGGTTGCCCGCCGTCTTGTAATAGTTTCGCTCCTCGAACCGCGCCACATGGCCGATCAATCCGGCGAGGATCGAGCGATGGATCGCCTCGTAAGCGGCGTTGCTTTCGTTGAGCCGGAGCGTGCCGAGATCCTCCAGCGCGTCGTGCAATTGGGAGTAAACATCCTGCCATTCGCGCATCCGCACGTAGGAAAGAAAACGCTGTTGGCAGAATTTGCGCCGCTGGCCCTGCGTCCGCAGCCGGTCCCACTCGTCGTGAACCGCGTTCCAGAGGTTGAGCAGCGAGAAAAAGTCGGATTGCGGATCGGCGAATTGTTTATGGGCCGCCGCCGCCGCGTCCTTTTGATCGAGCGGACGCTCGCGCGGATCTTGAATGCTCAGGCCGGCGGCAATGATCAACAATTCGGAGGTCGCATGTTCGCGCTGCGACTGGAGCAGCATGCGGCCCAGCGTGGGATCAATCGGCAGCCGCGCCAGGTCTTCGCCGAGCGGCGTCAGGGCGCGCTGTTCGTCCAGCGCGCCGAGTTCCTGCAGCAGCGCGTACCCGCTGGCGATGGCGGCGGGCGCGGGCGGCTGGACAAACGGAAACGTCTCAATGTCGCCCAAGTGGAACGCCTTCATGCGCAGAATGACTTCCGCAAGATTGGCGCGCTGGATTTCCGGCTGCGTGAAGGGCGGCCGCGCCTCGAAATCCTCCTCGGAAAAAAGCCGGATGCAAACGCCTTCCTCCACGCGCCCGGCGCGGCCTTTGCGCTGGTTGGCGCTGCTCTGCGAAACCGGTTCTATCGGCAGGCGTTTGATGCGGGTGCGCGGATTGTAACGGCTGATGCGGGCCAGGCCGGCATCAATCACGTAACGGATGCCGGGAATGGTCAGGGACGTTTCGGCGATGTTGGTCGCGATGACAAGCTTGCGGCGCGAAGAGGGCGCGAAGACTCGTTGTTGTTCGCCCGCACTGAGCCGCCCGAACAGCGGGATGATCTCCGCTTCGCCGTTAAACCGGCCTTCGAGCTGGTCGCCGGTTTCGCGAATATCGCGTTCACCCGGCATGAAGATCAACACGTCGCCGGAGTGGCTTTCGCAAAGAATGCGTTCCGCCGCCTGCACCGCCGCATCCACGTAACTAACCTCGCCCCGCTCCTCGGACGCCGCGTCCAGCGGTTGATATTTCACCTCGACGGGATACAGCCGTCCGGAAACTTCGATGATCGGCGCGTTGTCGAAATGCCGCGAGAACGCCTCCGTGTCAATCGTGGCGGAGGTGATGATCGTCTTCAGGTCCTTGCGCCGGGACAACAGGCCCTTCAAGTGGCCGAGCAGAAAATCAATGTTCAGGCTGCGTTCGTGGGCCTCGTCGAGAATGATCGCATTGTATTCGGAGAGATCCGGGTCGCCCTGGGTTTCCGCCAGCAGAATGCCGTCGGTCATCAGCTTGATGTAAGTCTGCGCGCTGGAGCGGTCGTCAAAACGAATCTTGCAACCCACCTCGCGGCCCCAGGTGACGCTCAATTCCTCGGCGATGCGGCGCGAGATGGAAAGAGCCGCGACGCGCCGGGGTTGCGTGCAGCCGATCTTGGCCTCGATCCCCAGACCGGCTTCCAGACACATTTTGGGAATCTGGGTCGTCTTGCCCGATCCGGTCTCTCCGGCGATGACGATGATCTGATGAGCACGAATGGCGGCGACGATCTCGTCCTTGCGCGCGGTGATGGGCAGTTCCGCCGGATACGTGATGCACGGAACGTTGAGCCTGCGCTCCTCACGTAATGCCATGGAAGCGCGGACTTGTTGCCGTAACCTTTCCAGCAGGGCATCCCGCTGATCCGGGTGATGCTGATCGCGCAAAAGCCGGGCAAGCCGCCGCCCCAGCCGCACCCAGTCGGGCAACAGGCATTGCGGCAGCAGCGTCTTCAGTTCTTCAATCCGGGCATCGGCCATGCAGGAACGCAGATAATAGCAGGGAAATCAGATATTCCAAGAATGCAAAGGTGACCCAAATCCTCGCCCAAGCTCCCTCAGGAGCGAAATAGGCCGCTCCTGACGGAGCTTGAACCCATTCCCGTCGCTCAACTACAAAGATTCCGCGCCTGACGGCGCTTACGGACGCCGCCCTGGATGTACGATCCATGACTGTCCAAAAGCCGGGATGCGCCCAGCGCACGGCGGGCGGTTCATGAGCGGCGTGCTTGGGAGCAAGCGCCGAAGGTGGGGCCGACGGAGCCGGGACGGCTCTGCCACGATGAACAAAGTTCTGGACCGAGGATTGCGTCGGCGAGACGCCGACGGATGCGAGCGAGACGCTCGCGCTCCCGAAGAGCCCGCCTATCTGGCCTGGGCCGGCTTGGCGAGCGCATTCGGCGCCTTTGGGTCCAAGGCCTCGATGCGGAGGATCGGGTTGCCGGTGATCCGGGTCGCTTGCCATCCAAATTCATCCAACAATGTCTGCATGGCCTGACGTGCTGTGACATTTTTCATTTTTTCGTTCACCGTTGGAAACGGAATCGGTTGGTGGTTGCCGTCCTGCCGGTTGGCTAATCGTGGATCCAGTTGGATGTTCATTCCCGCCAGTGCTGCCAAATTCCGAATCGCGTCCGGCAATGGAAGCTGATCAAAAGCCATTGTCTCTTCCACTGGGCCGCCCTGCGCCGCGTCCAGCAAATTGACAGTTGTGGCGAGCGGAGCAGCCGCGTTCGGGTCTCTGGCGCGGATGAGGACAATAGGATTGTTGGCAACCCGTTCCATCTGCCAGCCATAATTGAACAACAAGGCCTGCATTGCCTGCATGGGGGTCACCCGCCTCCATTGTTCCGTCACGCTGGGCGGCGGGATCGGAGTTCCATCGGTGGCCTTTTGGTTGAGAAGTGCGGGATCAATTTGAATGTTGAGACCTGCCAGTTTTGCCAACTCCCGAATCGCGTCCGGCAATGCAAGCTGATCAAAAGCCATTGCTTCTTCCACTGGGCCGGCCTCCGCCGCGCTCGTCGCCATCGAATCCGGTTTATTGGGAGTTGCGGCTGCGGGCAGTAGCGGCGCTGCCTCCGCTCTGGGCTGGAGTGCTGGCGCTGTCTGGGCAAGAGTTGGCAGAGGGGCCGCCGCCATAATCAGGAGAAACGAGAGAAGTTTGGTGTTCATATATGCCGGTTGGTTTGAATATCTTGCGGGGCCGGGAAGCGCGGGTCAAGCCCGGAAAAAATCACGGCGCGCCCGCGGCGGATTGCGGCTTGGCAAAAATCTTGAAATTCACGCCCAGGTTCCCTATGCTGTGGCGCTCTGGGAGTTCTGTCCCTTTTGAACCAATGCCAAAAAAAATGACAGCGAATGCAAAAGACCAGGCCAAACCGGCGGCGGAGGCCAAACCGGCGGCGCCGAAAGATTTGCCCGCGCTGGCGCCGGTGACCGCCGAGCAAATTCAGGAATTGAAGGAGCGCGCCGCCAAGGCGGACGAGAACTGGGATCGCTTTCTGCGTCAGGCGGCCGATTTGGAAAACTATAAGAAACGCGCCGCCCGCGAACGCCTGGAGGCGGCCACTTTCGCCAACCAGGCGCTCCTGCAAAAGCTGATCCCCACGCTCGACGCCTTGGAAATGGCCCTGGCCGCCGCCAAACCTGATCCTGCCACCCAGTCGCTGCGCGACGGCATCCTCATGGTTTCCAACCAGCTCAAATCCACCCTGGCCGAGGCCGGCCTGGAGGAAATTGACGCCACCGACAAGACGTTCGACCCCGCCATCCACCATGCCGTCTCCCAGGAGGAATCGGCCCAGGTCCCCGAAGGCGGCGTCGTCCGGCAAGTTCGCAAAGGCTACAAGTTCCACAGCCGCCTCCTCCGCCCCGCCGGCGTCATCGTGGCCAAAAAACCGGCCGCCTGATCCCGCCTATGGCCAAACGCGATTATTACGAAGTCCTCGGCGTGGACCACAGCGCCGACACCGAGGAAATCAAGAAGGCCTACCGCAAGCTGGCCCTCAAATTCCATCCCGACCGCAATCCCAACGACAAATCCGCCGAGGAAAAATTCAAGGAGCTGGGCGAGGCCTACGAAATACTCAACGACCCCCAGTCCCGCGCCGCTTATGACCGTTTCGGCCATGCCGCTTTCGGCCCGCGCGCCCGCCAGCCCGGAGCCGGCGGCTTCCACGACCCCGGTGAAATCTTCCGCGAAGTCTTCGGCAGCGGCAGCATTTTTGACGACTTGTTTGGCATGGGCGGCGGCGGCGCCTCCGGGGCCGGAGGGCGCGGCGAGGACCTCCGCTACGACATGGAGATTTCCTTCCTCGAAGCGGCCCGGGGTTGCGAAAGGGAAATCACTGTCAACAAGTTGGGTCCGTGCGAGGCTTGCGGCGGCAGCGGCGCGGAAAAGGGGGCGGCCGCCAAGTCCTGCCCCGTCTGCGCCGGCCGCGGCCAGGTCATCAGTTCCCGCGGCATTTTCAGCATCGCCCAGACCTGCCCCCGCTGCGGCGGGCGCGGCCGTGTCGTGGACAAGCCTTGCCGCCCCTGCGCCGGCAGCGGACGCCGCGAACGCCCCGCCAGGATCACCATTAAAATCCCCCCGGGCGTGGACACCGGCGTCCGGCTCCGTTCCGCCGGCAACGGCGAGGCGGGAATCCAGGGCGGCTCCCCCGGCGATCTGCACATCGTGCTGCATGTCCAGCCCCATGAGATGTTTCAGCGCGACGGCGACGACCTGCTTTGCGAAGTGCCCATCAGCTTCGCCCAGGCCGCCCTCGGAGCCGAGGTGGAAGTGCCCACCCTGGACACGCCGGTTTCGGTCAAAATCCCCCCCGGCACGCAGAACGGGGCCGTCTTTCGCCTCAAGGGCCGCGGTGTCAAAAACCTCCAGGGTTACGGCCAGGGCGATTTGCTCGCCCGCGTCCTGGTGGAAATCCCCGCCCGCCTGAACTCGGAGCAAAGAGCCAAGCTGGAGGAATTCTCCCGCCTCTGCGACGAAAGCGTCCACCCGTTGAGCAAGAGTTTTTTTGACAGAGCTAAACGGCTGTTCCGCTGAAGAATGGGACCCGCGGGAGGAATGGGTGGAATGAGGCGGGGTATTTTGTCCCGCGTCCGGCTCATTTTTTGTTTTGCATTCATCGTTTTGCACTTATCATTTTCCCCCAAGATGCACCGCTTTTACCTGCCTCCCGCGCAATGCCGGCCTCCCCTCCTCGAATTGACCGGGCGCGAAGCCCATCATGCACGGGAGGTCCTCCGCCTGGACCGCGGCGCCCGCGTCACCGTCCTGGATGGGGCCGGCCGGCAATTTCTTTGCCAGGTCCGCGATTGGGAGCGCCATCGTGTCTCCCTGGCGGTCACCAGCGCCGCCGCCTCGGCCGCGCCCTCCGCCCGCGTCACCCTCATCCAGGCCGTGCCCAAAGGGAAGCTGTTCGAGTCCATCATCCAGAAAGCCACCGAACTGGGCGTTGCCCGCCTCATTCCCCTCCTGTCGGAGCGCGTTGCCACGCGGTTGGACGGCGCCCCGGCAGGAGACAAGGCGGGAAAATGGCGGCAGACAGCCATCGAAGCCATCAAACAATGCGGCCAGCCCTGGCTGCCCGAGGTGGAAGAACCGCTCGCCCTGAGCGCGCTGCTGGCCCGGGGCCTGTCCTTCGACCTCGCCCTGGTTGGCTCCCTCCAGGGCGATGGACGCCATCCCCGCCTCTATTTCCAGCAATACCAGGCCCAACATCGGCGCCCTCCCCAATCCGTCGCCGCGTGGATCGGCCCCGAGGGCGACTTCACGGGGGAAGAATTGGACCTGATTCGCGCCACCGGCGCGCGCCCCATTGATTTGGGTCCTCTGGTCTTGCGCAGCGAAACCGCCGCGCTCTGCACCCTCGCCCTGATCAATTACGAACTCCAGGCTCCGCCCTCTGATCCTTCCTCGTAACATGGCTCAGGATGGGATGCCGCCGGCTTGGGGAAAGGGATCGGCAACGCGGCGGAGTGTTTCGGGCGAAACCAGTTCCTGCAACAATTGCGCCACGGTGTTGCGCTGGCCGGGCAAAATGTAATCGGGCGCAATTTCACTCAAAGGCTGCAACACAAAGCGGCGCAGATGCGCGCGCGGATGCGGCAAAACCAAATCGGGCCCCTCCATGGTTTGCGCGCCAAAAGCGATCAGATCCAGGTCAATCACGCGGGGTTCATTGAGAATTTCTTTTGGCGTCCGTCCAAGTTGTTTTTCCAGGGCGTGCAATCGGGCCAGCAAGGACTGCGGCGTTTCGGCGGCGCACGGAGCCAGGCCCGCCACAGCGTTGATGAACCGCGCCGAGCCGGGCGGGCAGTCCACCGGGGTGGTTTCCCACAGCGAGGAGCGGCGCAGCGGCAGGCCGGAGAGCGATTGCAGGAGGCCGAGGGCGCGGAGGACGTTTTCGCGCGAGTCGCCCAGATTGGAGCCGAGGGCCACGAAGGCCATGGCGGATTGGATGGAATTATGAATTTGGAATTTTGAATTAGGAAAGGCGGATTTCTTCATTTCACCATTCACCATTCCTAACGCAGGCCCAAAACGTCCTGCATGTCGTAAATGCCGGGTTTCTTTCCCACGACCCATTGCGCGGCGCGCAAGGCCCCGCTGGCAAAGGTTTCGCGGCTGGAGGCTTTGTGCGTCAATTCCAGCCGCTCCCCCGCCGCGGCGAAAATGACAGTGTGATCGCCCACCACATCGCCGCCGCGCAGGGAGTGCATTCCGATTTCGGCGCGACTGCGCTCGCCGGTCAGTCCTTCCCTTCCGTGGCGGAGCGCGCCGGAGCAAGTCAGGCCGCGGGAGTCGGCGACGATCCGGGCCAGCGTTTTGGCCGTGCCGCTGGGGGCGTCCTTTTTCAAACGATGGTGCATTTCGACAATTTCAACATCGAATTCGGGCCCGAGAATTTCGGCGGCCTTGTGTGTCAACCAAAACAAGGCGTTGACGCCGGTGGAAAAATTGGAGCTCCAGACCAGCGGGATTTGCGAGGAGAGCCGGGTGAGTTCCTTTTGTTCGCCTTCGGTATGGCCGGTGGTGCCGATGACCATGGGCTTGTTGTGTTCGGCGCAGATGCCTGCCAGCGAAACCGTGCTTTCGTGGAAGGTAAAATCAATGACCACGTCGCCGCCGGCGATGAACGCGCGCAGGTCCTGGCCGAGATCAAACTGGCCCGCCATGGCCAAGCCGGGGAGGGCTTGGGCGCAACGGGCCACGGCCTGTCCCATGCGGCCCCGGGCGCCGGCGATGATGAGGCGGGTCATTGGGAAAGCAGGCCGCAGCGGGCGAGCGTTGCTTTGAGGGTTTCGCGGTTCTTCGGGCTCATGGGGACCAGCGGCGAGCGGTATTCTTCCTGGATTTGCCCCATCATGGCCAGCGCGGCTTTGACGGGAATGGGATTGGTCTCGATGAATAAATCCCGGAACAGCGGATGGTATTGGCCGTGCAGCCGGCGGGCCGTGGTGAAATCACCGGCGGCGGCGGCGCGCACCATCCGGGCCACGGGCCTGGGGATGACGTTGGAGGCGACGCTGATGACCCCGTGGGCGCCCAGGGCCATGAAGGGCAGTGTCAAGGCGTCGTCGCCGGAGAAGATGGTGAACTGCTTGCCCAAGGCGGCGCGCAACTGGGTGACGCGGTCGGGGTTGCCGCCCGCTTCCTTGATGCCCGCGAGGCGGGGCGTCGCCGCCGCCAGGCGCCGCACGGTGTCCACCGCGATTTCCACGCCGCAGCGGGAGGGAATGCTGTAAAGAATCATGGGCAGCTTGGTGGCGCGGCTGATTTCCAGGAAATGCTGGTAGAGGCCCTCCTGCGTGGGCTTGTTGTAATAGGGGGCAACCTGGAGGGTGCCGTCCGCCCCCACCTTTTCCGCCCCCTTGGTCAGATAAACGGCTTCGCTGGTGGAGTTGGAGCCGCTGCCGCCGAGGACTTTGATCTTGCCCCCGGCGAATTCCACCGCGTAGGCAATGACTTCAATATGCTCCTCGTAATCCAGCGTGGGGGATTCCCCCGTCGTTCCGACCGGCACAATGCCGTCCACGCCCGCGCTGATTTGAGCGCGGACCAGGCGGCGGAGCGCGTCCGCATCAATTTCGCCATTGCGGAACGGGGTGACAATGGCCGTATAAGTTCCAGTGAACATGGTGGGGCGAGAGTAAGGTCTAACGCGCAAAAATCAATGGATATTTACCTTCCGAGGCCGGCGTCTGTTGCGGGTTGGCTGGCCGGAAGAAGCTTTGGAGTGCGGCGGCTTGCCGCCGCTTTGCCGCCGTATGTTGTGGGATGGCTCTTCATGGTTAACGGGAAAGAATATCTTGATTAGCCTTGATTAGGCTTGATTGGATTTGACCGGGAAGAGGTCGATCCGGCGTGTAAATTGTTCATGGATAAGCAGTTGTAGTGATTTGCCGCAAAAAGGCTCAAAGGCTCAAAAAAGAAGCTCATACACCGCGACCACGCGAAAAACGCGAACAAAGGCAACTCTGTTTTCGCGTATTTCGCGTATTTCGCGGTGACAGAATCCTGGATGTTTGCGGTTTTTGCGTAATATTGCGGCGAAAGTTCATGGCCGATTGCCTGATGTTTCTCTCCTGGGTATTGCTTCCATTCTGGGGGCTGGATCACTTGGATTGGCTTGGATTGCCTTGCATTGCCTTGGATCGCGCGAGGGATGGTTTGGGAAAGCCCCGTCTTCGTCCCGTCCCCGCCCGGCCATACATGCCTTGCCTTCACGCACAAAAGATTAGCATATAAGCGCAAAGTGTCAAGGGGAAAACGGGGATTTTCGCGGATTTTTGCAAAGCCCATGTCATTAGCCACTTGCGCAGCTTGCCAACCCCGTAGTGAAAAGCCAAAGCGCCCGCCGCGGCCCGCCGCAAACAACGAATGGAACCAACGATGATTCCAGACGATGCGCCCGCCTGTAGCGGCGGTCTGCGACCGCCGTCAATGGGGCGCGTCTCGACATTGTTCTTCCTTTTTGCGGCAGCGCGCGTCCCGATTCCAAATCGGGATGCAGTGGCCGGCGCCCCCGCCGGCCACATTTCCACAGGGAAGAGCCGCGGCCGGAGGGCGTGAAACGACAACTGACCGGCGAGGGCGCCGGTCAGCACACGCCAATGGGCACTAGCCCGGATATTTCATAGTTGATTGCAGAATTGGTTTTTTGCGGAGGAAATTTCGTGGTCCTTTGCAGGAGCGGGCTGATTTGCGGCGTGGCGGCCCGCCCCGCTGGCTGGAAGCGTTCAA
>JBEKIA010000007.1:0-34534 GCA_050011995.1 Verrucomicrobiota bacterium
CAGCGGTGGTGTTGCGGCGGATGCCTGGCTTCGGCGATCTGCTGGTGTGCGGCATCAGCACTCAGCTTCGGCAACAGGTTCCCGAATTCGACGAGATTATTGAAGCATCCCACCCTGATTACAAAACAAGCGGCCTCAAAGCGCCTTCACTGATCCGGCTGGGTTTCCTGGCGGTCCTCCCCGTCAACAACTTCCTCGGAACCATCGGGTCCATTTCCGAGGAGCGGCACCAACGTCTTCTCTACGAGCCTTCCGAACACTTGCGTCCGAAAGGCAAATTATGATACTGCCATTTGAGGCTGGTTGACGGGCTTGGTTTTACTTGACACTGGCTTCGGCTTTGCGCTTTTTCGCCTCTTCGATCACTTTTTGTTCCATGTCGCGGGGCATTTCCTGGTAATGATCGAAGGCTTCGGAATGAACGCCGCGGCCGGCGGTCAGGGAACGAAGGGTGCTGGAGTAGCGGTAAAGTTCGCGGGCCGGCACCAGGGCCTTGACGGACTGGAAGGGGCCTTCGGAATCCACCCCCAGGATGCGGCCGCGCCGGCTGGAAATATCGCCCATGACCTTGCCCAGGCAGTCTTCGGGAATGCGCACTTCGACCTGGTGAATGGGCTCGAGCAGGCAGGGGCGGGCTTTGAGAAAGGCCTCCTTGAAGGCAAAATAGCCGGCGATTTGGAAGGCGATGTCCTTGGAGTCCACCGGGTGCATCTTGCCGTCGTAGAAATCAATTTTCACGTCCACCACCTTGTATCCCGCCAGGATGCCTTCGCGGCAGGCGTTCTGCACGCCTTCCTCGACGGAGGGGACATAAACCCGGTCCACATTCTGGCCGCTGAGGGATTCGGTAAAATCCACGCCGGAATCGCGCGGGAGCGGCTCGATTTTCATCCAGACCTCGGCGAATTGGCCGGCGCCGCCGGTTTGCTTCTTGTGGCGGTAGCGCGAATCGGCCGGGGCGGCGATGGTTTCGCGGAAGGGAATGCGCGGCTCGCCCAGTTCGACATGGACATTGAAACGGCGGCGCAACCGCTCGACCACCACCTCCAGATGCAGTTCGCCCTGGGCGGAAATGACGGTTTGATGCAGTTCCGAGTCCACCCGGTGGAGAAAGGTCGGGTCCTCCTCGTGCAGGGCGGCCAGGCCGGCGGCGACCTTGTCTTCCTCGCCCTTGACGCTGAAGATCAAAGCGGCATGGATGGTGGGGCGCGGATATTGCACCTTGGACAGGCGGACCGGGCGCGCCGCCGTGCCGAGGGTGTTGCCGGTGTGCGTATCCTTCAATTTCACGACCGCGCCGATATCGCCGCCGCGCAATTCGTCCACCGCCGTGCGCTCGCGGCCGTTGAGAATGTAGATTTGGCCGATGCGTTCGCTCATCTGGCGGTCCGCGTTGTACAGTTCCATGCCGGAACGGACGGCGCCGGAATAAACGCGGAAGAAAGACAGCTCGCCAAAATGCTCCTCCGCCATCGTCTTAAAGACAAAGGCGACCGGCGCGTCATCACCCAGGCGAACCTGGACCGGCGCGTCGTTGGCGTCCAGCGCGGCCTGGGGGCCGCGGTCCACGGGGGAAGGGCCGTACTTGGCGATGAAATCCATCAGGCGGGCGACGCCCACCCCGGTCTCCGCCGCCGTGCAAAACAGGGGAATGAAATGCTGTTTATGCACGGCGTCGTGAATGCCGGCGCGAAACTCCTCCTCGGACAGCCCGCCTTGGTCGAAGAACTTGGTGAGCAGGGCGTCATCCGATTCGGCGATGTGCTCGATCAACTCGCCGTGCAGCCGGGTGACCGTCTCCTTCCACGCTCCCTCGGCGGCTTCCTCGCGAAATCTGCCCCGGCCGTCGGAGGTGTCATAAGTGACGACTTCGTTGCGCAGAACATCGAGAACCTGGTTGAAGCCGGCGCCGGGATTGACGGGGAGATTCAACGGGAAAACTCCCGCGCCGTAATGTTCGCGCAGCGCGGCCAGCCTTTCATCGAAGCGCCCGTTGAGTTTGTCCATGAAGTTGACCACCAGGATTTTGGGCAGGCCCAGTTCGGTGGCGTAGTTCCAGACCCGCTCGGTGCCGACGCCGACGCCGTCGCGGGCGTGGATCACGACCACGGCCAGGTCGGCGACGCGCAAGGCGCTGAGGGCCTCGCCCACGAAGTCCAGGTAGCCGGGGCTGTCAATCAGATTGAACTTTTTCCCCGTCCAGGCGGTGTGGAGGAGGGAAGCCTGGGTGGAGATGTGGCGCTGTTTTTCGCTGGCGTGGTAGTCGGAGACAGTGGAGCCGTCGGCGATGCGGCCCATGCGGCCGATGGCGCCGCTGCAAGCGAGCATGGCTTCGCTCAACATGGTTTTGCCGCACGAGGCGTGTCCGACGATGGCAAAGTTGCGTAGATCTTTTGCTGAATCAGTTTGCATGGGCGGGAGTCTAGGGCAGGGAGCGGGAGGTGAAAAGGCTAATTCTTATTTATCCTTTGGGAAACGGGACGCCGGCGCCCGGCTACTTGTTCTGCGAATAGCGCTGCTTGCCGGTGACGAAGCCAACGATGGTTCCCCAAAGTCCGGCCAGAAACAGCAGCGGATTGACCAGGAGCAGCAGCGGGGTCTTGGGGCTTTTGACTTTCCAGGATTCCACGTTGGCGAATTGCGTCAGCACGAACAGAGCAGCGCTGACGGGAACGGGCCGGAACGGAATGAGCAAGACCGCCGGGTAAAGGTATTTCGCCAGATGGTGCGTCCAATGGCCGGAGTAGGGAATTGCGCGGAGCCGCCATCCCCACCGGCGGGACAAGGCGCCAAAGGATTCGGCCACCTGATAATGTTTCTTGAAGAGGTGAATCCAGCCGGTTTTGAGCGACTGATGGTGGTAATGGATGATCTCCACATCCGGGGCCACGAAGACCTCGCCCTGCTGGCTCAAGCGCATGAACAGATCCATGTCCTCGCCCGCGAAGCTGAAGTTCCGGGTGTCATATCCGCCGATTTTCTGGAAAACGTCCTTGCGGATCAGATCGAACTTGCCGCTGATGCCCTGCTGCACCCGGCCGATCCAGCGCGCCATGAGGACCTTGCCCCAGAAATTGTATTGGTCAAATATCCGCTGCGGCAATGTCACCAGCGCGACCGCCGCCACGCGCCCCGGTTGATTGATGTGGTTGAAAAGGCGCTCCAGCGCCCGGCTATCCTCCGGCAGGCAATCCTGCTGCAGGTCCAGTTGGTAATCGCCGGTGTTTTCCTTCAAGCCCAAATTGTAATCCCAGCTCAAGGCCACGTCGTTTGGATTCTTGACATACTTCACGTTGTCCCCCGCCGGCGGATTTTCCAGCGCCTTGGGACTGCTGTCCACGACGATGATTTCCCACGGTTTGAGCGTCTGGGTGTTCAAGGCGTGGATCAGGCGGTCCAGGTCGCCCACGTTGCCGTAAATGGGGATGACCGCCGAGATTTTCGGCGCGGGATTTGCCATAGTTGTCTGTTTTTTGCCTTATTATACGCGCCGCCGCCGAAAATGGAAACTCCTCAAACTAATCCTCCTCAAACCTATCCTCCTCAAACCAATCCCGCCAACGCCAGGGCGAAGGCATTTAAACTTGGGAAATATGCGCGGCAAGCAGTCTGAAAATAAGCCTATCCGCATTGCCGCTTTTCAATGCGGATAGGCTTATTTTAGCAACGCCTTCCGGCGTGTCGAGAAAAAAATTGCGGGACACCGAAAATTCTGCGCAAAAACCGCAAAAACCGCAAAAACCGCAGGATTTCAAAACAGTTGCGTTAAGCAATCTGAGCATCAGGCCGTCTGAAAATAAACCCATCCGCATTGCTGCTTTTCAATGCGGATGGGTTTATTTTAGCAACGCCTTCCGGCGTGTCGAGAAAAAAACGCCCATCAAACATTGACACATTGACCGCAAGAACCGCAAAACCCTGGCGCGAGAACCGCAAAAACCCGGGGACCTCATGCGGTGGAACAGGGCGCGAGGATGGCGCTGCTCATGCCGTGGATGATTTTTTTGTCGGCGGGACATACGGTGGCCAGGACGCCGCCCAGGCCGGCGCGGGCGGCGTCGCCGTCGCCGCTGACAAAATAGTACGGACAGAGACGCGCGCGGCCGGGCATGGCGGCCAGTTCGTTCTTCTCGAAATCAAACCAGTGCGCCTCCACCAGGCGGGGCTTGTGATAGCGTTGCAAAACGCGGGGCGACTGCGGAAACGACCGGATGGCCTCGTCCACGGCGGCGCCCCACTCGGCGGTGGCAAGATCGCTGCCGAGATGAACGCCGCGCGCGCCCCAGGCTTTTTCGGAGAAGCCGGAGATTTTGAGAATCAACTCGCGGTCCCGCTGGGAAAGGGACTTGAGCTGGGTCCAGTCTGTCAAGTTCAATTCCGGGATGGCGCCCTGCGGGGGGAGGGGCGCCGGGTCCACCATCCAGGTGTAGGGGACCAGTTGCTGCAGGCGGCCCAGGAAGCCTTCGCCCAGTTCCTGGCGCCAATAGGGGCGCAGATTGCGGTTCCAGAGGAGGGCGAACAACATTTTCTCCTCGAAGAGCGGCCGGGGCGGCGGGGTGAGGCGGATATTCCCGGCCAGCGCCATGTCCAGAATTGTCTTGGCGGAGGGGACGTTGGGCAGATCGAACAATTCAAAGAAGCGATAGACGGCGTCGCCGTTCTCGAATTGGGCGAAGCGGGCGTCGCGGACGCGGAACCTTTCGCCCAGTTGGGCGGCCAGCCAGTTCATTTCGGGGCGGTAGGTCCGCGCTTCCTCGGAAATGACGATGTGGACGGAATTGGCTTGGCCGAAAATGCCGGCGAAACCGCGGATCATGCCGTCGGCTCCGCCGAGGATGCCGGGCGCGGCCAGGGGTGGGGCGGAATAAGTTTGATTGAGCCAGGCGGTCAGGCCGATGCCGCCGGGAACGCTGTCCAGTTCGGTGATGCAGGGGCCGGATTCGGTGAGGATCATGTCCGGGCGGATGACGCGGGGGAGTTCGGCTTTGAACGCGGCGGCGCGCTGGATTTCCAGGAGATGCGCCGGCTTGCCCTGGTCCAGCCATTGCGCGACCCAGGGCGGCTGTTTGCCGGCCAGGCTCCGGCGATAAAGCAGGTTGACGGCGCGATTGAACTGGAGCAACACCCGGCCCAGGCTTTCCAAGGACGCAGCCAGTTCGCGGTCCAGGGGGAAAGGCGCGGGGGAAATCCGCCAGTCCTGACCGGCGAAAAGGCCGCCGGCGGGAATGCGGGCGCGGACGAACCGGGCGCGTTCCGCGGGGGTTGGCGGCGGGGTTGCGGGGGTGGTCATTCCGAACTATCCATCATAAGATTGCGCAAGCCCGGTTAGGTTCTTAACTGTCCGTTGCCAAAACCGAGCCATTTGTAAGTCGTCAATTCCTCCAGCCCCATCGGGCCGCGCGCGCCGATTTTGTCGGTGCTGATGCCGATTTCCGCGCCCATGCCGAATTCGCCGCCATCGGTGAAGCGGGTGGAGGCGTTCCAATAGACCGTCGCGGAATCCACTTCCGCCAGAAACTGCCGGGCGCGCCCCTCGTCCCGCGTGACGATGCTGTCGGAATGGGCGGAGCCATACTGGTTGATGTGGGCAATCGCCTGGCCCACGCCGTCCACCACGCGGATGTTGACGACGTAATCGTTGTATTCGGTGTAAAAATCCTGGTCGGTGGCCGGGCGGATGGCATGGGCGGGATGCGCCAGGCTGGCTTCCAGGATTTTGCGGGCGGGTTCGTCCGCGCGCATCTCGACTTTCTTGGCGTCGAAACGAGCGCCCATCACCGGGAGAAAGGCGGCGGCGACGGAGCAATCCACCAGCAAGGTTTCCATCGCGTTGCAGACGGCGGGGCGCTGGCATTTGGCGTTGAAGACAATTTCGCCGGCCATGGTCAAATCCGCGTCCGCGTCCACATAAACATGGCAAACGCCTTTGTAATGTTTGATGACGGGCACTTTGGAGCAATCGGCCACCGCGCGAATGAGGCGTTCGCCGCCGCGCGGCATGCATAAATCCACGTATTGCGTCAGCGCGAGCAGCTCCTTCACCGCCTCGCGGTCGGTGGTGCGGACGACCTGGATGGCATGGGCGGGAAAAGCGGGAAGCGCCCGCGCGGCGGCCTGGGTGAGAACGTCGGCGATGGCCTGGTTGGAATGAATGGCCTCCTTGCCGCCGCGCAAAATGACGGCGTTGCCGGACTTGAAGCAAAGGCTGGCGGCGTCGGCGGTGACGTTGGGGCGCGATTCGTAAATGATGACGATGACGCCGATGGGGGTGGAAATTTTTTGGAGGCGCAAACCGTTGGGGCGGGTGCGGTCATCGAGGATTCTGCCGACCGGATCGGGCAAGGCGGCCACTTCGCGCAGGCCGCGGGCCATGGCGGCGAGGCGGGGGTCGTCGAGTTTGAGGCGGTCGAGCATGGCGGCGGAGAGGCCCATTTTCGCCGCGGCCTCCATGTCGCCGGCGTTGGCCTCCTGGAGGGCGGGGCGGTTCTGGTCCAGGGCGTCGGCCATGGCCAGGAGGCAGGTGTTTTTCTGGCTGGCGGACAACCGGGCCAGTTGGCGCGAGGCCGTTTTGGCTTGCCGGGCCACCTGCGTCATCTCATCGGACAAACTCATGGGGGCAAGTTAATTCAAATCCGCGCGGTGGAAAGGGAAAATTTCCGCTGATTTTGCTTGAATCGGGGACGAGATTTGCTTATTTTACCATGCAGTAACCAGTGAACACTTAACGACGGAGGACCATGATGTCCATGCCTTGTTCGCGCCCAAAACTCAGCTTCAAGAGGCGGAAGACAGCCTTCACGCTGATTGAATTGCTTGTCGTGGTAATCATCATTGCGATCCTGGCGGCGCTCTTGCTGCCGGCGCTGGCCAAAGCCAAGCAGGCCGCCCAGAAAACGCAATGCTTGAGCAACATGAAGCAGTTGCAACTTTGCTGGCAGTTGTATGCCGACGATTCCCGGTCCTATGTGCCGACCAATGATGTCTCGGATTCCACAGACGCCTGGGTGACGGGAAACATGAAGACTCCCCAGGGCGCCACCAACTTGGAGGATATAGAGGGCGGAGTTCTTTTTTACTATAATAAATCCACTGCCATTTACCATTGTCCCAGCGCCCGAGGCCTTAATCCCAAGTCCCAAAGCGGTCTGGACGCGTCCTCGATTGTCAGGACCGTGTCCATGACGCCCCGGATGGGCAACTACGCGGATCACGACGGCCTGATTGACCCCGACCCAGCCTTTTTGAAGGTGACGGACATATCAAACCCCGGCCCGTCGCAAGCGTCCGTTCTTGCGGACGAATCGGTGGCAACCGTGGACGACAGCTTCTTTGCCATAGACAATTACAACAGTCCCACGGCGGAGGATCCGGAAGGCTTTAGAAACTCGCCGACCATCCGCCACAACGGGGGCGGGGTCTTCACCTTTGCCGATGGCCATGCGCAGGTGATTTCTTTCCCTCATATTCTGTCGGAGCCTTTCCCAACCTCGGGCCTCACCCCCGATCAGATACAGGACTGGCTCACCCTTTATCATACCATTTATCCTCCGCCGCCGTGAGGTTTTTTGGCCGGGAGCAGCCCTCCGTTCCTTTTGCCAGCGCCCGGGGTGCGTTCAATTTGGTGTAGCGTCGAGCCTGCGGCCCGGCATCGGAGCACAGCGCCGACGCTACGACAATTGAATGACGGAATGACGGCACTACCGAAGCCTTGCCTTGACTGCATTTCCAGGCCGGAAGTAATATACACTTTTTATGAGCATGCCAGAAAGATGGCCATTGAAGAGGATCACCCTCGCCGGCTACAAGTCCATTCGCAAGCTGGACGCGTTCCCGCTCAACCGCGGATTGAATGTGCTGATCGGGGCGAATGGTTCGGGCAAGACCAACTTTATTCGCTTCTTCGAATTGCTGGGGGAGATGATGGATCCGAACAAAGGGTTGCAGAATTATGTCAGCGCGCGGGGCGGAGCGGACACGTTCCTGTTTCGCGGGATGAAGGTGACGCCGGAGTTCCACGCGGATTTGAAATTTGGCAATAATGAATACAGGTTCACTCTCAAGGCGGCGGATGACCGCTCACTTTTCTTTGCCCAGGAATCCGCGTCGTTTCCTCGGCATTTTTACGTCTACGGCAAGGGTCACAACGAGAGCCGTTTATTCTTGAGAAAGAGGATGGGAATCCAACGCATTCATTTGTCAGGCAAAATCATACGCAGCATCCAAGATTGGCGGGTTTACCATTTTCAGGACACTTCTCCGTCCGCCCGTGTCATGGACAGGTGCAACACCGTGGATTGCGATGTCCTGCATGGCAACGCATCGAATCTGGCCGCGTTCCTGATGCGCATGGCGCAGACGCATCCGGCTCAATACGCGCAGATTGAGGAAACGGTGCGCCAAGTCGCGCCTTTCTTCGGAACGTTCGTTCTCAAAGAAGTGGCGCCGGGCCAGACGCAACTGCTCTGGAAGGACCGCTATTCGGACTTGCTCTATTATCCACACCAGCTTTCCGACGGGACCTTGCGTTACATCTGCCTTGCCGCCTTGCTTCTCCAGCCGAATCCGGCCGCAACCATTATTATTGACGATCCGGAGCTTGGGTTGCATCCGTTTGCCATCAAGTTGCTGGCCAGCTTGCTCCATGAGGCGGCCGGCCGCGCGCAATTGATTGTTTCCACGCAGTCCTCGCTTCTGGTGGATGAGTTGACGCCGGAACAGGTCATCGTTGTCAACCATCGGGACGGGGAAACCCTGTTCGAGCGGCTGGATTCAGCGCGCCTGGCCGGCTGGCTGAAGGAATATACCTTGGGCCAATTATGGGAGAAGAATGAATTGGGAGGTTTGCCGTAATGAACTGGCTCCGCCTTTACGTCACCGTCGAAGGCCAGGCGGAGAGGGAATTCGCGGACCGGGCGTTGAAGCCGCATCTGGCGGGCTATTCGATTGACGTGAGGCCCAGAGTGACGGTGACAAACCGCAAGTTGGGCAAACGGGGCGGCGATTTGGATTTCGCAAAGATCCGGGGTGACCTGCTCCGCCTGATGAAACAAGATCAACATCCGGAAGCCCATTTCACCACGATGGTGGACCTCTATGCGCTGCCCGCGGCATTCCCCGGCTGGGCCGACGCGCAAAAAAAGAAGCTGCCGCTGGAGCGGGTGGCGGTGTTGGAAGCGGCCCTGCAAGCCGAGTTGGGCGACCGCCGATTTGTGCCCTTCATCCAACTCCACGAGTTTGAAGCACTGCTCTATTGTGACTTGGAACAGCTCCAGCAACGAATCACCGGCTCGGAAACCGGCGTCGCCGCGCTAAAGCGGGAGGTGCGGGATTTGGAGCCGGAAGAAATCAACGAAGGCCCGGCCACCGCGCCGAGCCGGCGGATCATCCGCCATGTGCCGGTCTATGAGTGGAACAAAGTGCGCGTGGGCGCTCCCGCCGCCGCCGCCATTGGTCTTCCCATGTTGCGCAAAAAATGCCCCCACTTTGGACAGTGGATTTCCAATCTGGAGCGGCTCGCCGGGAATCCGAAAAACTAACCAACAAAGCGCCCCGCCGGGGGCGGGTGACACCTCCATTTTGTCATCGGAGCGGACCAAGCGCCC
Organism: Verrucomicrobiota bacterium; assembly: GCA_050011995.1. Classification (GTDB taxonomy): domain Bacteria; phylum Verrucomicrobiota; class Verrucomicrobiia; order Limisphaerales; family Palsa-1400; genus JBEKOF01. The sequence continues at coordinate 9,603 of JBEKIA010000007.1, forward strand.
CGGAAGGCCGCGCCATGAGGCGATCACGGGCGATGCCGGAATCAGGGCCGCAGATCGTAGCAAATCAACTCGCGAGCGTCGCGCACGTAAATCCGGCCGTCCGCGCAAGCCGGGAAGTTCCAGTTCTTCCCGCAAACCTGGACGCGCGACAATTCCGTGTAGTGATCGGGTTGGGCGGCGAGCAGAACCAGTTCGCCGATGTCGGTCAGCGCCAGGAGATTTTTCCCGAGGGCGATGGTCGAGGAATTTTCCGTGCCCTTGGCGCCAAACCACGGGGCCTGCCATTTCGTCTGGCCCGTGCCTGCGTCGGCGCAAAAATAGGTCTGACCAGGGCCTTGGCCGTAGAGGTAATCCCCCACCCGCACTGGCGTGGAAAGATTGATCTTCAGTTCTTGATTCGTCCAGAGGGGAACGGCCCGAATGATCCCGCCCTCCCGGACGATCTTGGTCCCGGCCAGCCCGAAGGTATGAGAATTGACGATAACCGTGTCCCCAAAAATTACCGGCGTGGCCGCATGGCGCCTGGCTTCCGTCCGAAACGGCACGCGCCACAAGATGGTTCCATGTTCGCGCTCCACGCCCATCAGATGATCCGCCGTCAACGCCACGATTTGTTTGACGCCGGCCAGCGTCGCCGCCACGGGAGAGGAATACGCCATTTCGTCATTCCCCGCTTTCCACAACACCCTGCCGTTTCCCTTGCTAAAACAAACGAGGGTCGCGCCATTGGTCGCCCCGACGGGAACGATGATGGCCTCCTCGTCCAACAGAGAGGAACCGTTGTTGCCGCGCTGGACCGCGCCGCCTTCGCTGGGTCTGCTGCCGAGAAATTTGGCGCCGAAATCCCTCTCAAAACTGACCCCCCATACGACCCGGCCATTGGCCAGATCGAGGCAGCGAAATTCGCCCTTGCACGTTTGCACAAAAACGCCCTCCCCATCCATGGCCGGGGTGCTGCGCGGGCCGGCGCCCCATTCATCCTTGTAAACGTCGCCGATGGCTGCGCTCCAGATTTCCGCGCCGGTCTTGGCGTCCAACAGATGAGCCACCTCCGCCTGGCCGTTCTCGTCGAAGAAGACGAGCTTGCCGCCTGCCACGACTGGCGAAGAGAAACCGCCGCCAATTTTCTTCCGCCAGACGACTTTCAACTCCGGGGCCAGCTTCTCGATGGCAGGAGTATCCGCGGCGGCGTGTCCATCGCGCCGCGGCCCAAGCCACTGCGGCCAATCCCCTCCGCGCGAAGCGTTCGTCAAGAACAAAAACACCGTCACCCCGCCAACGAAGAGGCAGCGACAGTTGTTCATGAAAAAACAGGGGCTAATTGCAAGTTCTTATGCGACACCACAATATTGGTGCCCCGGCCCCGCGTAAAAATCAAGCAAAAACCCGCAGCACGATTGGGCAAGGGTGTGTGACCGGATCACAAGGCGCCGGGCCAGGGGCTGCACCTCCAGACGGTTGGCGGGGCGGGCCACCAGGGTGCAAAGCGCGGGCATCAGAAAAACACTCATGAGCAGGCGGGTGGAATGCGCCCCCTGCATTCCGGCGGCTGATAAGCCGCTGGACATCGCCGCGCCGCAGGTGGATAGTCCAACACGAAGCCAACCAAAGGAAAAACATGAATGTCAAATGTTCCTGCCAGCATTGCAACGGCCATATTGAATTTGAATCGGAGGGCTTTCAGCCCGGCACCCGCCTGGAATGTCCTCATTGCAAAATGGAAACCCCGCTTTTCATCCCCAACACGGTGACGGCCCGGCAGCGCGTCAAAGCCCATCTCGCCCTCATCCGCTCCAATTCCGCTTATCCGGCAATTCGATTTCTCATAAATATTTGCCTTCTGGTTTCCATCATATCCACGATTTCCTTCACCCCCGTTGTTTGGAGCTGGGCAAAAGGGCTGGAGCTGGCCGCCTGGCAGGTGTCTGTGGTCACCATCATGGTGGAAGGACTGGCCATCGCGGCGGCTTTCGCCATTCAGCAATCCATTTTTAGCGTCATTGACATCGCGGACACGCTGATTCACGAACATTCCAAGTCCAAGTTCTGAGATTCCCGTCCCCTCTTCTTCCAACCGTCCGCCGTCCAATCGCTTGCCGTGGCCTTGCTGGCGCGTCCGGGCGCGGTGAATTGGAGGCTGTGCTCCCGCGAATTGCCCCTGAACGCGCAAACGCGGCTCTAATCACGCGGGGCGGGCACACCAAGACAACGGCATATTTTCCGTGCGGTGAATTTTGCGATTTCTGTGTGGCGTGGAACCGACTCGGTTCTGCCAGTGGTGGGATTCCAATAAACTGAGTGAGGGCCGTCGTCGCGTTTTAGCGGACACCCGTGCGCTTCCAAGTGCCGGATTAGTTCGCGCCGTTTCAAGCCGGTTCTGACACACTGGCGCCACGTTGTGCGCGGGTGGCAGCGTCTTCTCGCCGGTCTTGCATGATGCTAAGAACGCCTTCCTTCAGACTTTCCACGCTCTCTTCAGGCGTGCGTCCCTGTCCGTTGGCTTCAGGCACTTCCGGGCAAAACGCCACATACCAATCACCGTCTTTATGAATTTCAGGCGTTATACCAATGTCAAAAGAAAGTGGCCCGTTGCCGCTTAAATGCTTTGTTTGCATATCGTTTCTTTTTCGCCGGTTTCCATCTCCCCCTGGCTGGGCTTTTCCATCCGCAGAAGCAAGCTAACGCATGGCCGCAAGCCCAGCAAGCGTTTTTTACAGCAAGGCAATCTGCGGGTGCAGGACAAATTTCAGAACACCGAAGCTGCGGCCATGATTTGATTCCTCTTGGGACTGGAGGCTGATACCATTTTGCGCGCACAAGCTGGCCGCGCCCAGGCGGCCAAAATCAGAAAGCGTGATATGGCACAGCCTTTATTGCCGATGTTTCCGTCCGACGTGACCGAAATAAACGAACTGGTGTCCTTCGCCAAAAGGGACGGAACGGTTTATTATTTCAACGGGCCGATGCCGGTTTTTTCGCACCCGGAGACCGACTGGGCCTCCTTTCGGATGTTCGCCAGCCAACTGGTGGTCAACGACAATTGCACCCAGGCGCAAATCGTGCGGGCTTTTGGGATCAGCGCGATCAGCATGAAGCGGTATGTGAAGCAATACCGGCAGGGCGGCGCGGCGGGGTTTTTCAAGGGACGGGCGGCACGCCAACGGCGGGTGCTGACGCCGGCGGTGCTGCAAAAGGCCCAGGAGTTGATCCACCAGGGACACGGGCGCAAGCAGGTGGCGCAGGAACTGGGGATCAAAAGCGACACGCTGCGCAAAGCCATCCAGGCGGGACGTCTGGTCGAGCCCATTAAAAAAAGTGAAGCGTTCGCGGACAAAAGCCATCGGAGTGTCATTGACAGTCAGGCCGACATGGGGATGGGTTGTGTGCGGGTGGAGGAACGGGTGCTGGCGGCCTTTGGCGGGCTGGTGGAAGCGCCGGCGCGATTTGAAGCGGGACGGGATGTCAGTGGCGGGGGAGTGTTGTGGGCGTTGCCGGCGTTGCTGGCCAATGGATTGTTACACTGGCAGGCGGAGTGTTTTAAACTGCCCCGGGGTTTTTACGGGGTGGTGCCGGTGCTCTTGCTGATGGGGTTTCTGGCGCTGGCGCGGGTGAAGTCGCTGGAGCGGTTGCGGTTTGAGGCGCCGGGGGAGCTTGGTGCGCTTAGCAGGACTTGAACCTGCACGGCTTTCGCCACTACCACCTCAAAGTAGCGTGTCTGCCAATTCCACCATAAGCGCAACCGGCGTTCCCATATCAAAGCATTCCGCCGCGCCTTTTGCAAGCCGGAATTGGAAGATTCCCTTGTAAAATTCCTGTGGATTTTTACGGCAATCCGAATAGCATCTTTCCCATGCCAGAAAAAACTTTGAGTCAGATCCCCCGGCCCTTGCGCGAGCAGTATGAAAAAGGAAAGGCGGCCCTGGACCATCGCAATTATGATTATGCCATTGAAATCCTCACCGCGTTGCTGGAGCAGGAGCCGGCCTTTTTCGATTGCCGGCAGATTCTCCGCATCACCCAGCATAAAAGGGCGGAGGGCAGCCGCGGCGGCTTTTTCAAGAGATTCGTCAGCGGCGCCAGTTCCCAGCCCTTGATCGCCAAGGGGCAGCTCGCCCTCCGCAACGACCCGCTGGAGGCTCTGAAGATCGCCGAGCAGATTCTCAATTCCGATCCCCACAGCGCCCAGGGGCACAAGCTCCTGGCCGAGGCCGCCCTGGCCGCCGAGTTGCCCAAGACCGCCATTCTCTCCCTCGAAATCCTGGCCAAGAATTCGCCCAAGGACCAGGAATACCAAGAGCAACTCGGCCGCGCCTACTCGCAGGCGGGCCAGGCGGTCAAGGCGGAACAGATTTTCGCCCAGTTGGTCCGCCTCAACCCCGGCGACATCAAGTTGTCCGAGGAACTCAAAAACATGTCCGCCGCCAAAACCCTGGCCGAAGGCGGTTACGACGCCCTTTCCGACGGCAAGGGGTCTTACCGCGATATTTTGAAGGACAAGGACCAGGCCGTGGCGCTGGAACAGGAGAACCGCCAGGTCAAGGACACGGACACCACGCGGCGGCTGATTGACGAATACGAGGCCCAACTGGTCAATGAGCCGAAGAATTTGAAGCTGCTCCGCTCCATTGCCGAGCTTTACACCCAGAGAAAGGAGTACGACCGGGCGCTGGAGGCCTACCGCCGCATCGTGGCCACCGAAGGCCAGACCGATGCCGCGCTGCAAAAAGCCATCGCCGATGTCACGGTGCGCAAATTTGACCAGGACATCGCCGCGTTGGACGCCGCGGCGCCCGATTCCGCCGAACAATCCGCCCGCCTCAAGGCGGAGCGCGACGATTTTGTGTTGACAGAATGCCGGGAGCGGGCGGAGAAGTATCCCAGCGACCTGCTCATCCGCTTTGAACTGGGCCAGCTTTATTTTCAGGCCGGCAAAATCACCGAAGCCATCCAGGAAATGCAGAAGGCGCAAAACAATCCCAACCGGCGCATCCAGGCCCTGAGCTGCCTCGGCCAATGCTTCGCCCGCCGCAACATGAACGACCTCGCGGTCAAAAAGCTGGAGCAAGCCCTCGCCGAAAAACTGGTTTTCGACGAGGAAAAAATGGAGATCGCCTACGCCCTCGGCTCGGTCCTGGAAAAAATGGGCAAAAAAGAGGAAGCCATCGAGCAATACAAAAAAATTTACGAAGTGGATGTCGGCTTCAAGGATGTCGCCAAGAAAGTGGACGACTATTACGCCGCGCACTGAGCCGCGCCGCCGGCGCATTTCACTTATTTCCTGCCGCCTCCTTTTTGGGGCCGGACAATGTAAGCGGCAAATTCGCGGCGATAATGGGGCGAAATGCGCGCTTTGAACCGCGTGTTCTCCCCGGCGTAATCGCGTTCCAGCACCTGCGCCACTTCATGCAGGCGGGCGATGACGGCGGATTCGCCGTGCGGCACGGCCAGTTCCACCAATTCGCGGGAGGGCCGCAATTGCGTGCCCAGCTCCTGGATCAAGCCGGCCAGGCCCTCGCCCGTTTTGGCCGACAGGCCCACGCTGTTGGGGAACTGTTCCAGAAACTTGGCCAGCAGGCCGTTGCTCTCCTCCAGCCGGTCAATTTTGTTGAACACCATGATGGTCGGCTTGCCCGCCGCGCCGATTTCCGCCAGAACCGTGTTGACCGCGGCGATCTGCGCCCCCGCCTGCGGATGCCCCGCGTCCACCACATGGACCAGCAGATCGGCCTGCGCCACCTCCTCCAGGGTCGCCTTGAACGCTTCCACCAGCCCGTGCGGCAGTTTGCGGATGAATCCCACCGTGTCAGTCAAGAATAAATTCTGGTTGGTCGGCAGCCGCAGCCGCCGCGTCGTCGGATCCAGCGTGGCGAACAGTTTGTCCTCCTCCAGCGCGCGCGCCCCCGTCAGCGCGTTGAGCAGGGTGGACTTGCCGGCGTTGGTGTAGCCGACAATCGAGGCCATCGGCCAGGGCTGGCGCTGCCGCCCGGCGCGTTGCGTGGCCCGGTGGCGCCGCACGGCCTGCAGGTCCGCCGTGATGCGCTCGATCCGTTCCTGCACCCGGCGCCGGTCCGTTTCCAACTGCGACTCCCCTTCGCCGCCGCGCATCCCGATGCCGCCGCTTTGCCGGGAGAGGTGGCCCCAAAAGCGCGTCAAGCGCGGCAACAAATGCTGCAACTGGGCCAGCTCCACCTGCAATTTCCCTTCCCGCGTCCGCGCCCGCTGCGCGAAAATATCCAGAATCAGCGCCGTCCGGTCCAGCACCTTGCAGCCGAAGACATTTTCCAGATTCCGGCTTTGGGCGGGCGAAAGCTCGTCATCGAAGACCACCGTATCCACATCGTTGCCCCGGCAAAAATCGGCGAACTCCCTGGCTTTGCCGCTGCCGATGAAGGTCCCGGCGGCGGGCGATTCCAGCTTTTGCGTGCCCGTTCCCGCCACCGTGCCGCCGGCCGTCGCCGCCAATTCGGCCAATTCCTCCATGGATTCGCGCGTCTGCCAACTGGGGCCGGACTTGAGCTCCAGTCCGACAAGGAAGACCCGTTCGGTTTTCTTGGCAATCGAGATGAGCGCTTTCAATTCGTATGACCTGATTCCGGCGCCTTCAACCTAACACTTCCCAACCCATTGCGCAAAGGGGATAAGACCGCGTGTCTTTCCGTTCTGGCTTGCGATTTGACGCAATCTGAGGGATGTAAGAGGCATGTCTGGCGGCAAACAATTCCGGCTCGGCCTGCTGGGTTCCGGCAAAGGGTCCAATGCCGCCGCCATTGCCGACGCCTGCGCTTCCGGCCAAATCCCGGCCCAAGTCGCCATCGTCATCAGCGACGCGGCGGACGCCGGGATTTTGCAGCAGGCGTGCGAGCGCGGATTGCCGGCGGTTTTTATCGCGCCGGGAAAGTTCCGCGCCAAACTGGATGAAGCCGCCGAGGCCGCTTATATACGCGCGCTGCAAGAGGCCCGGGTTGACCTGGTGGCGCTGGCCGGATTCATGCGGATTTTGAAAGGCGAGTTTTTGCGGGTCTTTGCGCAGCGCGTGGTGAACATTCATCCGGCTTTGTTGCCGGCGTTTCCGGGCCTGGAAGCCTGGAAACAGGCGCTGGAATACGGGGTGAAGGTCACCGGGGCCACCGTTCACTTCGTGGACCAGGGGGTTGACACCGGCCCGATCATCGCCCAGCGAACGGTGCCGGTCCTGCCGGGCGACACCGCCGCGACGCTGCACGCGCGCATCCAGGAGGCCGAGCGGGTGGTTTATCCGGCCACCATTGCCGCCCTGGCGCGCGGGGCGGTCCGGGTGCATGGCCGCCAAACGCTCTGGCAATAAAACCGCGGACGCGCCCGCCCTGCATGAAAGCCAAAAAGAAAAAGTTGGCATTGCCGCGCCGACAGTGGACAATCAACCCGGTCACGCGCGTGAAGGAGTCCGGCAAGAAGTATTCCCGGCCCCGCGTCAAACGCAGCGCCCTGCCGTATGAAGAGTAACGAGGCCAAGAACATTTTGAAAATGGGATTGCCCAAGGGAAGTTTGCAGGAAGCCGCCCTGGCCAAAATGGCCAAGGCCGGCTTCAACATCCAGGTCAACAGCCGCTCGTACATCCCTTACGTGGACGATGAGCAGATGGCGGTCCGCCTCATCCGCGCCCAGGAAATCAGCCGCTATGTCGCCCACGGCTATCTGGATTGCGGCATCACCGGACACGATTGGGTGGTGGAAAACGGCTCGGACGTGCGGGAAGTGGCGGAATTCCTCTTCAGCAAGGCGACCCGCCAGCCCGCCCGCTGGGTGCTGGCCGTGCCGGAGGAATCCCCGATTACCGCGCCGCGGGATTTGCAGGGCAAACGCATCGCCACCGAGGTCGTCAACATCACCAAGCGCTATCTGCGCAAGCACGGCGTCAAGGCCGAGGTCGAGTTCTCCTGGGGCGCCACGGAGGTCAAGGCCCACGAATTGGTGGACGCCATCGTGGAGATCACCGAGACGGGCGCCTCCCTGCGGGCCAACCGGCTGCGGATTGTGGACACCCTGCTGGTCTCCACCCCGCGGCTCATTGTCAATCATACCGCCTGGAAGGACCCCTGGAAGCGCCAAAAGATAGAAACCCTGGCCCTGCTCCTGCGTGGCGCGCTGGAGGCCGAAAGCAAAGTCGGCCTGAAAATGAATTTGGAGCAAAAAAACCTGGACCGGCTTCTCCTGTCCCTCCCCGCCTTGCGCAATCCAACCGTCGCCCATTTGAGCCAGCCGGGCTGGGTGGCGGTGGAAACCATCATTGATGAAAAAATCGTGCGGGAATTGATCCCCCGCCTCAAAGCCGCCGGGGCGGAAGGAATTATTGAATATCCGCTCAACAAGGTGGTATATTAAGACCGAATTACAAAATTAAAGTATGGGTTCACTAAAAAAACGCCGGAAAAGCAAAATCAATAAACATAAGCGGCGCAAAAAGCTGCGCGCCAACCGCCACAAGAAGCGCACCTGGCAGAAATAGCCCGGAGCGGTTATAGTGCTGGCATTCCCGGGGCGCCGGGCGCAGTCCGCCCACAAGCGGACCAGGCTGGCTTGTGCCCGGTATCAAGTATGAAGATCTGTCCGTCAGCCTTTTCCCTCGCTTGCGCGGGGGCGCTTTTGTGCGGTTGCGCCGGCGTCCCGCCGCGCCAGACCGCCTCCGCCCAGACCAACGCGCCGCCCGCCGCCGCCACCAATGCCGCCGCCGCCGCCCAACCCGCGGAGGAGGAGGAGGAGCCGGTGGAAACCTTGCCGTCCGGCAAAGGCAACCCCGAGGCCCTGGCCCATTTCGCCGCCGGGGAAAGCTGGGAGGCCAGCGGCCGGCACGATCAGGCCATGGAGGAATTTTACAGCTCCGTCATGGCGGATCCGGGCAACGAAAAGACCGCGCGGGATGTCGCCGAGTGGCTTCTCGACGGGCATCATCCCGAAAGGGCTGTCACCCTTCTGTCCAAAGTCGCCCGCCGTCCCGACGTCTCCGCGCCCATCCTCAACCTGCTGGCCCGGGCCGATTTGCAGGCCGGCAAGACCAATGCCGCGATGGACGCCAGCCTCAAGGCCATTGCCCGCGAGCCGAATTCCCTGCAAAACTACGAGGGCAAACTGGAAGTTCTTGTGCGGACCGGAAAAATGGCGGCGGCCCTCAAGACACTGGATCAAGCGGCCAAACGCATCCGCAATACCCCGGCCGACCTGATCGCCCTGGCCAACCTCTATGCCGCCTGCCGGGGACCACAGGACAAAGAGAAGGACCCCGTGCGTCTGCGCGCCGTGACGCTGCTGGACCGCGCGGCCGGGATGAAATTCTCCGCCCCGGCCCTCTGGCAGCGCATGGCCGATGTTTACGCGCGCCTGGGCGAACCGAAAAAGGCGGCCGACATCTACAGGAGGCTGGTGGCCGAAGCCGTTGACTCCGCCACCTTGCGCGATGTCCTGCGCGAAAGACTGGGAGAAATCCTCCTGGACGCTCACGAGGAGACCAACGCCGCCGCCCAATTCCAAGCCATCGTGCAGGACGACCCCGCCCGCTTCCCCCAGGCTTCCATGGCCTGGTATTACCTGGCCGTCCTGGCCCACTCCCAAGGCCGGCTGCCCGAGGCCGTGGAGGACCTTCAAAAAGCCCTCCGTTCGGCGCCGGGCCTGGAACAGGCCTACTACCGCCTGGCCCTGGTGCTGGCGGATCAGCGCCGCGGCGACGACGCCTTGCGAATCCTGGAGAGCGCGCGCTCCAGTTTCCCGGACAGTTTCGACGCCCAGTTCTACAACGGCCTGGTCAACTTCCAGCTCCAGGATTTCGACCAGGCGGTGCGCCACTTCACCGCCGCCGAAGCCATCGCCCGCTCCAACAGTCCCGCCCGCCTCGACCGTCAATTCTATTTCCAAATCGGCGCCGCCTGCGAGCGCGCCCATCAATACAAACGGGCCGAAGACTGCCTGCAAAAGTGCATTGACAAGGGGCCGGACGACGCCGAGGCCCTCAACTACCTGGGCTTCATGTGGGCGGACCGCGGCGAGCGGCTCCACAAGGCCCGCGCCTACATCGAAAAAGCCTGCAAGCTGGAACCCAGGAACGCCGCCTACCTGGACAGCATGGGCTGGGTCCTGTTCAAGCTGAACGACTCCCGGGCCGCCCTGCCCTGGCTGGTCAAGGCCGTCGAACTGTCCCCCGAGCCGGATGCCACCATTCTCGACCATCTGGGCGATGTGTACCTCTCCCTCCGCCAGTTGGGCAAGGCGATGGATAGCTGGAAAAAATCCCTCGCCGTCGAACCCAACGACGAGGTCAAGAAGAAACTCCAGGCGTTGAGCGGCGGCGCCACCTGATCCCCCATGCCCACGCAATTTTCCAAACATTACACCGTCGAGGAAGCCCGCGCCCTCCTCCCCAACGTCCGCGTCTGGCTGGATGGCCTGGACAAATGCGCCGACCGCCTGAAAAGCCTCGACAAAAAAGTCGGCGCCCTGCTGGACCAGGGCTGCGACGCCGGCGGCAAGTCTGTTAACGACCTCATGAAAACCCTGGCCGAATGCCGCGATGTTCTTCTGGAATTCCACCGCCGCCAAATCCAGGTCAAGGACCTCAAGCGCGGCCTGATTGATTTCCCCTCCTTCCGCGACGGCCGGGAAGTGTTCCTCTGCTGGGAGCGCGACGAAGACGACATCGAATTCTGGCACGACCTGGAAACCGGCTACTCCGGCCGCGAGCGGCTGTAGACCTGGCTTCTTTACGGCCTGACCGAAAAGGAAATCAAACTCGTCGAGGGCGGCGGAGAATAATTCAGAATGGGCGCCGCAAATTTTTCTGTTTGCGCAAACGCCCGTCTTGCGCTAATGTGAAGATGTAGCGGTTGTAATCATGTTAAGGCGTTTTGGTCGCATCCTTGTTTTACGAATATGAACTGGCTGATTTTTGCGTTGATGACGGTCCTCTCCTGGGGACTTTACGGAATTTTCCTGCACAGCGGGCAGGTGGCGATGGCGGACAAAACCAATGCCCTCTACAAATCCTTTCTCTTCGTCGGGCTGGCCTATTTTCTCACCGCCGTCCTGGCCCCGCTGGCGATCCTGGTGACGCGCAAGGCCGATTGGGCCTATCCCGCCGCGGGCATGGGCTGGTCGCTGGTGGCGGGCGTCGCCGGCGCGGCGGGCGCCTTCTGTGTGCTCCTGGCCTTCGGCAATGGCGGCAGGCCCGGCGTGGTCATGTCCATTGTTTTTGCCGGCGCGCCCATCGTCAACGCCGCCGTCGCGATCTGGTTAAACCCGCCCAAGAATGGCTTGGCGGCCATTCCGTGGCAGTTCTATTTGGGCATCGTCATGGCGGCGGCCGGCGGGTGTTTGGTGACGTTCTTTAAGCCGGCGCCCGCGCCCGCGGCCAAGCCCGCCGTGGCGGCCGTGGCGGCCGCCGCCTTCCAAACCGCGCCCCAAGCCGGGCAATAAATGGCGGACAAGTTTCCCACGCGCCCGGCCATCGCCGCGCAACAATTGGCTCAACTGCGCCGGTTGCTGGACGCCATTCTTCCCGCCAACCGTTTTTACCGGGAAAAACTCGCCGGCCTGGACACCCGCCTCTCCAGCCTGGACGATTTGCGCCGCTTCCCCTTCACCACCAAACCGGAATTGAGCGCCGATCAGCGCGCCTTTCCTCCCTACGGCTCCAATCTCACCTATCCCGCCGCCTCCTGCACCCGGTTCCACCAAACCAGCGGCACCACCAGCGCCCCGTTGCGCTGGCTGGACACCCCGGAAAGCTGGCAATCCATGGTGGAAAGCTGGAAAAAGATTTACCGCCTCGCCGGCGTCCGCTCCGGCGACCGTGTTTATTTCGCCTTCTCCTTCGGTCCGTTCATCGGTTTCTGGCTCGCCTTCGACGCCGCCCAGCAACTGGGCTGCCTCTGCCTTCCCGGCGGCGGCCTGAGCAGCCAGGGCCGGCTCAAAGCGATTATTGACAACTCCGCCGGCGTCCTCTGCTGCACCCCCAGTTACGCCATCCGCCTGGCCGAAGTGGCCGCCGCCGGGAAGATAGACCTTGGTTCTTCGCGCGTCCGTCTCATCATCGTGGCCGGCGAACCGGGCGGCAGCATTCCCGCCACCCGCCGGCGGCTGGAACAGCTCTGGCCCGGCGCGCGTGTTTTTGACCATCACGGCATGACCGAAACCGGTCCCATCAGCCACCAGTGTCCCGCCCAAGCCGGCGTCCTGCATGTTATCGAATCCGCGTATCTTGCCGAAGTCATTGATTCCGGGGGGAACCCCGTTCCCGCCGGCGAACTGGGCGAATTGGTCGTGACCACCCTGGACCGGCTGGCTTCCCCGCTCCTGCGCTACCGCACGGGCGACCTGGTGCGCGCCGCCGCTCCCTCCAATGGCGGCGGTCCGCGGCCGCCGCAATTCTCGCCCGATTCGCCCTGCGCCTGTGGCTGCCACGATTTCGCCCTGGCGGGCGGCATCCTGGGCCGCGCCGACGACATGCTCATCGTGCGGGGCGTGAACATCTATCCCTCCGCGATGGAAGATTTGTTGCGCGGCTTTGCCGAGATTGTCGAATACCAGGTCAAGGTGGATCATGGCCCCAGTTTGCCCGAACTGTCCCTGCAACTGGAGTTAAGCGCCGGTTGCGCCGACGCGGAAGACGTCGTCCGGCGAGTTCAGGCCGGCCTGCATGCCGCCTTCAATCTGCGCGTTCCCATCGCGCTGGCCCCCGCCGGAACGCTGCCCCGCTTCGAAATGAAAGCCAGCCGCTGGCAGGTGGTTAAAAACTGTTCAGCACATCAATCAACTGCCGCAGCCGCCCGTACTGGCGGCGGTCAAATCCAAACGCGATCCGCGCCAAGTGCAGGCAATCGTCGTCCTCGCGTTCCTGCGGGGTCGCCTTAATCTCCTGAAATTTCTCCCCGCTGATGATGTCCGCGAAATCGTCGTTCAACCCGCGCAGGGCCGAAGGCGGCGGCGCATTCCGCAACCGGATCACCAGCAGGTCCTTGACGAAGCGGCTGGAATGATAGTTGCGGTAAAACCGCGTGATGATGCGCACGGCGTGGGCGGCGGAACTGGCGATCTGGTACAGATGCAGGTCTTCCGGGGAAATCAGGTCCGCCCGCAACAGTTGTTCGCGCATATTCTTGTCCCATGTTTTCCAGTAATTCCCGCCCGGCCGGTCCAGCAACACCAGCGGCACCAGCCGCCCCTTGCCCGTTTGCATCAGCGTCAGCGCCTCGTATCCCTCGTCCAGCGTCCCGAATCCCCCCGGAAACAGCGCCAGCGCGTCGGAATGGCGGACAAACGTCAGCTTGCGGGTGAAGAAGTACTTGAAGTGAATCAGCTTCTCATCCTTGTCAATAATCGGATTTGCCGCCTGTTCCCACGGCAGCCGGATGTTGGCCCCGAAACTCCGCTCCGGCCCCGCTCCTTCGTGTCCTGCCTGCATGATCCCCGGCCCCGCCCCGGTGATGACCATGAAACCGGCCGCCGCCATCTGGCGGGCGAATTCCACCGCCTCCCGGTATTCCGCCTTGGCCGGCTCGGTGCGGGCCGACCCGAAGATTGTCACCTTGCGCGTGTCCCGATAGGGCGCAAAAAGCCGGAAGGCGTGGCGCAACTCCCGCACCGCCGTGCGGATCACCCGCGCATCGCCCCGGTCCTTCACATCCGTCAACAACTTGAGCGCATTGACGATGATGTCCTCCACCAGGTCGGGATTGGCCCCCGCTCCCCCGCCCTTCAGCGCGATCAATTCCTGGATGCGTTTCTTCAGCGCCGGGTCCAGCCGGCTTTTCTCGGTCCTTTCCACAACGCCAGCCTATCCTCCGCCGTCCCAAAAGCAACCCCGCGTGAGGCCGGGCCTTTGCCCTCCTCCCTCCTCCATTTCCTAATCTTAATCTTAATCTTAATCCGAATTTCAATCCGGATGGACGAAGGAGATTAAGATTAGGATTAAGATTAGGATTACGATTAAGAGTGGAATATGCCGGCGCGGAGGCGGCGGGGCATCACGCGCTGGCGCTGGTGTAGCGCTTGACGGAGACGCGCCAGAAAAGCTCGGAGAGAGCACTCATTTGAACAATGGTGGGGCGCTGGTTTCGGCCTGGAAGCTGCGGGTGAATGGCAGGGCCGGCGGCTCATGGCCCCTGGCAATCCATTCGCGCCAGGACTGATCGTCCAGCAACTGGTCGTTTGGCAGGACAAATTCCCTATACGCCATCACCGCCCCGCGATAAAGCTGCAGGGATTCTCCATGCCGGGCAATCACATAGAGCGCCTGCGGCCGGCCCAGCCCGACATAGAGCATCGAACCGCTCAACGGGCTGGAATAAACGCGCGTCACAATCGGGAAATCATCCCGTGGTTGCTCGTACGAATTTCCGTAATACAAATGAAAGCCCGCCAGCGTGACGCCGTACCGTTCAATCCATTGGGCGTCGTCCTGGGTTAGAGCCTCTCCGGCCAGTGATTTGCTGGCCAACGCGGCCAGCCGGTCGCAGACCGGGGCGAAATCGCTGAGCAGATGGGGCACATTCTCTCTGCACTCAAAGAACAACTTGAGCGTATCTGTTTCCGACTCGTTCGCCACTCCGCTCTCAGCGCAACGCCGCGCCAAATCCGCCAGGTCCTTTAGGAGTTTTTCGAGAGCGTCAGGCGATAGGGCCTTGCGGAGTTCCGCGCGTTGTTTGGCGAAATAACGACTTTGAAAATTCTCGAGTTGCACCCAGTTCCCATATCCTTGCAAGATTTGGCCAATGGTTCCCGCACTGAAGTATTTCTCCCGGCGAGCGAACTGTTCCAACATCTGGCTCGCGACGGTTTTGACCTCAAATCGTTGGTCAAGTCCTGCCTTGTCAAACGCCTCCGCCGTCCGGCGCGCCAGCTTCGCCAAACCGGAGAAAAACTCCGGGTAAGGCGCCACCATTCCCTCGGGCGGAGAGATCAGCAACAGGTACTCCACGCTCAACTTCGTATGCATTCCCCAGGTGTGCCGCTGTTCGGCCCATGCGCCGAGTTGTGTCCAAAGTTGCAAGTCCGACCAGGCTTCGGTTCGCATGGGCGCCGGCGCTTGCGCGGGCAATGGTTTCTGAAGCGTGGCCAATAATTGCATAGCTTCGCCATGGAGCGAATCCGGCAACGGCCCGCAGTCCGCCTTGAGGATTAGCTCGCTGACACCCTTTCCAAACTCCCCTTGCAGCGCGCGCACGGCGGCGGGCGAACGCAGCACCGGCGATGCCGCCAGAAAATCCAAACCGGAAGGATACATCCGGCCGGGTATCTTTGGATCCACCGTGCTGCCAAAACAAATCGCGCAGGGCAATTGCCGCGGAGGCAACAGGCGAAATCCCCGGGTTTGTTTTGCGAATTCGGCGTATTGCCCTGGCGAGAGCAATTGATCGTTGACGCGCGGGAAAGGCAGTTGCGCTTCCAGCCTCATTTGGATTGCGGCAACCTGGCGATCCGTGATGGAACCATCCCAGCGGTTGGTTCCCAGAATGGCTGCGGTCGCGTCCCCATATTCGCGAATCGTTCCGTCTTCGGCGGAAGCAAGGAGCGCGTCAAGGGGGTCGGACAACTGCTTCCACAATGCCAGGAGTTCTGCGTCGCCGTTCACCACGGCGGCGAGCGCGACGGCGGTTCTGGTCTCCCGCAGACTGGACAACCGGAAAACGACGCTGGCATACCATTGCCGCGCGGCGAAGTAATCGCTCAATTCGGGCGACTGGGTGTAAAAGCTCTGCGCACGAAACTGGAGCGGCGACAATGGAAACCCCATGGGAACTCTGACCGGCGAGGAGCCTGCCCGCAATCCGTCCACGATGCCCTTTGCGTCCGCCGCGAGCGATTGCCGGTATTGCTCGTCCTGCAAAGCGAGGCCGACGGAAGCGAACATAAGCAGGTCGCTGTTTCCGGTTTTCGGATCCTGTGCGGCGGTCAGCAGGCGTCGTGAGAAATCGAGCAACCTGTGGCTCTGAATTTCTTCCATTCCCTTCACGCCTTCTTCCAGCAGGAAATGGCAGGTGTCCCATGCCGAATCGGTGGTGATGATGGACGGCAACGAATTTCCCCTGGAGATCCGATTAGTATCATACGGCTCCTTGGTCTCCGGGCTTGCGAGGTAAGCCTCAAAAATCTGCTTAAAGACGGGGGCGGCGACCACGAAGCCGTTTTTGCCGAGAAGTTCCTTTGCCGCCGCCGAGCCTCCGAAAGCCTCCATGCCTTTGACGGCCAGCAGATCGTAGGATTCGGCGCTGGCGAATGCGCCACTGAAAAGAAGCTGGAGAGACACAACCATAATGAATCGGAGATCGAAGGCAGGACTGGTATTTGCGCTCATACCGTGGTTCTGCGGCAGACCTATGCCACAGTCAACAGAAATATTCCGGGCTTGGCGCCGCAAGACCTTTGTCGAAATGGCGCCTTGAAAGCGTTGACCATCTCCATTCCAGTCAACACGGCAAGGAACCGGCTTTTCACGCGCTGGCGCTGGTGTAGCGCTTGACGGAGACGCGCCAGAAAAGCTCGGAGAGGGCGAAACAAACCGCGCTCATCCCAACCAGCAAGGCCATTTCCCACGGCGATTCGAACGGCCGGATCAACAGTTTCACAGGCACGTTGGCCACCAGCAGCATCGGGATGGCAAAGCGGAAAAAGGCCTTGAAGAAGCCGTGAAAGGCGGCATCGGGCAGGCGCGCGATGTTGAACAGGTTGTAATAACCCCACACGATGCCCTGCGCCCGCACGGTCCAAAAAGCCACGCTGGCCAGCAGGAACATCAGGGAGTAATGCACCACAATCCCGGCCCCGCACAGGAGAAGAAAACCAACCGCCTGCCCCGCCGAGGGGGCCAGATGCAGTTGCCGGGCGGCGTAGGCCACCACCGCGAGCGCCGAAGCGGCGTTGACAAAGCCGCCCAAGTCCACCTGCCGCAGGGAAATCAAGAACCGCGTGTTGACCGGCAGCAGCAGCATGAAATCCAGTTTGCCGGTGCGGATCAGTTCGGAAAGCTGGGTGCAGTTGGTCAGGAAAAAGGCCTGGAAAATCTGCTGGATGAAATGGCTGGCCCCCACCAGCATCAACACCTGCCATTTTGTCCAGTCGCCAATGTGATCGGTGTGCAGGTAAATCACGCTGATGAAACTCAATTGCAGGCCGAACCAGAGGAATTCCACCACCAGCCAAAGGAGGAAATTGCTCTTGAAGCTCATCTCGCGCGCGACCGAATTGCGCCAGAGTGCGTGGTAAATGCCCAGGTGCCGCCGCAGTTGGCCGGCAGGTTTTGCGCTCCGGAAGCTCATCCTCCCACCGCCGTGTAAGTGCGGATTCCCCGCCGCCAGACCCAGCGCGCCACAAAGTAAAAAAGGATCACCCATCCGGCTTGGATGATCAGGCCGCGCCCCAGTTCGGCCCCGCGGACCTGGCCCAGATAAACGCTGACGGGAAAATAAAGGAGGTAGGGAAACGGCGTGCAATTGAGCGCCATCTCCAGCCCGGGCGGCAGGATGTTGAGCGGAAACAAATGCCCGCCCGCGATGTATTCGAAGGCAAAGAGTATGAAGATGATCGTCGAAACCTCCAGCAGCCAAAAGGCCAGCAGCGCCATGGTGTACGACATGAAGAATTGCAACAGGCCCGTCAGCAGGACCGACAACAGACAGCACCCGGTCAGCGCCCAGCCCGGCGGCGCGACAAAATAATGGCGGAAGCAAAACATGAACAGGCCGACGGGCACGATCGAAACGGCGGCGAAAATCAATTTTCCCGAAAGAAAAAGGCAAATCCGGTAGGCCAGGTAATCTATGGGCTTGAGCAGGAACTGGCTGATATTGCCGTCCTTGATGTCGGCGGCAATTTGCCAGTCGTCCTCGTTGACGGCTGTCAGCGTGTCCACGATGGTGACCAGCAGGTAATAGGAAATCATGGCCGCCAGGGAATAGCCGGCCACCTCGGGTTTTTGCCCGCGGTAAATGGTTTGCCAGAGATAAATGGTGGCCAGGAGCGGAAGGAGCGAGACGGCGGCGCGAAAGAAGAAATTGAAGCGGTACACGAGCATGTTCTCGGTCCCGATTTTCATCACATGCCAGTACTTTTTCATTTCCCGGCCCACCGCCCGCCGGCCAGACCGGAGACGGGATGCCGGCAGGATTGCCGGACACGGCGCATCGTCTCGCGCAGCAGCGTTTCCACGGCCTGACCCAATGTCTGGGTGGTTCTCATGCAGACAAGATGATGCGGGAGCCGGTGGCCGTCAAGATGCCCTCGGTTCCGCATGGACCCGCGGCTAAAACGCGGCCATCAACCCCTTGCGATACCCGTCAAACGCCGCCCGGCCCGCGCGCGTCGGCCGCAGCAACGTCATGGGCACTTTGCCGCGATGCGTCTTCTCACCCATACGGCCCATCGGGGGAGATCTTGCAAAGCGGGCGCGGAACCGCCCGCGGGCGGGGCTTATTTCCCGCCAAATGCAAGTTTGTGTCTTGAAATTTGCGGGCGGTCATCAATAATGCGGCAGCCAATATCTGATGAACGAATGGAATATCCAAGCCCGCTCGCATGTTTGCCAGTCGTGTGAGAAGCCTTTCGCCGACGGGGAGCGCTGCCAGACGCTCTTGCTGGAGGAACGCCACCAGTACCTGCGCATGGATGTTTGCAGCCAATGCTGGAACACCCAGTACGGGGAGGGAACGGCGGACCGGAAGGGGTTTATCTCCCAATGGCAGAGCATTTATCATCCGCCCCCCGCCGCGCCGCCCGAGGCCATCCGGCGGGAAACGGCCGAGGAGCTGCTGCGCAAATTGATCGCCGCCGGCCAGCCCACGGACGGGCCGGTTTGTTTCATCCTGGCGGTGATGCTGGAACGCAAGCGCATTCTCAAAGTGAAGGAACAATTCCAGCGCGACGGCGCGCGGGTCTTCATTTATGAGCAGCCCAGGACGGGGGATGTTTTTACGATCACCGACCCGAACCTGCGGCTCGATGAACTGGAAGAGGTGCAGCGAGACATCTCGCGGTTGCTGAACCCGCCGGCGGCCGCGCCTGCCGTCCCCGCGCCGGCGCCGCCGGTGGGCGGGGAAGAGGCCGCCGCCGCGTCCGCGCCCGAAGGCGGCGCGCCCGCCTGCCATGAAACCGCCCCTTGAAGCGCCCGAAACTCCCGCAGCCGGGGTGTCCGATCTGCGGACATTCCAGACGCGGCTGCAGTATGAATTTCAAAACATCGGGTTGTTGCGCCAGGCGCTGACGCATCCGTCGGTGGCGCATGAGGGGGACCGGACCTCGCAGCATAATCAGCGGCTGGAATTTCTGGGCGACGCGGTGCTGGGGCTGGTGCTGACACGCGAGTTGTTTGAGAAGTTTCCCGAGGTGAGCGAAGGGCCGCTGACCAAGGCGCGCGCGCAGATGATCAACCGGCGGACGCTGGCGGACCAGGCGCGGCGGATTGAGCTGCAGAATTATCTGATCCTGAGCCGGGGCGAGGAGGCCAATTGCGGACGGGGCCGGGCCTCGGCGCTGGGGGACGGTTTTGAGGCGCTGGTCGGGGCGATTTTTTTGGACGGCGGATTCGGGGCGGCGCAGGACTTTGTGCTGCGTTCTTTCCATGAGGCGTTTGGCGAGTTGACGTCCATCCCCAGGCTGGAAAATCCCAAGGGCGAATTGCAGGAAATGCTTCAGGCCGCCTCGCCGCAATCGCCGCTTTACGAGGTGGTCTGCGTGACCGGGCCGGAGCACGACCGGTTGTTCGAGTGCGTGGTGCGGCACAACGAACAGGAATTGGGCCGCGGCAGCGGCAAGAGCAAAAAGTCCGCGGAAAGCCAGGCCGCCCTGGCCGCGCTGCAGAAATTGCGCAACCCAGGCCATGAATTATAACGCGCCAGTTTCGCGTGGCAGGGCGCGCACTCCGTGCGCGCCGCGGCGGGCAACGGAGTGCCCGCCCTGCCTTGCCGGTCCAACCGGCCGGTTGCCATGAATTCGAGCCGTCTGCAACGCTGGGTTCCGCTGCTGGTCTGGATCGCCGTGCCGGCCACTTTTATCCTCATCGTTTTCCAGATTCTCTCGTATGGATTTGTCCCGGCCGGAGACGCCCGGCGCCATGTGGCCAAGGTGATGACGGACAAGGAGTACAACCAGATCGTCGTCCTCCGGCCGGAATACAAGATTGATCACAGCCCCGGCTGGGATTGGATATTGCGCCGTCTCCATCGCCTGGCCGGGTGGAACGAGGACAAGCTGATGAGTTTTTCCGTGGCGGCGATGATGCTGTGCGTTTTTCTGGCCGGGTTGCCGTGGCTGCGCCGGCCCGAGGCCTGGATGGCGGCGCTGCTGGCGCAAATGGTGGCGGTGCCCGAGACGATGCTGCGGCTCGACCAGGGACGGCCCTTTCTGTTGAGCGAAGGGGTGCTGGCGGGCATCCTTTTCGCCTGGGGGCGGGACCGGGCGGAGAAACCGTCCTGGCAAAAAATAGTTTTGACAACAGCGGGGTTCGCTCTTTCCGTCTGGGTGCATGGGACGTGGTATTTGTGGGTGTTCGTTCTGGGCGGCTTTTTGCTGGCGGGAGCCTGGCGGCAAGCGCTCCGGCTGTCGGGCTGCTGGGCGGCGGGAGTCATCGCGGGGGCGCTGCTCTCCGGCAAGCCGGCGGCGTTTTTGTATGGAGCGGTGTATATGGCCGCCGCGGTCTATCGGGAACACGCGCCGGCATGGCTGCTGGTGGGCGAGTTCCAACCCGGCGACGGGGAGTTTTACACGCTGGCCGTTCTGGCGCTGGTTTATCTTTGGCGCCGCCAGCAACAGAGCGGGAGAATCCCCCGGGATGCGAACGCGCCTTGCGCCGCCGAACCGCCGCGCCCTTCTTCTCCCTCTCCTGCGCAAACTTGCGGAACAGAGGGCCGGGGAGAGGAGGCTGGCAGCCAGTTCATGGAAAGCGGCGGCCTTCTTCGCCAGCCGGTTTTCTGGATGATCGCCATTTTTTGGACGCTGGGGTTCCAGGCGGACCGTTTCTGGGCGGACTGGGGCCTGCCGGCGGCGCTGGTGTGGCTGGCGCTGCAATTCGACGGTTGGATGGCGGAGGAATGGCCCGCCGAGTCGGGCCGGCGCCTGCTGTTTTGCGGCCTGCTGGCCGCCGCGCTCTTTCTGGATTGCACCAGCGACAGCAAGAGCCGCTTTACAAAGAACCTGCGTGAGCCTTTCCTGGATGGCAGCAACCCGGCCCTGCAAGGCTGGCTGCCGGAAGGGGACGGCATTTTCTACAGCGCCGACATGTCGTTTTTTTACGACACGTTTTATCACAACCCGCAGGCCCGCTGGCGCTACATCCTGGGCTTCGAGCCGGCGCTGATGCCGGAGGAGGATTTGAAAATTCTCCGCAATATGCAATGGAATCATTGGGACTGGCCCACCTGGCAGCCGTGGATCCAAAAAATGCGTCCGCAGGACCGCGTGGAGATTCCGAACGCCGGACCGCCCCCGATTCCGGAACTGGAATGGCGCGCCGGCGCCGACGGCCTTTGGATCGGACGCAAACCGCAGGGGAAGTGAGGATTTTACCGTAACGCAACAGTCTTGGCCGGCAGGGATCGCGCTCCGCGCGCGCCGCGGCGGGCAGAGAATCCTCTGAAGAATTTTTTCCCCTTGTCCCCCTGAAAATGTGAGAGAAGCGGAGGGCAAGGCGAATTGGTCATCACTCCGGCGGCGGCTGGATATCCATGGCGGTTGGCGGAATGAACTCGATGACGTCGGCGCGAATCGCTGTTCGCGGGAGGGAAAAAAGGATGAAATAGGTGGCGTCCTTCTCCATGACCAGATTCACCAGCGTCTGCGGACGGCCGGCTTGCATGTCGGCCTGCGCGTATAGCCGGCTCATCGCCTTGGTGAATTTTGCGGGAACAATCGTCAGGATGCCAAACAGCGCGAAGCCGGAGCTCTGTCCCATCACGTTGGTCTTGATCACGATGAAGTTCTTCGCCTGCAGCCGCACGTCGGTGTTGTTGTGGATTTCCAGCGCCGCTGCGTTCGGCGAGCCAATGACCGACGTGACGGGCAGCGCGGAAACCGCGGCGCAACCGCCGGCGAGCGCGGCCAGCCCCAGGAGGGCGAGAAACGGCGGCAGTTTCCGATGGCTGGCAATTGCTTTTGCCACAACTTGCCGCATTCCGGCCACAAAAGGTTGCTTTAGTCTGAATCTCATAAGAGTGGGAATCCTATTTGTATCACAGGCTCGCCTATCCCCTGAAAATGTCGAAAGGCTCGATCTTGAGGACCTTGCGGACGTACCACAAACTGTTGCCTTGAAAGACGGGCGTCGGGTCCGCATATTCGTGGATGCGCGCATCATGGGTGACAATCAGGATGCAGCGCTTTTCATTGAGTATTTTCTCCTTGACGAAGGCGATGATCATCCGCCCGGTGTCCCCGTCCAGGGAGGCGGTCGGCTCGTCGAGAATCAGGATCTCCGGGCTGCTGATGATCGCGCGCGCGATGGCCACGCGCTGTTGCTCGCCGCCCGAAAGCTTCACCGGCAGAATCTCGCCCCGGTCTTTGAGGCCGACAATCTCCAGGTGCTTTCTTGCCTCGGCGATGGATTCATTCCAGTCGCGCTGCTTCAGGATCAGCGGGATGGCGACGTTCTCGGCCGCGGTCAGCCGCGGGAAAAGATGGTAGTCCTGGAAGACGAAGCCGATTGTGTTCAGACGGAAATCAGCGAGTTGGTCATTGCTGAAACTCCAAATGTCGGCCCCTTTGACGGTCACCCTGCCCGCGTTGGGGCGCAGGATGCCGGAGATCATGCTGAGCATGGTGGTCTTGCCGCTGCCGGAGGGGCCGACGATGAAGAGCATCTCGCCAAAGTAAGCCACCAGGGCGACTCTATTCACCGCCGTCAGCTTGGTTGCGCCTTCGCCAAACCATTTTGTCAGATCGGTCGCAACGATTGCCTGATTATCCGATGATTTTGCGCCGGCGGAGCTCATAGGCATACCTGTAATGGCGTGACAATAGTTTGAAGAGCATGGCCCGCGCTATGGGGTGTTCACCCCATGCGTCTGAAACCAGGGAGATGGAAAGCTCCATATCCTGGCGGTCAAGAAACCCCTGTTCGGCCAACCGATCTGCGCCTTCATCCTCGCTGCCATAGGATTTGAGCGGCTTCCAGAGGGATGGCGACGCCGTCGCAGCGCGGTATCACTCGCGCCGTGTAGTCCCCCGGCGGACGGGCCGCGGACACCGATGCGCTGTAAACGTAGCCGCCGGTCGCGCCGGCCAGTGGGCGGAGGTTCTTCATCTCCTGCCGCGCCGGGCTGCCTCCGTTGACGCCGTCGGCATAAAGCTCGACTTGCACCGCCTTGGGGTCGAGGTCGTTGAGATAAACTTGAACGTCAAAGACGTGCAACTGATCTTTGGTTTCCACCTTCACTTCGCCGAAGCGCAGCGCGCCCCATTTCTGTGCCAGACTGTGCTGCCAATCTGCCATTTGTCTGCCGCTTGCGCCTTTATTGGCAACGCGCGAACGCAATTCGGCGGCAGCGGGAAGGTAGTGTTGCCCGGTGTATTCACGCACCGCGCGCTCGGCGGAGAAGAGCGGGGTCAATCGCGCCATGCTTTCCCGCATCCGCGCCACCCAGGCGGTTGGAATTCCCTGCCCATCCCGGTTATAGAAATCGGGAATCACCTTGCGTTCAAGAGACTCGTAGAGTGTCTCCGCTTCGGTGGCATTCCAAGCCGGATCATCGCCATGCTCCTGGCCATCCCCTAACGCCCATCCCAGATCCGGCGCGTAAGCTTCGGCCCACCAGCCATCCAATTCCGACAGATTGATGCCTCCGTTGACGAGCACCTTCATGCCGCTGGTTCCACATGCCTCCCAGGGCCGCTGCGGGGTGTTGAGCCAGGCATCCACCCCTTGCACCAGACGCTCGGTCAATTGCATGTCGTAGTCACTGAGGAAGATCGCATGGGGACGAACCTCGGGCCGGCGAATGAACTGTATCCATCTCTGAATCAGGGCTTGTCCCGCCAGGTCTGCCGGATGGGCCTTGCCCGCGAGGATGAGTTGCACCGGGCGTTGCGGATTGGATAACAGGCGCAGCAGGCGATCTGGATCGTGCAGCAGCAGGTTCGGTCGTTTGTAGGTGGCGAAGCGCCGCGCGAAGCCCAGTGTCAGCGCGTTGGGATCGAAGAGATGCTTCGCCCCCTCGACCTCCTCGGGCGACGCCCCGGCCGCGGAGAAATGCCGGGCCAGACGTTGCCGGGCGTAGTCAATCAGCGACTTGCTGGCGGCCATGCGAAATTGCCAGAGGTCGGCGTCGGAGACACGGCGCATGTCCCGCTCCAGGTTTTCCGCCGTTCCCAGCCAGCGGTTCTTTCCACAGGCCTTGGTCCAGAGATCGTCGGCGGCCGCCGAGTCCCAGGTTGGCATGTGAACTCCGTTGGTCACATGTCCGATGGGGATTTCCTCAGCCGGCCAGTTCGGAAAAAGAGGCTCAAAGAGATGCCGGCTGACTTTCCCATGCAAGCGGCTCACGCCATTGACCGCCCCGCTCCCCCGGATGGCCAGATAGGCCATGTTGAAACTCTCCGACGAGTCGTTCGGGTTCTGGCGGCCCAGGGCCAGCAAATCATGGACTGAAATGTCGATCTTTTCCCTGGCGTACCGGCCGAAGTATTGCTCGATGAGGGCCGGGGCGAAACGATCAAAGCCGGCGGCCACGGCCGTGTGGGTGGTGAAGAGGTTTCCCGCCCGCGTGGCGGCCAGCGCCACGGCAAAGGGTTGCTGGTTCTCCTGCATGAAACTGCGGGCGCGCTCCAGCACGGCGAAAGCGGCATGGCCTTCATTCAGGTGACAGATTTCGGGATGGATGCCCAGCGCGTCCAGCAGCCGCCATCCGCCAAGACCCAGGAGCATCTCTTGCGCCAGGCGCAACTCCGGGCCGCCCCCGTACAGCTCGCTGGTGATTCCACGGTG